>DASSNX010000046.1:0-12092 GCA_035701185.1 Candidatus Limnocylindria bacterium
AGTTCGCCGAGACCGACGCCGCGGGCACCGTGCTGCGCTCCGCTACGGAGCGGCTCACGTTGCGCTGGTCGCTGCGGAGTGAGATGCGCTTGCTCTTCGAGCTGGCCGGGCTCGAGGTGGTTGCCGAATACGGCGACTTCGACGGCGGACCGCCGGCCTACGGCGGCGAGCAGGTCTGGGTGCTGCGCAAGACGGCGGGCGAACGTTAGACCTCATCGGACCCCAACCTTTCCGGGAGGAGCGCGGGTCGGGTGGACTGCCACTGATTCCCCGGAATGACGGCTCTGAGCGACATTTCGCGGATCAGAGCGCCTCGAGTTGCGGTCTGCGCATCCCCGTAGCGTTACGTGCCTCCGGCGCGCGCTCGGGCCCGTCCGCAGGCGCGAATCACGCTCGCAGGCGACCGCCGTCACCCCTGGATCCGCCGGTGACCTGCGCAACGCTACTGGCAGTCGCATACCGCAAGTCGGTGTCGCGGGTTAGGGGCTGTCCGACGGTCGGGGGAGAACAACCTCGCCCGTCACCTTGTCCCGGATCACCGATCCGTGGAACCCCTGCGGCAAGCGGAGGTCGATGGCACGGAGATAGCCAACGGCGTCGCAGGCCGTGCCAGAGGGGACCGGCCTCGCACGTTGCTGGGCGACAACCGCTACCACGAGCTCGCCGTCACTCAGCTCGGTGATCGCCTCGTACTGCACGGAGCACGGATTTGACGGATCGTCCGGACCGCCGACGAATTCAAGGTGCAGTGACCGCCCATCCGGGCTCAGCCTTGCGAAGTCGACTCGCGGGTCGGCCGTGCGCATCGGCGTCGCTGGCGCAAGGATGGAGCCGCAGCCGGCCAAGCCGAGGACCACGGCGGCAGCGGCACCGACCAGCCTCCAATGCCCTTGGACGAGCGCCGTTACACTCACCATCCCCGAGGATGATCATGCAACGAGGTCCCTGCGCCAAGTGACTGCCACCGATCCGAACGCTGCCATCAACGAGATCGCCGATCGCTTCTTCGAGGGCGTGCTCGAGCGCGACCCCATCTTCGCCACCATCCTGGGCGACACGCGCTTCGACGATCGCCTGCCGGACATCGGCGCCGAAGGCCGCGCCGAGGAAGAGCGGGTCTTTCGGGCCCTGGTGGAAGAGGTGGAGGCCGTCCCGGACGAAGGACTCGAGCCGGAGCAGGTCATCACTCGCGACATGCTGCTGCTCGTTGCTCGCAACCAGCTGGAGGCGCAGGAGAAGAAGCTCTACCAGATGGCGGTCAACCACATCAGCGGCGTGCAGCTGATGCCGGTGATGGTGGCGCAGTACCAGATCGCCGACTCGCCGGAGGCGCTGGAGAAGCTGCTGACCCGGTTCGCCGCATATCCCACGGCGGTGGAGCAGTACATCGACACGCTCCGGGAAGGCCTGGCCGATGGGCGCACCGGCGCGTCGGTCCCGGTCCGCAAGCAGATCGAGCAGATCGAACGGATGCACGCTACGCCCACCGAGCAGTTTCCGGCGGTGGCCCTGGCCCATGTGGCCGATGACCAGGCGCGCGCCCGGGTCGCGGCAGCGGTGGACGAGCACGTCAAGCCAGCGTTGCAGCGGCTGCGGGACTTCCTGGCCGATGAGTACGAGCCACATGCCCAGGCGGAGCCCGGGCTGGGGCACGTGCCGGACGGGCAGGATCTCTATCGGCTCGCGATCCGCATGCAGACGACCGTGGCGACCACGGCCGAGGAGGTCCACGCCTTCGGGCTGGAGGACCTGCGCCGGATCGAGGCGGAGATGGACGAGATCGCCCATCGGCTCGGCCACGAGGACCGCCATGCGCTGAAGGCCGCGCTGCAGACGGACCCGACCAACCACACCGACTCGCGGCAGGCGATCGTTGACCTGGCCAAGAGCCAGACGGAGCGTGCCTACGCCGCGGCGCCGAAGTACTTCGGTCGGCTGCCATCGGCCAACTGCGTCGTCGTGCCGGTCGAGGAGTACCGCGAGCGCGAGACGCCGCCGGCCTTCTACATGCAGCCCTCGCTGGACGGCTCGCGGCAGGGCCAGTACTACATCAACACCTACCAGCCGGAGGAGCGGCAGCTCCACAAGATCGCCGCCATCACCTTCCATGAGGCGACGCCGGGCCACCACTTCCAGATCGCCATCGAGATGGAGCTGGCCGGCCTGCCCCGCTTCCGGACGCTCGGCGGCCGCATGGCGGGCGTGGCCTACGTCGAGGGCTGGGGCCTCTACTGCGAGCGCCTGGCCGACGAGATGGGCCTCTACCTGGATGACCGGGAGCGGCTGGGGATGCTGGACGCGCAGGCGTTTCGCGCCTCGCGCCTCGTGGTTGATTCGGGGCTGCACGCGATGGGCTGGTCGCGCGACAAGGCCATCGAGTTCATGCACGAGCGCGGCACGCTGCCCATGGTCGACGCCGAGATCGAGGTCGACCGCTACACCATCTGGCCGGGGCAGGCGCTCTCCTACAAGATGGGGCAGCGCGAGATCGAGCGGGCGCGGCGCGAGGTTTCGGAAAAGATGGGCGACCGCTTCGACCTGCGCGCCTTCCACGACGAGGTGCTGGGCCACGGCTCGCTGCCGCTCGCCACGCTCCGCCGCGAAATCCCGAACTGGGTGGAGGCCGCGGTCGCGGCACGCGAGGGCGAGGGAGCGGGCACCCGCTGAGCAGCCAGGCTTGAGCCGATGAAGCCGCCCGAGCCGGTCACCCTCTCGGGCCGGCACGTCCGCCTGGAGCCGATGGAGGAGCGCCATCGCGACGCCCTCCTGGCGGCCGCCGCCCAGGACCCGGAGACGTTCCGGTACCTGTTCATCGACCTGTCCGCCGGGGAGTCCGCCTGGGAGCGCTACTTCGCCGATGCGATGAGGCCGGAGTACATCTCGTGGGCGACGGTCGACGCGGCCAGCGGCCGCGCGGTGGGGTCCACCCGCTTCCTGGACATTGCCCCGGAGCACGGGCGGCTGGAGATCGGCTGGACCTGGATCGCGCCGTCGCACCAGCGCACCGCGGTCAACACCGAGGCGAAGCTCCTGCAGCTTGGCTACGCCTTCGACGAGCTGGGCGCAAACCGCGTGGCGCTGAAGACGGACCTGCGCAACGAGCGCTCGCAGGCGGCCATTGCCAGGATCGGCGGCGTGCGGGAAGGCGTCCTGCGGGAGCAGTTCCGCATGCCGGATGGCTACATGCGCAGCAGCGTGTACTTCTCGATCCTCGCCGCGGAGTGGCCGGCAGTCAAGGCGCGGCTGGAGGCGCGGCTGGCGGAGTGACGCTGCGCGTCAGCTGGAGGCAGGCGCTGGCGTGGCGGATGCGGCGCCACTTCCTGCAACCGGTAGGCGATGCCTCAGTCCCCGACGTGGTGCGGCGGCTTTGCGGCGTGCAGGCGCAGGTCGCCTCCTCGGCCGAGCTGGCCATCCGCGTCCGGCAGCAGCGCTCGGCGCCGGGCGAGGTCGCGGCGGCCTTGGCCCATGGCGAGCTCATCAAGACCTGGGCGATGCGCGGCACGCTCCACTATTTGGCGCCCGAGGACGCGGGCATCTACCTCTCCCTGCTGGCCGCCGGCCGCTCGTGGGAAGTGCCCAGCTGGCAGAAGTATTTCGGCATCCGGCCGGGCGACTTCGACGAGATGCGGGTCGTCGCACGGGACGCCCTGGACGGGCGGGCGCTGACCCGCGAGGAGCTGGCCGCCGAGATGGTGAAGCGGCCACGGTTGGCCCACATCGGCGCCGAGATGGCATCGGGCTGGGGGACGCTGCTGAAGCCGCTGGCCTGGCAGGGCGACCTCTGCTTCGGGCCGTCCCGCGGCAATCGGGTCACCTTCATGCGCCCCGACCAGGCCTCGACCCGATGGGCCGGTCTTCCCGAGCCCGATGAGGCCGCGCCGCGCGCCATTGCGGCCTACCTCGGTGCCCACGGCCCGGCGACGGTCGACGGCTTTGGCCGCTTCATCTCGCGCGGTCGGATCGCCAAGCGCTCGCTGCGCGCCTGGTTCGCGCGGCTGGGCGATGAACTCGTCGAGGTGGACGTCGAGGGGGAAGCCGCCTACGTCCTGGCCGAGGACGCCGGGGAGCTGGCCGCCGCACGACCGTCGTACCCGGTCCGCCTGCTCGGCGGCTTCGACCAGTGGGTGCTCGGTCCCGGCACGGAGGATCCGCACGTCCTGCCGCAGGCCCATCGGCGCCTGGTCAGCAGGCAGAGCGGCTGGATCGCGCCGGTCGTCGTGGTCGGCGGCGTCGTGACCGGGACGTGGGAGCTGGACGGCGACGTGGTCCGAATCGGTCCATTCAGCGACGCCGGCTCACCGGCACGGCGCGCCGTGGAGGCGGAAGTCCGGCGACTGGGAACGATCCTGGGCCGCGGGCTGGGGCTGGAGATCGGTACAGTGCCGGCGTGAGCAAGGGTCGGCTCGAGGCCTTCAGCGATGGCGTGATCGCCATCATCATCACGATCATGGTTCTCGAGCTGCGCCCGCCGGAGGGCACCCAGCTCGGGGACCTTGCCCACCTGGGGCCGACCTTCGGCATCTACGCGCTGAGCTTCGCGCTGCTCGGCACCTACTGGGCCAACCACCATCACCTGTTCCACACCGCGCACGTCGTGAACGGGCTGGTCCTGTGGGCGAACCTGCACCTCCTCTTCTGGCTGTCGCTGATCCCGCTGGGGACCGCCTGGGTCGGGGACAGTGGCTTCGCGCCCGTCCCGGTTGCCGCCTACGGCGGCCTCATGCTGCTGGCGGCGATCGCCTATTACGGCGTGGTCCGTGCCCTCATCGCCTGTCCGGGCCAGCCCCACACGCTGGCCGAGCTCGTCGGCCGAGACGTCAAGGGCAAGGTGTCACCGGTCCTCTTCGCGGCGGGAATCCCGCTGGCGTTGATCTCCCCGTGGCTGGCGCTGGCGATCTACGCGTTCGTGGTCGTGCTCTGGATCGTGCCGGACCGGCGCATGGAGCGCGCCGTCGACGGCCACGCCGGCTAGGAGCGCCACTCCTCCGAGAGGTCGTAGTCCGGGTCGGGCTTCTCCTCGGGGGGTCGGTCCTTCTCGGGCACGTGGCGCAGGTTGACGCGGATCCGATACCAGAGCGACGACCGGCCGCGCATGCCGTCGACCAGCACGTCGTCCTCGGCGATGTGCTTCGCGGCCTTCGGATGCCTGGCCTTCCAGCGCTCGAGGCCGTCGAGCGCATCGGCCTTCTTCTTCGCCTGGCTGATCACGATCAGCGGCTGAGAGGAGCGGCGCCGCCCGGTGGGCGCCACGGTGCCATCCGCGCGACGCGCCGGCGGGGGAGGCATCGGCTGCGGCTGGTCGCCGGCGCGGCCGCCGGGCGGCGTCCAGGCCATGCGTCGTTTCGAGGGCTGGACCCGCGGCGGCTCGTTCTCGCCCTTGGCGTAGTGCGGCGGCCAGGGGGCATCGCCCAGGCCGGACGCTTCGTCGCGGGCTGCCAGGTCCAGCAGTGCCTCCAGTGACCCGACCGCCTGGTCGATCCCCGCACCCACGTCGCCGAGCCGCGCGTAGCGCTCCGGCACCGTCCGCAGCGTGAAGTCGCCGAGCTCAGCGTCCGGCACCTCGTCCCAGGTGAGCGGCGCCGAGACGGTCGCCGCGGGCAGTGGGCGTACCGAGTACGCCGAGGCCACGGTGCGGTCCTTGGCGTTCTGGTTGTAGTCGATGAAGACCCCGTGCCGCTCCTCCTTCCACCATTTGGAGGTGGAGATGGACGGCGCTCGGCGCTCCACCTCGCGGGCCATGGCCAGGGCCGCGCGGCGGACCTCGGAGAAGCCCCAGCGGCGCTCGATGCGGGCGTAGATGTGGATTCCGCGGGAGCCGCTGGTCTTGGGGAAGGCCGTCAGCCCGTGGTCGGCAAAGACGTCGCGCACGACCATCGCAACGGTGCGGACGTCCGCCCACGGCACGCCGGGGCCGGGGTCGAGGTCGGCGCGGATCTCGTCAGGATGCTCGAGGTCATCGGCCCGGACCGGATGCGGGTTGAGGTCGACGCAGCCGAGGTTCACGACCCAGGCCAGCGCGGCGCGGTTGGTGACCACCACCTCGTCCGCGGTGCGCCCCGAGGGGAAGGCCAGCTCCACCGTCGACACGAACTCGGGCACCGCCTTCGGTGCGCGCTTCTGGAAGAAGGCCTCGCCGGTGATGCCGTCGACGAAGCGCTTGAGTGCCATCGGCCGGTTGAAGACACCGAGCAGGGCACCATCGGCCACCGCCAGGTAGTAGTCGACCAGCTCGCGCTTGGTGATGCCGGCTTCGGGGAAGTAGATCTTGGTCGGGTTCGAGATGGTCACCTCGAAGCCATCAAGCTCCAGCTGGACCGAGGGGTCCTTTGCCATCGCTTCAGCCTACCCTGTTCGGGCACACCGTTTGCGGAGGCGGCCCGGCATGGTCGATCGGCTCAAGCGCCTCGGCTCGTCGCTTGACGGCTGGCTCCGCAGGCATCGTTGGACGCGCGTCCTGCGGGGCGCCGCCATCGGCTTCATGCAGCACGGCTCATTGCAGTACGCCGGCAGCATGGCCTACTTCTCGATCCTCTCCATCTTTCAGCTGCTGGTGCTGGGCATCGTGCTGCTCAGCTACTTCGTGGGGCAGGGCCAGGCGCGGCAGTTCGTGATCGACCAGGTGCGGGCCGGCTCGCCGCTGGATGCGAACACCATCGGCGGGGTGATCGATGCCGTCATCGCCGCCCGGGCCGGGATCAGCATCTTCGGCGTCATCTTCCTGGTGTGGGGCGCGCTCGGCATCTTCTCGGCCATCACCCAGGGCGTGGGCCGCGCCTTCGCGGCCACCGACCCGCGGCCGTTCTGGCAGGACAAGCTGATCGGCCTGGTGCTGATGGTCATCACCGGGGTGCTGGGCATCGCCTCGGTGGCGATCGGCATCCTGACCGGCATCCTCCAGTCGGCGACGCAGGACGTGCTGCAGGCGGTGCCGGGCGGCTACCTGGCCCTGACGACCATCGGCTTCGTGACGCCGATCCTCCTGATCTTCGTCGCCTTCCTCGTCCTCTACCGCCTGGTTCCCAACCGGCGCGTGACCTGGAGCGAGGCGCTGCCGGGCGCGATTGCGGCGACGGTGTTCTGGACGATCCTGCGCATCGGGTTCACCTACTACGCCACCAACATCGCCAGGTACGACACGGCATTCGGGCCGATCTCGGCCACCATCTCGCTGCTCGTCTTCCTCTACTTCGCCAGCGTGGTGGTGCTGCTGGGCGCCGAAGTGGCGCGGGCCGACCTGCTGGAGGACGCCGGCCCGGAGCAGGCCCCCGCCGCGGTGCCGCTGGGGCCGGTGGTGGCCGCGACCGCCGCCGCGCGACCGGCGCCGGCGACGCCCCAGGCGCGCCTCCCGGCCTGGGTGCTGGCGCTCGGCGGTGCCGCCGCCGCGCTCGCGGTGCGCATCCTGGCCGGACGCCGCGCGCCCCGCGACTGAGCGTCGATCAGGCGCGAAAGGGTAGTACGGTGTAGTACATTCGACCCCGTCACGCGGCCGAAGTGCCCGGTTAGCATGGCGAATGGAGCACGTCGGGAGGCGGCTGGGCACGATGGAACACTCCTGGATGAGCGCCGCATGAGGGCACGATCTCGGCTGGCCGTCACGCTGGTTGCTCTGCTGACGGTCGGGACGATGATCGTCGGCAGCGATCCGCGAAACCGGGCCCTGGCAGCGGATCCCGTTTCACAGGCAAAGGCCGAGCGCGCCTCGATCGAGGCCGAGCTGGCCGAGCAGCGCGCCAAGCTGGACGAGCTGCGCGCCACCTCCGCCACCCTGTCCCGCCAGCTCGACGCCGCGCAGCGCGAGCTGGAGGACGCCACCGCCGAGTACGAGCGCGTGGTCGGCCTGCTCCAGGCCGTGCGCAGCGACATCGCCGACATCACCGCCCGGCTGCAGGACCTGCGCGCGCGCATCGCGCGGATGGACCATCGGCTGTGGGTCGTGGCACAGGAGGTCGCCGCCCAGACGTCGGAGCTGGAGGCGCGTGAGGCCCTGCTCCAGGACCACCTCCGTTCCGCGTACGAGCAGAGCCAGACGTCATTGCTCGAGATCATCATCAGCGCCTCGAACCTGGACGAGGCCACCAACCAGGTCGGCTACCTGCTGACCGTCTCGGACCAGGACAAGGCTTTGGCCGCCGAGATCCGGGCGCTGCGCGACGAGCTGCTGGTCAAGAAGCAGACGCTCAGCGAGGGTCGCGCGGCGCTGCGCGAGGCACGCATGGCGGCCTCGGCGGAGCGGCGCCACCTCGTCGAGCGCAAGGCGCAGCTCCAGGAGCTGGAGGCGCGCGCGGCGAAGCTCAAGGCCGCAGCCGAGAAGAAGCGCGCGGCGCAGGAGGCGGCGCTGAACGCCGCCCTGAAGGCGAAGGGCAACGTCAAGCAGCAGATCGCCGACAACGAGCGCGCCTTCGAGCAGGCCAACCAGCTGGTCCACCGCCTGGTGGCCGAGCAGAACGCGATCGAACAGGCTCGCCGCCTGGCCGAGGAGGCGGCGCGGCGCCAGGCGAAGGCGCTGTCGGCGCTCGGCTACCGCTGGCCGGAGATCGGCGCCCGGGTCACCCAGGAATGGGGTCCCACCAGCTTCACCATGGAGCCTGCCTACACCTACCGTGGCGTGTACTACCCGCACTTCCACGGCGGCCTGGACATGGTCGCCGGCTGCGGCTCACCGATCCTGGCTGCCAAGGCTGGCGTGGTCGTGGCGTCCGGGCAGCCGCTGTGGCCGTACGACCCCGGCTACGGCGTGGTGATCGATCACGGCGGCGGCGTCCAGACCTGGTACTGGCACATCACCACCCAGATCGTGGTGCGGCCCGGACAGGTGGTGAACACCGGCCAGGTCATCGGCTACGAGGGGACGACCGGCTTCTCGACCGGCTGCCACCTGCATTTCGCCACCAACGTGAACGGCGTCTGGGAAAACCCGCGCGCCTTCCTGCCCTGAGCCTCAGGCCGGGACGGTTTCCCGCGCTGCTGCGATGGCGGGCCGGTACAGCTCGTCCACGTACTCGATCAGCATCCGCGCCGTGCTGAACTGCCAGATCGACGCGGCCACGGCCGCCCGCATGGTCTGGAGCCAGGCGTGCGGCACGTCCTCCTCGTCCCGCTCGAAGAAGGTGGGGACGATCTCCTCCTCCAGCAGCCGATAGAGCGACTCGGCATCGGCCGCGTCCTGTCCGTCCTCGTCAGCCACCGGCTCCCGCCGGCCGATCGCCCAGCCGTTATGCCCGTTGTAGCCCTCGTCCCACCAGCCGTCCAGGATGCTGACGCTGGGCACGGCGTTCATGGCCGCCTTCATGCCCGAGGTGCCGGACGCCTCGAGCGGGCGGCGGGGATTATTCAGCCAGATGTCGACGCCCGCCACCAGGAAGCGGGCGATCCGGATGTCGTAGTCCTCGACGATGAAGACGCGATTCCGGAGCCGATCGGAGCGCGAGAGCTCGAACAGGCGCTGGATGACGCGCTGCCCGGGCCGATCGGCGGGGTGCGCCTTGCCGGCCATCACGATCTGCACCGGCCGCTGGGCGTTCGAAAGGAGGCGCGCCAGCCGGTCCTCGTCGCGGAACAGCAGATCGGCGCGCTTGTAGGTCGCGAAGCGCCGGGCAAAGCCGATGATCATCGCCTTCGGGTTCAGCGCGTGCTCGACCTCGCGCAGCTGGTCCGGTGACTCGCCGTGGCGCGCGAACTGGCGGGCCAGCCGGCCGGCGATGAAGTCGGTCAGCTCCCGCTTCTGCTGCATGTGCCCGGCCCACAGGTCGTCATCGGCGATGGCCTGGACGCCCTCGAGGCCGTCGGGCGAGGCGTGGTCGCTGGCCAGGAAGGTGCCGAGGGCGCGCTCGTAGAGACGGCGCATCGGCCGGCCCAGCCAGGTGGCGACGTGCACGCCGTTGGTGATGGCGCCGATGGGGTGGCCGGCGACCTCCGCCCAGGTGGCCGTGGCGGTCTCGGCGTGCAGGCGGCTGACCGCGTTGGCGCCGCTGGCGTGGCGCAGCACGAAGGCCGTCATGTCGAAGGGTGCGTTCGGGTCGTCGGTGCGGCCGCGGCCCAGCTCCAGCAGCTCCTCGGCCGGCATCCCGGTCGCATCGAGCCACGGCGCCAGGTTCTTGACCAGCAGGCCGCGGTCAAAGGTCTCGTTGCCGGCGGGCACGGGCGTGTGGATCGTGAACACCGCGTTGCGGCCGACCTGGCGCAGCGCCTCGCCGGCGGGCACGCCCGGCTCGCGGTCCAGGAGCTGGCGGGCGCGCTCCAGCAGGAGGAACGCCGAATGCCCCTCGTTCAGGTGCCAGACCGATGGCTCGACGCCCAGCGCGTCCAGCGCCCGGACGCCGCCGATCCCCAGGATCAGCTCCTGGCAGAGGCGCATCTCGCGGCCACGGACGTAGAGGATGTGCGTGATCGGCCGGTCCGGGCCCGCGTTGGCCGGCAGGTCGGTGTCGAGCAGCAGGACCGGGACGCGCCCGACCTGCGCCACCCACACGGCGGCGTGGACCTGGCGATCGTTGAAATCGACGCTGACCTGCAGGGCCGAGCCGTTCGCCGCGCGGGCACGCCGCAGCGGCAGCATGCCGGGATCGATATCGGGCTGGGCGTGCTCCTGGTGCCCGTCGGCGTCGATCTGCTGGCGGAAGTAGCCGCGCCGGTAGAGGAGGCCCACGCCAACGAAGGGAATGGCGGCGTCCGACGCGGACTTGCATTGGTCGCCGGCCAGGATGCCCAGGCCGCCCGAGTAGATCTGCATCGACTCATGGAAGCCGTACTCGGCGCAGAAATAGGCGACGGGCCCCGGCAGGGCCCGTTCGGGATCCTCGGCCACCTGGCGCTGGTACCAGGAGTCGCTGCCGTTGCCCATGTAGCGGTGGAACTCGTCCAGCAGGCGGCTGGCGTCCACCACGAAGTCCTCGTCAGCGGCCACTTCCTCCCAGCGCGCCGCGTGCATGCCGGTGAGCACCGCGATCGGGTTGCGGTGGCGCGACCAGGCGGCAGGATCCAGCCGCGAGAAGAGGGCACCGGCCCGCGGCGTCCAGCTCCACCACAGGTTGTAGGCCAGCTCGTCCAGGCCTTCGAGGCCGGGCGGCAGGTTGAAATCGGCTCCGGGCAACGTCGGCAGACGGATCGACGTGCCAGCTGGGCGGCTCATGGACCTTCGATGCTACCGGATGCCTTCGACGTCGAGCGACCTCCGCGTGCAGCCGTCGCGGCCGGTCAACGCCGATTGGGCTTCTCGACAGCGCGTATTACCCTATCGGCCCCGTGATGGACGGCTACTCGGTCAAGGATGCGGCGCTTGTCCTCGGGATCCCGGAGCGCCGGGTGTGGGAGCTCATCGCTCGCGGTGTGCTCGCCGGCTCGCGTGAGGGCCCCGATGGCATGCGCGTGTTCCTGCAGCCCCGAGTCACGCCGACGGCGGCGGGTTCAACGTCCGGCAGCTTCGGAGCCGATGAGCCCGAGTCGCCGCCGCGCCCGAACGGTAACGGCGGGTCGCACGAGCTGAGCCCGTTCCGCGAGCTCTTGACCGAGTTTCGCAGCCTGACCGAACGCTACGGCCAGGCGCTGCTCGCGCTCGGTGAGGCGCGGGGCGAGGTCGCGTCGCTGCGCGGCCGCGTCGAGC
This sequence comes from Candidatus Limnocylindria bacterium, assembly GCA_035701185.1. Taxonomy (GTDB): domain Bacteria; phylum Chloroflexota; class Limnocylindria; order QHBO01; family QHBO01; genus DASSCW01. The sequence goes on from DASSNX010000046.1 coordinate 11,600, forward strand.
TGCTCGAGGCGCGCATGGACGTCCGCCTGCCCGGCACGCGACCCCCATCCACGGTCGCTTGGGAGATTCCCGCCTATCCCACCGGCGCGCCGCCGGTCGAGCCCCCCGTCGCGCCGCCGCCAGCCGCCGAGCCGCCAACTGAGCCGACGCCCGAGTCCGCCTCCGCCGATGAGCTGGCGGCAGAGGCCGAAGCGGAATTCGAGCCCGAAGAGGAGGCCGAATCCGATGTCGAGGCGGAGCCGGACGCGGTGCTCGAGCCAGAGGCGGTGCTCGATGCTGCTGCCGACGCAGGCGCGCCCGGGGCGGAGGAGGTTACGGCGAGGGAGTTTGCGGATGTGTCGGAGCCTCCCACAGGGGTGGGGGATGCGCCCGCCGAGCCCTCTCCCGCGCGGCAGCGGCGCGCCGATTCCCGGCGGCGGAAGATCAAGGGCGGTCGGACCGCACTGGCCGGGATTGCCGAAGCGCTTGCTCGGGCCGAGGACCCGACGCTGGC
>DASSNX010000047.1:0-25199 GCA_035701185.1 Candidatus Limnocylindria bacterium
CGCCGATCCCGCTGTCGCCGGGCTACTGCACGCTGTCGATCCTGTTCAGCGATTGGGACCGCTCCGGCCATGCCGACCTGCGGATGTCCAACGACCGCCACTACTACCGCTTCGGCGAGGAGCAGCTCTGGCACGTGGTGCCGGGGCAGGCGCCGACCCTCTGGACCAAGGATCAGGGCTGGCAGCCGGTCACGATCTGGGGCATGGGCATCGCCAGTTACGACCTCACCGGCGACGGCTACCCGGAGGTCTACCTCACCAGCCAGGCCGACAACCGGCTGCAGACCCTGGCCGCGGGGCCGTCGCAGCCGCGTTACGAGGACATGGCCGTGGCGCGCGGCGCAACCGCCAGCTCGCCGTACGTCGGCGACACCGAGATGCGCTCCACCGCCTGGCACGACGAGTTCGCCGACGTGAACAACGATGGGCTGATGGACCTCTTCGTCTCCAAGGGCAACGTGGAGGCGCAGGCTGACTACGCCGCGCGCGACCCGAACAGCCTCCTGCTGCAGCGTCCCGACGGCACCTTCGTGGAGGGCGGGCTGGATGCTGGCATCGCCGACTACGCGCGCGGCCGCGGCGCCGCCCTGGTCGACCTGAACCTGGACGGGCTGCTGGACCTGGTGGTCGTGAACCGGCGCGTCAACGTCAGCCTCTTCCGCAACGTGGGCGCTGGCTCCGCCGACGAGCCGCGGCCCCTCGGGAACTGGACCGCCCTCCGGGTGGAGGAGGACGGCGCGAACCGCGACGCCATCGGCGCCTGGGTGGAGGTCACCGCCGGAGACCGGGTCGAGCGGCGCGAGATCACGATTGGCGGCGGACACGCCGGAGGCCAGCTGGGCTGGATCCACTTCGGGCTCGGTGACGCGGCGACGGCCAGCGTCACCGTCACCTGGCCGGATGGCACGAAGAGCGCGGCCATGCCCGTGCCGGTCAACGGCTTCGGCATCGTCCGCCGGCGATCGGACGCGGTCGAGCCGTGGACGTTCGACGGAGGATGAACCGATGACCAGCCGCCGCGCGATCCTCCGCCCGGTGTCCCTCCCCGACTTCGGCGTGCCGGACGCCATGCCGGAGATCCCCGCCACGCGCTACGTCGAGCGGCTGGCGCGCCTGCGCGAACGGGCCGAGGCCGCCGGGCACGACCGCCTGGTGCTCTACGCCGATCGCGAGCACAGCGCCAACATCGCCTGGCTCACCGGCTTCGATCCGCGGTTCGAGGAGGCGATCCTGGTGATCGGCTCCGACGGCGAGCCGACGATCCTGGTCGGCAACGAGTGCTACGGGATGGCCGGCGCTGCGCCGCTGCCGATGCGACCGCAGCTCCACCAGGAGCTCAGCCTGCCGAGCCAGCCGCGCGACCGGTCGCGGCCCCTGGACGAGGTGCTGGCCGCCGAGGGTATCGGCGCAGGCAGCCGGGTGGGCGTCATCGGCTGGAAGACCTACGGGGACTCCGCCCGGTTGGATGCGCCCGCCTACCTGGTCGACGCGCTGCGCGGGCTGGTGGGCAGCAGTGGGGAGGTGCGCAACGCCACCGACCTGCTGATCAACACCGCCGACGGCCTGCGGGTGATCAACGAGGTGGAGCAGCTGGCCGCGATGGAATGGGCGGCCGGCCAGACCTCGAGCGGCGTGCGGCGGCTGCTTCGCAACCTGCGGCCGGGCATGACCGAGCGCGAGGCCGTCGCGCTGCTGGGCTGGAACGGCTGGCCGCTGTCCTGTCACCTGATGCTCACTGCCGGGCCGCGGGCGCGGCTCGGGCTGCTGAGCCCTGGCGACCGGCCGATCGAGCGCGGCGACCCGTTCACGGTGGCCTTCGGCATCTGGGGCGCCCTGAACTGCCGGGCCGGTTTCGTGGTGGAGGACTCCGGCGAGCTGCCGGCGGAGATCGGCGACTACGTCGAGCGGCTGGTGGGGCCGTACTTCGAGGCGATCGTCGAGTGGTACGAGGCGCTGCACGTCGGCCAGCGGGGGTCTGTCCTGCACGACATCGTGGCGCGCCGGCTGGGCGACCCGTTCTTCGGCATCTTCCTGAACCCCGGCCACCAGATCGGGCTGGACGAGTGGGTCAACTCGCCATTCAGCGCCGGCTCGACGGTCGAGCTGCGCTCCGGCATGGCCTTCCAGGTCGACGTCATCCCGGCGACCGGCACGCCGTACTTCACCACCAACATCGAGGACGGCATTGCGCTGGCCGACGAGCCGCTGCGCGCCGAGCTGGCGAGCCGCTTCCCGGATGCCTGGCGGCGGATCGAGGCGCGGCGGCGGTTCATGGGCGGTGTCCTCGGGATTGACCTCCATCCGGACGTCCTCCCCTTCTCGAACATCCCGGCTCTGCTGCCCCCGTTCGTGCTGCGCAGCGACCACGCCATGGTCATGGAGGGATAGCTGGGGTCATGCAAGCGCTACGGCTGGCGGCGGGCGCGGTCGAGGCGGTGCTGCTCCCGGAGGCGGGCGCACGGCTCCATCGGCTGCGAGCCTTCGGCCACGACCTGCTGCGCACGCCGGACGATCCTGGTGCGCATACACAGGACCCTTTCTTCTGGGGTGCCTACGTCATGGCCCCGTGGTGCAACCGGATCGAGACCGCGCCCACGCCGGTCGGCGGCCGCGTCGTGGAGATGCCACCCAACTTTGCGGATGGCACGGCCATCCACGGGCAGGTCTACAGCCGCCCGTGGACCGTCGATGCGGACGGGGTCACCTGCCGATGCGTGGCCGGCGGCGATGGCTGGCCGTGGCGATACGAGGCCAGCCTGCGGCCGCGGTTGGACGACGCCCAACTGGGCCTGGACCTGCGCCTGGTGAATCGCTCGGATGAGCCGATGCCGGCCGGCCTCGGCCTCCACCCCTGGTGGCGGCGGCCGGTGGAGGTCGCCTTCCGGGCGGGTAGCGTCTACCCGTCGAACGCCGACTCGCCGGTGCGGCCGATTCCCGCCGTGGACGACTGGGACCTGTCGCGCCTGGCGCTGCCGCCAGTCGGCCTCGATGCGACCTGGACGGATCTCGCCGTGCCGGCCGTGGAGCTGGCCTGGCCCGACCTGGGGGTCGCGGCGACCCTGTCGCTGTCGGCCTCAGCCGACCACGTGGTGGTGGCGACGCCCACTGATCCGGACGCCACGGCGCTGGAGATGCAGTCGCACGCGCCAGACGGCCTGCGCCGGCTGCTCGCCGGTGAGCCCGGCGCGCTCCGCTGGCTGCCGCCGGGCGCCGAGCTGCGCCTGGAGCTCAACCTGGCGGTGCGCCGATGCTGACGAGGGTCGCAGCCGGCTCAGCGCGCGGAGGCCGGCTCCTGTGGCTGCGGCAGGGCGGACGGGGCGCTGTAGCCGTTGTCGGCGATCTCGCCGGCACGCTCGACGTAGGCGTGTGGCGTCGGCGCGGTGCGGGCGCGGAAGCCGTCGACCAGGCGGTTGTACATCGAGAAGGCGGAGGCAATCAGCACGGCGAGCTGCACGTCGCCTTCCGTGGCGCCCGCTGCGTGGGCGGCCTCGACATCGGCCTCGGTCAGGTTCAGCGCGGAGCGCTGGACGGTGCGGGCGATGTGCAGCAGGGCCTGCATCTTGGCATCCAGCCCCTGGGAGTCGCCGGTCTTGATGACGTCGATCATCGGCTCCAGGTGCGTGGCACCCTCGCGCTGCATCAGGGCGGTGGCGAAGGCGCCGTGCGAGTCCATGCAGAAGAAGCAGTCGTTCGCCGCCGACACGGCGGTGGCCAGCATCTCGCGCTGGTGCCGCTGGATGGTGGCGCCGGGATAGTCGTGGACCAGCAGCTCGTCGGCCAGGCCGCGGAGGTGGACGCCCAGCCCCGGGGTCAGGCGCATCGCCACCCCGATGCCCGGCACGTCGGGCAGGCCCCCGACGATCGGCTCTTCGCGGGAACGCGCGAGGCGTTCGTCATCACGTGCCATGGCTCTCCTCCGTCAAGGTCGGTTCGGGATGCTACCGGGACGCGGCTGCGTATGCTAGGGCAGCCGTGACCCGAGCCAGCCACGACCGAGCAAGGTGAGCCGATGAGCGCCAGCCCATGACCGCGCGCAGCCTCACCCTGCGCGGCGCCAGCTACCCGCTGGTGCTGCCCACCCTGCGCGATCCGCGCCTGCACGTGGCGGCCGTGATCATCAGCGTCCACGTCCTGGGCCAGGTGGGCCTGGGCTTCCGCGTCAGCGTCCCCCAGATCCTGGCCGCCATCCTGACCTGCGCCGTGCTGGAGGTGGCGCTCACGTTCCGGCAGTCGCGCGCGTTCGTCTGGCCGGCCAGCGCGATGCTGACCGGCAGCGGCGTGGCCCTGATCCTGCGCGTGGTCGGCACCCCGCCGAGCGAGCCCTGGAGCTTCGACAGCTGGTACGTCTTCGCCGCGGTGGCTGGGCTGTCTCTGCTGTCCAAGTACGTCATCAAGTACCGCGGCAGCCACGTCTTCAACCCGTCGAACATCGGCCTGGTCGTCGCCTTCGTGCTGCTCGGCAGCTCGCGAGTCGAGCCGCTCGACTTCTGGTGGGCGCCGCTCAACGGCTGGATGCTGGCGGCCTACGCGGTGATCCTGGTCGGTGGCCTGCTCATCACCCGCCGGCTGAAGCTGCTGGGGATGGCTGCCGCCTTCTGGCTGACCCTCGCCGCGGGGATCGGCCTGCTCGCCGCCAGTGGCCACTGCATGACCGCCAACTGGGCCTTCGCTCCAGTGTGCGGCGTCGACTTCTGGCGGGTGATCGTCACCTCGCCGGAGGTGATGATCTTCCTGTTCTTCATGCTCACCGACCCGAAGACCGTGCCCGCCGGCCAGGTCGGCCGCGTCGTGTTCGCGGTCCTGGTCGGCATTGCCAGCGTGCTGCTCATGGCACCCCAGACCGATGAGTTCGGGACCAAGGTCGGGCTGCTGGCCGGCCTGGTGCTCCTCTGCGCCGCCCGCCCGCTGCTCGACCGGTTCGTGCCCGAGCCCCGCTCGGCGGCAGACGATCTGCAACGCTGGGCAGCGGCTCCCGAATCGCCGCGCCGGGCGCTGCGCTTCAGCGCCGCGGCGCTGAGCCTCGCGGTGGTCGCCGGCGCGGTGCTCGTGGCCGGCACGCCGGCGCGTGGCACGGTGCGTCCCAACGCCGCCGAGGCCCTGAACCGGCCGCTGCCGGTCGTCGACCCGTCGACGCTGCCACCCATCACCATCGGCCAGGACGTCATCGACTTCGACCATCGGCTGGCGGGCAGCGGCATGGTGCCGGTGGTCCTTTCGCTGGCGCAAAACCTGGAGCTGGAGAACACCGCCCTGCTGGAGCGCGACGGCAGCCTGCTCACCGCCGTCGACCACGGCGACCGGCTGGTCGAGATGCAGGCCCGCCTGGCGCAGGTCGAGGCATCGGGCACGACGACCGTGTCGCACTACACCTTCGATCGCATCTCGGTCTCCCTGCTCGTTCCGTTCGGCCGCCAGGACGGGCTGAGCCTGGGGCTGCTGGGGACCGGAACGCGAGTCGACGAGCAATACGACGCCAACGGGACGCTCCAGAGCAGCCGGACGGCGCCGTTCAGCCTGACCTTCGCCACGCGCCAGCCCACGCAGTCGCGCTGGATGCTGGTGGCCGTCCTGCCGCCGGGCGAAGCGGCCCAGTGAGCCGCGGCGCAGTGGTTCGCCCGATGGCGTAGCGTTGGAGCCGTGTCCCGCGAAGCCGAAGAGCTGAACCGCCGCCTGCTGCGCGCCCGCGACGCGATGGACCGCGCCTACGCGGAGCCGCTCGACGTGCGGGCGGTGGCGGCCGTCGCCCACGTCTCGCCGGCGCATTTCATCCGCACCTTCCGGGCTGTCTTCGGCGAGACGCCGCACCGCTACCTGCAGCGGCGCCGGGTTGAACGCTCCATGTTCCTGCTGCGCGAGACTGATCGCAGCGTGACCGACATCTGCTTCGACGTGGGGTTCACCAGCCTGGGCACCTTCAGCCGCACGTTCCGCGCCATCGTGGGCGAGACGCCGACCGCATATCGCGCCGGCCACGGGCCGATCGTGGCGCCGCACTGCGTGCAGCTGGCAGCCATGCGCCCGGTGACGGCCGCCACGGACCGCGAAATGTCGCAGCTGAGCAGTTTTGGAGAAGCGGAGCCGGCCTTCGCCTCGTAGGGTGGTGCGACCCGGCAAGGGCCGACAGAGAGGAGAACCACCGACATGATCACCAGGCTCAACGTCGCCTCGATCTACGTCCTGGACAAGGACGAGGCGCTCGACTTCTACGTCAACAAGCTCGGGCTGGAGAAGGGCAACGACGTCAAGCAGGGCGACTACCGCTGGCTGACCATCCGCGTACCCGGCCAGCCTGACATCGAGGTCTCGCTGGAGCAGCCCGGCGCGCCCCTCCACGACGAGGCGACCGCCGCCCAGCTGCGCGAGCTGATCACCAAGGGCGCTCTGGGCGGCCTGGTGTTCATCACCGATGATGCGCGAGGCCTCTTCGAGACGCTCAAGCAGCGCGGCGTGACCGATTTCACCCAGGAGCCGACCGACCACTTCTACGGGACCGACATGGGCCTGCGCGACCCCTTCGGCAACCCGATCCGGATTTTGCAGCAGGGCAAGGCGGCGCAGCAGGCATCCGCCTGAGCATCGGCCCACCATCGGCGCACGCGAGGAGACCGACGCAATGGCAACGAAACGGGCAGCCAAGGGCACGAACGTCTGGACGGATGAGGAGCGCGCGGCCATGCAGGCCAGCGCGCGCGAGCGAAAGACAGCAGCAAAGCGCAACCCCGAGGAGGAGCGGGCCGCAGGATTGGCGGATCTGCGGGCGAGCATCGCCAAGATGCCGGCCGACGACCGTGCCATGGCGGAGCGCGTCCATGAGATCGTCATGGAGGCGGTGCCATCGCTCGTGCCGAAGACCTACTACGGCATGCCGGCCTACGCCCGCGAGGGCAAGGACGGCAAGGTCATCGGCTTTTTCAAGGCCAAGTCGAAGTTCCGGGTCCGTTACTCGACCTTCGGCTTCCAGCCCGATGCGAGCCTCGACGACGGCGACATGTGGCCGACCGAGTTCGCGGTGATCAAGCTGACGCCCGCGGTCGAGGCGCGCCTCGCCGAGCTGGTCCGGAAAGCGGCGGGCTGAGCGCTGGCGGCCGAGGTGGGCCCGTGGGGCGCGATCGCGGTCCGTGGGGCGCGCGAGAACAACCTGCAGAACGTCAGCCTCGACATCCCGAAGCGGCTGCTGACCGTCTTCACCGGGGTGTCGGGATCGGGCAAGAGCTCGCTCGTCTTCGAGACGATCGCGGCGGAGTCGCAGCGCCTCCTCAACGAGACGTACAGCGCCTTCGTGCAGGGCTTCATGCCGACCCTGGCGCGACCGGACGTGGACTCGCTCGAGGGCCTGACGCCCGCCATCATCCTGGACCAGGAGCGGCTGGGCGCCAACGTGCGCTCGACGGTCGGCACGGTCACCGACGCCAACGCCATGCTGCGCGTGGTCTACAGCCGGATCGCGAAGCCGCACGTCGGCGGGCCGCAGGCGTATTCGTTCAACATCCCCTCGGTCCGAGCCTCCGGCACGGTGACCATCGAGCGCGGCGGCAAGACGGCGAAGCCGGCCGCTGACGGGGAGCGGCAGCACTACGGCGGCTCGGTCACCATCGGCCAGGCTGGCGAGCGAATCGAGGTCCGGTCTTTCACCCTGGCCGGCGGGATGTGCCCGCGCTGCGAGGGGATGGGCACGGCCAGTGCCGTCGACCTGACCCAGCTGTACGACGAGACGAAGTCGCTCAACCAGGGCGCCATCACGATTCCGGGCTACACGCCGGACGGATGGGCGACGCGGATGTACAGCGAGTCCGGCTTCTTCGATCCGGACAAGCCGATCCGGGACTACTCCGAGGCCGAGCTGAACGACCTCCTCTACCGGGAACCGGTCAAGGTCCGCATCAACGGCATCAACCTGACCTACGAGGGCCTGGTGCCGAAGATCCAGAAGTCGATGCTCTCCAAGGACGTCGACGCGCTGCAGCCCCACATCCGCGCCTTCGTCGAGCGCGCCGTGACGTTCAGCACCTGTCCCGACTGCGGCGGCACGCGGCTCAACGAGGCGGCCCGCTCCTCGAAGATCGACGGCGTCAGCATCGCCGATGCCTGCGCCATGCAGATCAGCGACCTGGCAGCCTGGGTCCGCGGCCTGAGGGAGCCATCGGTGGCGCCGCTGCTCGACGCGCTGGCCGCCACGCTGGATGCCTTCGTGCAGATGGGCCTCGGCTACCTCAGCCTCGACCGGCCGTCGGGCACGCTCTCCGGCGGCGAGGCGCAGCGAACGCGGATGATCCGCCACCTCGGCTCGCCGCTCACCGACGTGACGTACATCTTCGACGAGCCGACCATCGGCCTCCACGCGCATGACGTCGAGCGCATGAACGCGCTGCTGCGGCGGCTGAGGGACAAGGGCAACACCGTGCTGGTGGTCGAGCATGACCCCGAGGTGATCCGGATCGCCGACCACGTCGTCGACATGGGCCCGGGTGCCGGCAGCCACGGCGGGACGGTGGTGTACGAGGGCCCGGTCGACGGGCTCGTCGCCTCCTCCACCGCCACCGGCCGGCACCTGGAGGTCCGTCAGGGCCTGAAGGCCGATCCGCGTTCGCCGAGCGGCGCGATCCCGATCCGCCACGCGCGGCTGCACAACCTGCAGGACGTCTCGGTGGACGTGCCGCTGGGCGTGCTGGTGGCGGTCACCGGCGTCGCGGGTTCCGGCAAGAGCTCTCTGATTCATGGCTGCCTGCCGCGCGAGAACCCATCGGTGACGGTGATCGACCAGTCGGCCATCCGTGGCTCACGGCGCTCGAACCCGGCGACCTACACCGGCATCCTGGACCCCATCCGCTCGGCCTTCGCCAAGGCCAATGGCGTCAAGCCGGCGCTTTTCAGCGCGAACTCGGAGGGCGCCTGCCCGAACTGCAACGGCCTGGGCAGGACCTACACCAGCCTGGGCTTCATGGCCGAGGTCGTCAGCGTGTGCGAAGTGTGCGAGGGACGGCGCTACACCGATGACGTCCTGCACTACCGGCTGCGCGGCCGGAACATCGTCGAGGTCCTGGCCATGCCGGTCGAGGAGGCGCGCCAGTTCTTCATCGAAAAGCCGGTCAAGGCCATGCTCGACCGCCTTGCCGATGTCGGACTCGGCTACCTCTCGCTCGGCCAGGGGCTGGACACCCTGTCCGGCGGCGAGCGCCAGCGCCTGAAGCTGGCGATCGAGATGTCGGCCGCGACCGAGGTCTACGTCCTCGACGAGCCGACCACGGGGCTGCACATGCAGGACGTCGACAACCTCATCGGCCTGCTCGAGCGGCTGGTGGAGGGCGGCAAGACGGTGATCGTCATCGAGCACAACCTGGAGGTCATCGGCCGGGCCGACTGGGTCATCGACCTGGGGCCGGGCGCCGGCCACGACGGGGGCCGGGTGATCTTCGAGGGCCCGCCGGCTGAGCTCGTCCGCGCCGAGGGCTCGCTGACCGGCGAGCATCTGCGACGGCGCCTGGACGTCGCCGCCGCCGGTCGAGCGTAGGTCGGGCCGGAGGCGACCGACGCATCACCCCCGGCCCGCACGCCCTCAGGGGTAGAGCCCGCGCAGGCGAGTGGCGTCGGCCACGCGCTCGACGGCGATGACGTGCGCCGCCAGCCGGGGCGAGATGCCGTCGCGCGCGGCGCGCTCCCAGACCGCATCGGCCGCGGCCAGCATCTGGGTACGGAGCCGCTGGTTCACCTCGGCAAGCGTCCAGGCCAGCGCGGCCCGGTTCTGTGCCCACTCGAAGTAGCTGACGATCACGCCGCCGGCGTTGCACAGGATGTCGGGCAGCACCACCACGCCGTTGCGGGCCAGGACCGGGTCCGCTTCCGGTGCGACCGGACCGTTCGCCGCCTCGGCGAGGATCCGGGCGCGCACCGACCCGGCGTTGGCAGCGGTGATCTGCCCCTCGAGCGCGGCCAGGACCAGGACGTCAACGTCCAGCGCGAAGAGGCTCTCGTTGTCGATGGGTGTCGTGCCCGGCGCGCCGGCCACGGTGCCGTGCTCCGTCAGGAAGCGCGAGAGGCGAGGCACGTCCAAACCATCGGCGTCATACACGCCCCCGTCGATATCGGTGATCGCGATGACCCGCGCTCCGCGCAGGTGCAGCAGCCGCGCCGTGGCCTCGCCGACGTTGCCGAACCCCTGGATCGCGACGCGCGACCCCTCGATCGTGAACCCGCCGCGGGTCGCCGCGTCCTCGATGGCGTAGACGACGCCCTGGCCGGTCGCGTCGGCGCGCCCGACAGAGCCGCCGATGGCCAGCGGCTTGCCAGTGACGACGCCCGGAACCGAAAAGCCGCGGTGCATGGAGACGGTGTCCATCAGCCACGCCATGGTCTGCGCGTTGGTGCCGACATCCGGTGCCGGGATGTCCGATTCCGGCCCGATCATCGGCTCCAGCTCGGTCGCGAAGCGGCGAGTGACCGCCTCTACCTCGCGCGGGCTCATGGTGCGCGAGTCGCACGTCACGCCGCCCTTGGCGCCGCCGAAGGGCACGTCGACCAGGGCGCACTTCCAGGTCATCCACATCGCGAGCGCCCGAACTTCATCGAGGTCGGTGGACGGGTGGTAGCGAAGGCCGCCCTTGGCCGGTCCCCGGGCCGTGTTGTGCTGCACGCGGTAGCCGGTGAAGACGCGGATCGATCCGTCGTCGAGCCGGACGGGGAAGTTCACGGTGTACTCGCGTTGCGGGACGCGGAGGATCGCGCGCGGCCCATCGTCGAGCGCCAGCAGGTCGGCTGCCGCCTCGAACTGTGCTCGTGCCGCGTCAAGGGCGCGGGCGCCCGGCGTCCGGACGCGCGGCCCCGTCGTCGTCGTGGAAGCCGGACGAATCGGCGCTTCGATCGTCATCGCCGGGCCGCCATCGGCTCGGAGACCATCGGCTCAGAGGCGCGATGGCCAGCGGCGACCCCTACCCTGACCGGGATGAGCAGGCCCAGGCGGTCGACGCCATCCTCGGCCAGGTCGGCCTCGTAGCTGCAGACGCAGGGCCCGCCTTCGGCGCAGCCCACGCAGCAGTAAGCCTCGTCCATCCGATAGACGGGGCGGGACGTGATCACTCCCTCGCACGAGGCGCAGTAGCCGGGGCGCGGAGTCCTGAACATACGCATGGGAACTACTCCAGATGTGATGACTGACGGCTGGCCGTTCGGCCGCGGCTCAAGGATCTGCCGCGCGCGAAACAGGGCGCGCGGACGTCCATGAACGCCACGTGAAAAAGGAGCGCGGCGCCAGCCCGATGCCGCGCTCAGCTAGTCAACGCTGACGACGGTGATCGACCAGCGGCCTGCCGGCGCGTCGACCTCGACGTTCTCCCCGGCGCAAGCACCCAGGATCGCCGACCCGAGCGGTGAGTCCGCCGAGATGCAGCCTTCGTCCGGATCGCCGTCTCCTGGGAATCCAATCGAGCGCGACAGCATCTCGCCGCCCTTCTCCCGGAGGGTGACGCGCCGGCCGATGGCCGCCCGGCTCGGGTCGGTCACGACTTCGGCCGCGGCCAGCACGCGCCGGAGGGTGTCCAGCCGCTTCGAGGCAATGGCCACGGGCAGCATGACGATCCCCTCCTCCAGTCCGCGGCTGGTCAGCGACGTCAGATCGTCCCGCAGGCGGGCGATTTCGGCATCGAGGCGCTGCCGCGCCTCGACCGTCAGCGGCCAGGGGTTCGTGCGCTGCGGGCGTGGGACGAGCGATCCGGACATGACCACACTCCTCTGAAGACAAGTTGGTGCGCCGGCACCCGCATGGATGCCGGCGCGACTGAAACGGGGCTACGAGCTCCTGACAATCAGCCTACGGAGGCGGGGAGAGGATCCGCCGGAATCCGCATGAACGCCACGGGAAAATCCGTGATGCGGCTAGCCTCCGCTGCGGCCCGGATCTGGAGGGTCGTACCGCCGGCTCCATTCCGCGGCGATCGAGGCCGTGGATGACGTGCCCACGCGGCTCGCACCGGCGTCGACCAGGCGCAGCAGCGCGTCCAGCTGGCGCACGCCTCCCGAGGCTTTGACCCCGACCGCGGGCGGAAGAACTCTCCGGATCGCGGCGATCTCGGCCTCGTCGGCGCCGCGCGGTGAGAAGCCGGTCCCGTTCTTCACGTAGGCGGCGCCGGCGGATACCGCCATCAATGCCGCGTCGACGACTTCGGCCGGCGTGAGATAAGCGCTCTCGATGATGACCTTGACCGGGCTGCCCCCTACCGCATCGACGACGCCTCGCAGCTCCTCTTCCACGTACGAACGGTCGCCGGAGCGGAAGGCGCCGATATTCATCACCACGTCCAGCTCATCTGCGCCATCGGCCACGGCCGCCAGGGCCTGCGCGACCTTGAGGTCGCTGCGGTCGTTTCCATGTGGAAAGGAAACGGTGGTGACGAGGCGTTGGCGTGACCCATTCATGCGCTCGGCCGCCCAGGCCACGTCCCACGGCTGCACGACCACGGCCACCGTGCCGAGGCGGGCCGCGAGGTCGATGCCGGCTTCCACCTCGTCACGGGTCGCCTCCGGGTGCAGCAGCGTGTGCTCCACGACGCCCATCACCTCTTCCAGGGTCGGGGCCTGGCCGGTGTTCGGCGCCGCGGCCGGTCTGTTCTCGGTGGATCGGGTACGCATCATCTCTTCCTGTGAACCTGAAATGAATCCCTGTGGCGGGGCCTCCGACCCCGCTACGTCTCGGATGACGTGTCGGGCAGCGCCACGAAGCGATAGCCCAGGCCGCGCTCGGTGCGGATGTATCGCGGGTGCTCCGGATCATCGCCGAGCTTGTCCCGCAGCCGCCGCACGTACACGCGCAGGTAGTCAACCTCGTCGACGTACTCGCGGCCCCACACCTTGGCGAGCAGGGTCCCGTGGGTCAGGACGTAGCCGCTGTTGCGCACGAGGTGATAGAGCAGCTTGTACTCGGTCGGCGTCAGCTCCACCTTCCGGCCGGCGAGGCGCAGTTCCTGCTGCGCGAAATCCATCTCCATCTCGCCGGATTGGAACGATGGGACCCGAGACGTCGGTGCGGGCATGTCCAGGCGCCGCAGGACGGCCTTGGTACGTGCCAGCAGTTCCAAGTGGTTGAACGGCTTGGTGACGTAGTCGTCGGCACCCAGCTCGAGGCCCTTGACCAGGTCCAGCGTGTCATCGCGGGCAGTCAGCATCACGACGGGCACGTCCGAGAAGGCGCGAATCTGACTCAGGACCTGGTAGCCGTCGATGTCCGGCAGGCCGATGTCCAGCAGCACCAGATCCGGCTGCTCGGACTCGACCAGGTCCAGGCCCGCCTCGCCCGTGGCGGCCCCGAGAATTTCGACCTCCCGCCACTGCAGCGTGAAGCCGAGGCGAACAGACTCGATGACATCCGGCGCGTCATCCACGACCAGGATCTTCATTCGTCGTCGGTCGGTGGTCCGGCAACGGGAAGCACCAGGCGGAAGACGCTGCCCCGCCCGGCCTCCGAGTCCACCTCTACCCTGCCGCCATGGGCCTGCGCACTGGCCAGCACGATCGGCAGCCCGAGACCCGTGCCGCCCGGTGACCGATCTGTCGCGCTCACGAAGAATCGTTCGAAGAGGTGTGGCTGCTCCGCCAGGGGGATCCCCGGGCCGTCATCCGTGACTTCCCAGGTCACTTCCTCCCGCGTCCGGGTGATCTTCAGCTGAATCGTGCTGCCGGCGCCCGAGAACTTGTGCGCATTCGAGACGAGGTTGATGAGCGCGCGCACGATGCGGCGGTGATCGGCGAACACCCAAACCGGGTCAGGCGGGACATTTAGGGCCAGGCGCTGCTGCTTCGCGTCGAAGAGCGGGCGCATCGCCACCTCCACTTCCCCGCCGAGCTCGCGCGCGTCGAAGCGGCGGAGCTGAAGTCGCACCTCGCCGGCATGGAAGCGCGCGAGCTCCAGTGCCGTGTCGGCCAGCACCTGGAGCTGCTCGGCGTTGCGTTCCACGGTTTCGAGTAGGGCCCGTCGCTGGACGTCGGCGGCTCGCGTATCGGGATCCAACAGGAGGCCCACCGCCGTGCGGATCGCCGTCAGCGGTGTGCGCAGCTCGTGCGCCACGGTTGAGAACAGGTTCGTTCGCAGTCGCTCCAGGTCCGCCAGGCCGACTGACATCTCCCCGTCCGCGCTGATTCCGCTGGCGACCAGCTGGTCGCCGATGGGCGAACGCACGTAGCGAGCTTGCGAACGGCTCGCCACCGCAACCCTGGCGAGCCCGAGATCGAAGAGCTCGGCCAACAGCTCGGAAGCGCGCTCCACCGTCACCGTCGCGCCCTCGGCCGCGAAGCGGCTCGCGAGGTTGGCGGCGGATGACGGCGCATCGAGCAAGCCGAGTGCGGTCCACGCCAGGCTACCCGAGCGCATCCGCGCACGCAGCTCCATGAGGCGATCAGGATACGCGGGGCTCGGCAGGGCGCGGAGTGGCGCGCGCGTGTCGTGGATCGTGGGTGTGGACAGGGTGAGTGCTCCGTGAGGCTCTGCGGCCGGCACTGAACCGTAGGCGGGCGGCATGGACGCACGGCCGAACCGACGTGAACGAAGCATGAAGCCGCCGCTGTTCACGGTTCGTTAATTCGAATTCGGCGGACGCTTCCCCCGCGCGACGTACCTTGGCTGCCATGAGCGGCCGCCGACCGCGACGGCCCTGCCACAGGGAAGGACGCCATGTTCGTACGAGTCGGCACCATCCGGGACGTTCCCATTGGAGGGATGCGAGCGTTCGACGTCGCGGGAGTGAAGGTCACCGTGGCGAACGCCAACGGTCAGCTCCACGCATTCGAAGACACCTGCACCCACATGGGGTGCTCCCTCGCCAACGGCAGTCTCGAAGGCACCACCGTGACCTGCGCCTGCCACGGCAGCCAGTTCGATGTGACTTCCGGTGCCGTCCTGCGTGGGCCAGCTGCACGACCGGTCCGGTCGCGCGGCGTCCAGGTCCAGGGCCAAGAGCTGCTGGCCGAGACATGACGGTCCGCGTCGGAATCAACGGTTTCGGGCGTATCGGCCGACAGTCGCTCAGGGCGATCATCGAACGCACCCCGCACGTCGAAGTGGTGGCGGTCAACGATTTGGCCGATGCCGCCATGAATGCGCTTCTCTTCAGGCACGACTCGACGTACGGTCCCTACCCGGGCACGGTCGAGCAGACGGCGGAGGCTATCGTCGTTGACGGGCGAGAGATCCGGGTGTTGCAGAGCGCCGATCCGGCAACCCTGCCGTGGGGTGAGCTCGGGGTCGACATCGTGCTCGAGGCGACCGGCAAGTTCCGAGCCCCGGGTGCGGCAGGGGCGCACATCGACGCGGGCGCACGGAAGGTCATCATCAGCGCGCCGGCCAAGGGCGCCGACGTGACCATCGTCCTCGGCGTGAACGAGGGACGCTACGACCCCGAACGCCATCACGTCATCAGCAATGCCTCGTGCACCACGAATTGCCTCGCGCCGGCGGTCAAGATCGTCCATGAGCTGGCCACCATCGAGCGTGGCCTCATGAACACGGTCCACAGCTACACCACCTCGCAGCGCCTGCTCGACACGGCGTACAAGGACCCGCGGCGGGCACGAGCCGCGGCGCAGAACATCGTCCCGACCAGCAGCGGCGCCACCGACGCGCTGGCGCTGGTCATGCCCGAGCTCGAGGGCAGGTTCGACGGGTTCAGCCTGCGGGTGCCGACCCCGACGGTGAGCGTGGTGGACTTCACGGCGGACGTTACGCGGCCAACCTCGGCCGAGGAGCTCAACGCGGCGTTCCACACCGCTGAGGCCGGGCCGATGCACGACATCCTCGGTGTCTCCGACGAGCCGCTGGTCTCAACCGATTTCCGAGGCGACAGCCGCTCGGCGATCATCGACTCGTCGATGACGCGCGTCATCGACGGCACCCTGGTCAAGGTCATCGCCTGGTACGACAACGAGTGGGCGTTCAGCTGCCGACTCGCCGAGCTGATCAGCCTGGTGGCAGCGCGCCTTCCCGTGGCCAGCCATGCATGAGCGCCGCAGCCGCCAACCGGTGGCAGGCGGGCCAAGCCAGGATGCCTCCTGGGACCCGCGCGATCCCGCCGTCCTGCGTGATCAGCGCCGCGCCTATGACGAGCAACGCCGACGCTGCCCCGTGGCCCATAGCGACCTGCTGGGCTGGTCCCTCTTCAGGCATGCGGACGTGAGCGCAGCAGCTTCCGATCCTGCGACCTACAGCAGCGCCACGCGACGGGTGGCCATCCCCAACGGGACGGATCCGCCGCAGCACACCGCCTACCGTGGCGCACTCGAACCGTACTTCGCCGCTGATCGCCTGGCGGAATTCGAGCCGCGCAGTCGGCGGATCGCTCGTGAGCTGCTGGGATCAATGCTCGACCGTGCCGAGGTGGAGGCGATCGGCGCATTCGTTGACCCGTTCGCGCACCAGGCCCTCTGCAGCTTCATGGGCTGGCCCGTCGAGGACTGGAACCGAATCAGCGGCTGGACGCACGGCAACCAGGATGCCGCGTTCCGGCGTGACCCGGAGGCCGGCGCCAGGCTGGCTCGCGAGTTTGCCCTCTATGTGACCGACATCCTGCAGGCAGAACGGGCCACCGCGCCCACGAGCCGGATCATGCGTGAGCTGGCCCGCACGACCGTCCACGGCCGGGCGCTTCACGACGAACAGATCGTGGCCCTGCTGCGCACGTGGACAGCGGGCCACGGCACGGTGGCCGCAGCGATGGGGATCGTCGTGCAGCAGCTCGCCAACGACCAGGACCTTCAGGCGCGCCTTCGCGCACGTCCCCAGCTGGTGGGCGCGGCAGTCTGGGAGATCCTGCGCGTCGACGGACCGCTCGTCGCCAACAACCGCACGACCACCCGAGACGTCGAGCTCGATGGTCGACAGATCGCCGCCGGCGAACGGATCTCTCTCATGTGGATCGCCGCCAACCGGGATCCCGCTGTATTCACTGACCCTGATCGGGTGGACCTGGACCGCGACCAGGCCGAAAACGTGCTGTTCGGCACGGGCATCCACCGCTGCCTTGGCGAACCCCTGGCGCTGCTGAACCTGCGGGTCGGCGTCGAAGAGCTGCTGCGAAGTCCAGTCGCGTTTGCCGTCGCGGATTCCGCGGAACCGGTTCGGCAGGTGTACCCGAGCAATGGCCTGAGCAGCCTGCCACTCGTGCTGAGACCGCTCTAGAGAGGGGTTGAGACCGATGACTCTTGCCACCGCTGCCGCAGCGCCGGCCTGGCCCACGTTCGAAGCGCCACTGTTGGACCGACGGCCGGTGGCCGAAGGCACCATGGCATTCCGGTTCGCGAAGCCGGCGGGCTGGGACTATCGGGCCGGCCAGTTCATCGACATCACCCTGCTATCGCCACCGGAGACCGATGCCGAGGGCGACACGCGTGGCTTCTCCATCGCCAGTGCACCCAGCGAGGGGGAGATCGTGATCGCGACTCGCCTCCGCGACACGGCGTTCAAGCGGGTCCTGCGCACCATGCCGCTCGGCACGCCGGTCCGCATCGAGGGACCGTTTGGAGACCTCCGCCTGCACCACGCCGCGCGACCGGCAGTGGTACTGACCGGCGGGATCGGCATCACGCCGTTCCGCAGCATCCTGGTCGAGGCGTCCCACGATGGCGGCCTCCCCTACCCGGTATTCCTCTTCTACGCGAACCGTCGGCCGCAGGACGCCCCCTTCCTGGACGAGCTGCGCCGCCTGGCGGACCAGGACCCCAATCTCACGGTGGTGCCGACGATGTCGGCGGCAGACGACCTCCTGGACCGATGGGAGGGCGAGATGGGCCGCATCGACAGGGCCATGCTCGACCGCCATCTGGATGGGGTCGCCGATGCCATCCACTACCTGACCGGTCCGCCGGGCATGGTCGCCGGTCTGCGCTCGATGCTGGTCGCGAAGGGCGTTGATGAGGACGACATCCGCACCGAAGAGTTCACGGGCTACGAGACGAGGAGATGAAACGGATGAGGCTCGACTACCACCACGAACTGCCGGCAGCATCGCGGGCGATGGGCCAACTCGAGCGAGTCGTGGATGACAGCACGTTGGAGCCGGCCCTGCGCGAGCTGGTCAAGCTGCGTGCCTCGCAGATCAATGGGTGCGCGTATTGCGTCGACATGCACACCAAGGACGCGACCGCGATGGGCGAAGATGTGCAGCGTCTGCATCTCGTCGCCGTGTGGCGCGAGTCACCGGTCTTCAGCCCGCGCGAACGGGCTGCACTGGCGTGGACGGAGGCGCTCACGCTGCTGCCGCAGTCCGGCGCCCCGGACGAGGTCTATGCCGAGGTCGCCGCCCAGTTCGACAAGGCCGAGCAGGTGGCCCTGACGGTGGCGATAGTGGCGATCAACGGTTGGAACCGACTCGCCGTTGGCTTTCGCCAGCCGGTCGGTGAGTACGTTTCGCACCGTCATCGGCCATGACGGCAGGGTCGTGCCGATGCGCTAGCCTTGGCCGCAGGCTCGGCGCGGACGCCGTGGACCGCGGCCTCCGCGTCCCCACACGGAGGAGGACCAGATGACCCTGCCGACGGAACCGATCGGAAGCATTCCACGTTCCCAGGCGCTCATTGACGGCATGGGGGCGGCCGCCGCCGGACAGCTCGACGCGGGCGCGCTCGAAGAGCTGTTCGATGACGCCGTACGCGACACGCTGCAACGCTTCGAGGCGACCGGTTCCACCGTCGTGACGGACGGCGAGCAGCGCAAGCCCAGCTTCGCCACCTACCCGGTCGAGGGCCTCCCCAACCTGGCCACCGATGGTGTGGTCATCCCCTTCGCCGACGGCCACACCCGCCAACTGCCGGTGCTGGCCGCAGGGCCATTCCGCTATGCCACCCAGGCGTGGGAGTACCTGGATCGGGCACGCGGCGAGACATCGGCGCAGCTGAAGCAACCGGTCATTTCCGCTTCGCTGCTGAGCCTGATGTACCCGGCCGATGGGATCGCCGACTATCCGCGCGAAGCTTTCCTCGACGATCTGGTCGCCGGGGCTGTCGCCGAGATCCGCGGCTGCCTGGAGCGCGGCGCGACGGTCCAGATCGACTTCACGGAAGCGCGCCTCTCGCTGAAGCTGGATCCCTCCGGCGGCCTGCTCGAGTCGTTCGTCGACCTCAACAACCGCGTGTTGGGTAAGCTGAGCGACGGAGAGCGCAGCCGCGTCGGCGTCCACACCTGTCCCGGCGGTGATCGCGACGCGACACACAGTGCCGACGTCGACTACGCCGACCTGCTGCCGACGCTGTTCCGGATGAAGGTCGACCGCTTTTTCATCGAGCTCGCCGGCGAGGCCGATCGGCCCAGGGTGCTCGAGATCCTGGGCCGATACGCGACCGGCGATCGGCGCATCTTCATCGGCGTCACCGACCCCATCAATCCTCGCGTGGAGACCCCGGAGGAGGTCTCGGAGCGGATCCTGGAGGCGGCACGCTTCATCGATCCGGATCACCTCGGAACCACGGATGACTGCGGCTTCTCGCCGTTCGGTGACGACACCTCCACCTCCCGCGACACGGCCTTCGCCAAGGTCACGGCCCGCGTCGCCGGCAACGAGATGGCGTCACGGGCGCTGGGCGTGTGACGTGATCGGCGTACGACGCATCTACGACGCGCCCGGTGCCCAGGACGGCTACCGGGTGCTCGTCGACCGGCTCTGGCCACGTGGCATCAGGCGCGAGGGCGGGCGGGTCGACCTGTGGATGCGCGACATCGCGCCTTCAACGGAGCTGCGCAAGTGGTTCGGCCACGAAGTGGAGCGCTGGCCGGAGTTCCGCGAGCGGTACGCGGCGGAGCTGGAGTCGCATGGTCCGCTGCTCGACCTGCTGAAGGACGTCGAGCAGCATCACGGGACCCTGACGCTCCTCTTCGCCGCGCGCGACGAGGACCACAACGAAGCACAGGTCCTGGCCGATGTCCTGGGCCGTCGGCCGGCGCATGCCCACCACTGAACTGGCGGGCGCACCGCCCGCTTGCACCGAGGACTTCCTTGCGCCACACTGAACCATATGGTTCAGTATCTGACAGCCGACCTGGACGCATCGTTCGCGGCCCTGTCTGATTCCACGCGGCGCGGGGTGCTGGAGCACCTCGGCCACGCCGACGCTTCGATTTCGGACCTGGCCGACCGGTTCGAGATGACCCTCACGGGGATGCGGAAGCACGTCGGCGTGCTGGAGCGCGCGGGGCTGGTCACCACCCGCAAGGTCGGCCGCGTCCGCGCCTGCCGGCTCGGCCCTCGGCAGCTGGCCGCCGAGACAGCGTGGATCGAGCGCTACCGCGACGCCTGGGACGCGCGCTTCGCTGAGCTGGACCGGGTCATAGGCGAACTCAAACGCAAGAGAAGGTGAATGGACGCAATGACATCGAGTGAGGCGACTCCCATGGACAACACGGCGACCGCGGAACGTATCTCCGATCGTGAGCTGATGGTCAGCCGGACGGTGAACGGCCCGGCGCGCATCGTCTTCGAGGCGTGGACCAGGCCCGAGCTCTTCGAGCGCTGGTGGGTGCCGAAGTCATTCCCGATCTCGCTGCTTTCCTGCCAGATGGACGTCCGCGTCGGGGGCACGTATCGGCTGGTTTTCGGCCACGAGGGCTCGACCATGGACTTCTTCGGTCGCTACCTCGAAGTCGAGCCGCCCTCGCGCCTGGTCTGGACCAATGACGAGGGCGACGGCGAGACGGTCACCACCGTGACGTTCGAGGAGATCGAGGGCATGACGCGGGTCGTGGTTCATGACCGCTATCCGTCAAAGGAGGCTCTCGATGCCGCAGTCGCAGAGGGCTCGACCGCCATCTCGGCCATGCCGGAGTCGCTGCAGCAGCTCGACGATCTCCTCGTCAGCCTCCCGAGGTGAGGATGGAGTCGGCGTCCGAGGGCGAGAGTGGCTCCGGCGGTAGGATTCGAACCTACGACCAAGCGGTTAACAGCCGCCCGCTCTACCACTGAGCTACGCCGGAACGCGTGCCGGCAGCGTCGCGCGCCGGGGGTCCGGCGGATGATAGCCCTCGCTCCCCCGGCGGGTCAAAAGCCCGCGACCTCAGCCCAGGCGTGCCACCGAGCTGAATGTCAGCACCACGCCGACGCCGGCCACGACCAATCCGGAGCCGATGGGCACCAGTCCGGCGACCTTGCGCACCACGCCCGGCACGCCTCGTTCCAGCCGATCGCTCAGCCAGCCCTGCGCGACCGTCGTCGCCACCGCGATCCCGCCCAGCACCAGCGCCATGCCAGCTCCGAAGGCACCGATCAGCGCCAGCCCGAAAACCAGCCTTCCGGTGGTGATCGCCGCCAGCAGCACGATCAGCGCCGAGGCACTGGGCACCATCCCACCGGCGATGCCCAGCAGCGCCGCACCGCGCACCGTGAGCGCCGGGCTCATCGGCTCCGAGTGGGCGTGTGCATGCGGATGGACGTGCTCGTGAGGATGCGGGTGGGAGTGGACCGCCACGCGCTGGCGACGCAGCGCTCGCCACACGAGCACCGCGCCCAGGGCCGCCATGACGGCGCCAGACACGACTGTCAGCCAGCCGATGATCCGCTCGGGCAGGAACAGCTCCCCGCCCGCCAGGACCAGCACCCCCAGCACCAGGACGCCGACGGTGTGGGTGGCCGCCACCGCCCCGCCCAAGGCCACCGCCTGGCGCACCGTCCCGCGCGAGCCGACCAGGTAGGCCGCGACCAGCGTCTTGCCGTGTCCCGGCGACAGGGCATGGGCTGCGCCGAGGCCGGCGGCCAGCAACAGGGTCAGCCCCACCAGTGCCGGCGACAGCTCTCCGCCCACCAGCGCCGCCAGCGGGTCGTTCGCGGTGGCAGCGGTGGCCGGGCTCGATGGCGCCGCGGCGGCGCCGACCGCACCGCCGCTCAGCTCGAAGCTGGCGCTTCCCTGCCGAATGTCGGGCGGTGTCTGCAGGCGGTCGGCAGGATAGGCGGTCAGGAAGGCGGAGTCGCTGCTGGCGGGCACGTCGGCGCTGGTGATTCGCGCGCCGTCGTCGGCGCGGATGATGACCTCGTGCCAGCCGACGTGGCCGTCATCGGTGCGGTCGGCGACGGCCAGCGTGCCGCCGCCATTGCCGTGCACGGTGGCCGCGAAGTGGCACTCGAGCCGGAGCGTGTGCAGCTGGCCGGCGCCCTCCGGGAAGGAGAGGGCCGGTGGATGGGCTTCGGTCAGCGCTACCGCGCGTCCGTCTAGGGTGAGTTGGAGGTTGGCGGCGGCCGTCCCACAGGTCGCGGAGGCGTAGGTGTCGCGCTCCGCCGCCGACTGGAGGCCGTCGCCGTCGGTGTCGATGGCCGCGATCTCGTTGAAGGCCGGGATCTCGGCCATGTCGACCAGGTAGGTGACGGTCACGCCACCCGGCGCCACGGTCACGACCACGGCGCGGTTGACGGTGTAGTTCCCCAGCGGGTGGGCCGATGCCGTGGCCGCCAGCCCGACCAGCATTACCAGCGCGGCGGCGGTCGCCGCCGCCAGGCGCCTCACTGCTCCCCCTCCAGCCGGCTCAGGGCGGCGCGAGCCAGCGGCTGCTGCAGCGGCGGCAGCAGCGCGATGCCGCGCACCGCCAGGCGGATCAGCGGCAGCGCCCGCGCGGCCCCGCCGCCCGCCTCGAAGATCAGCGCGGCGTGGTAGGCCAGTCGCGGATCCGGCGTGCCGAGCGCCAGGGCCGCGGTCGCCTCGCGCGACGCCTCGGCCAGGTCGCCGGCCTTGAACAGGGCCCAGGCCAGCGCGTCGTGGCCGTAAACATCGCGACGCACTGCCAGCTCGCCGCGCGCCCGCCGGACGGCGGCGGCGACGCCGCGGTCGTGATCGGCGGCGAAGATGTCCAGCTGGCGGTCATAGACCGAGCCGGTGGCCGCCGAGAGCTGGGCGATGCCGTCGACCAGCCGGTACTGCGCCTGCGCGTCGGCCGTCCGGCCGGCCAGGGCGTACAGGTCGCCGAGCGCGGCCACGAGCTCCGGCTGCGGCAGCCGGGCAGTGGCCGTCTCCAGCAGGCTGATCGCCGCGTCACGGTTGCCCTGCGCATTGCGCACCGCCGCCAGGCCGGCCATGGCCGGCACGTAGTCGGGCAGGGCGACCAGGGCCCGCTCGTAGGCGGCGCCGGCGGCGGCCAGGTCGCCGGTGGTGCGCTGCATGTCACCCAGCTGGAACTCGTAGAACGCCTCTGCATCCGGGGCGCCCTCCTGGCGCGACACCACGGCGGCGCGGGAGACGAGCGGGATGGCGGCGTCCGGGTCGCCGGTGAGGAAGCTGAGCCGCCCGAGGCGGCTCCAGGCCGCCGGGGACGGGGCCAGCTGCGCGAGCTGCCGGTAGCGCTGCCCGGCGCCGGTCACGTCGCCGAGCTCCAGCCGCGAATCGGCGGCCACGCCCAGCGCGGCGAGGTTGGTCGGTTCGTCTCGGAGCACGCGGTCGGCACGGCGCATCGCCCCGGTGAAGTCATGGAGCGCGAAGGCGACCTGCGCCCGCCGCACCGACACCTGGCTGGGGTAGGGCGCGGTGCGGGCCGCGCGGTCGAGCGCGGCGGCAGCGCGCGTCAGGTCGTCCAGGCCGCCGCTGATCCGGGAGCGATCGAGGTAGGCATCGGCGAGGTTGATGAGGTCGAGATAGGAGCCGCCGGCCGCGACCCGCTTCTCCCAGAAGGCGACGCGCTGGGCGGGAGGCAGGAGGCCCAGCGTGCCGCGGGCGTCCAAGGCGGGGGCCGGAACAACCGCGTCGGGCGCTGGCTGGTCAGCGGCAGGGGCCGGTCGGGGCGCCGGCGTGGCGGCGGGCAGGCGGGTGGCCAGCAGCACGATCAGGGCGGCCAGGCCCAGGCCCGCGACGCGCGCCAGGCCGCGGCTGCGGCCGGGAGTCGGAATTGTGATGGTCGTCATCGAATCCTCGTCAGGAAGCCGGTCCGACCCGCCGCCGGCACGAGGCCGGCGGCGGCATCGGTCCAGTCAGTCCCGTCAGTTCGGCTTGCCGACGTACGGGAAGGACGCCCGGAACGTGCTGTCGTTGCCGACGCAGTCGCTCAGCGGCGTGTTGGCCACCACGCTGAGGGCGACGTCGATCACGTCATCGGTCAGGGCGCGTCCGTTCAGCGTCGCGAAGTTCGCAGGCTGAGCGGTGTCATAGGTGATCATGTCGGGCAGGAGCACGCCGGCGATCGCCTTGCCATAGGCGTTCGGATCGGAGGCGGTGCCCGCCAGGGACGTGATCAGGGACACGACGCCGGATACGTCGTCGCTGTAGTCGGCAACGTCGTTGCGCGGCTCAGCGCGGTTGTACGCATCCTTGGCGGCGTCGGTGTGGTTGAAGACCGTGTTGATCGTGGGAAGGCCCATGCGCTCGACCTGCGTGCGCACGCCGTTCTCCCGGATCGAGGTCTCGCCCCACAGGTGGATCGTGCCGCCGAGCGCCGCATCCGGCAGCTCAATCACGATCGCCGTGCCGTTCAGGCCCTTGAAGAAGTTCGTGGGCCCGGGGTTGGTGCGGTTGCAGTCCACCAGGCCGCCCAGGTCGGCGAGTCCGCCGCCGGCGAGCAGTGTGGCCTTGAACTGCTGGAACCGCGCCAGGTCGAAGAAGAACGGATCATCGGCAAGGCCTGCCCACGCCCGTCCGTCGCCCTTCAGGTCGATGACCTTGTTGGTCGAGCCCTTGCCGAGCAGGTGGCCGCGCGTACCCATCCGGGCATGCTCGCCGCGGGCGCGGAAGATGCGGATGGCCTGGCTGCCGTCGCGTCGGACCTCGCCGAAGCGAATCCGCAGCGCCACGTCCTCGATGGCGTCGCCGGTGGTGTCGACCTTGAACTCGTAGACCGCGCCGTGGCGGAAAGTGGTCGGCGACAGCAGGCCCGCCGCCGGGTTGACGGTCATGACCAGGGCCGTCTTGTTCGCGTTCTTGCCCTGGAAGACGTAGACGTCGTTGATGTCGATCCGCCCATCGTGCTTGACGGTGGGCGCATCCAGGTGGTCGGCGGCACCGACGCGGGTGGCGTTCGAGCCGATGACCAGCGCGGCCGCGGCCAGCAGCACGACCAGCGTGACGCTGACGGCGCGCAGGGTGAAGGTGCGCATGGGTAGTTCTCCAAATCCGGTGAGTGACTGAGTCGCCGAGCGCTGCGTGGCCTTTCGCCGGCGCAGGGCTCGCGGGGCATGGGCAGCTGGGGGCGCAGCACGAATAGGCGTATTCCCTCCGGTATCGGGCGCCGGCGATGTCGGGGCGCCGGCCTGGTTTCGGAGGGATTACGG
>DASSNX010000048.1:0-16523 GCA_035701185.1 Candidatus Limnocylindria bacterium
GAGCCGTTCGGCTCCAGGATCGCCTGGCGGTAGGCCCGACCGACCTCCGGCGAGGTGACGCCTTCGGCGGCGAATCGGCTCCACATGTCGTCGCCGATGACCTCGGCCCACAGGTAGCCGTAGTAGCCCGCGTCGTAGCCGCCCATCAGGTGGCCGAAGCCGGCGAGCATGAACGTGTCCTCGGGGTAGGGGAACTGGGTGACCGTCCACGCCTCGCGGATGGCGCGGTCCATGTCCGGCTCACCGGGGACGTCGTGCAGGCCCAGGTCCATCTGGCCGAAGAACACCTGCCGGGTGGCGCGCAACCCCACGTTCAGGTAGCGCGAGGCGATCATCCGCTCCACCAGGTCCGCCGGGATCGGCTCGCCGGTTCGGTAGTGGCGGGCGAATCGGGCCAGCACCTCCGGCTGCCAGACCCAGTGCTCCATGATCTGCGACGGTGCCTCCACGAAGTCCCACTCCGTCGAGGCGGCCGAGAAGCGGGTGAACTCGGCCTGGGTGAGGCTCATGTGCAGGATGTGGCCGAACTCGTGGAAGAGCGTCTCGATCTCGCCATGGTCGCCGTGGGTCAACAGGGACGGGCGTGACGCGGTCGGGGGCGTGAAGTTGGCGACGATGGCGCTGATCGGCTTGACATAGGCACCATCGGCTCCGCGATGGCCGATGACGATCGGAAATGCGGCCGCGTGGGTGAACTTGCCGTCGCGCGGAAAGAGGTCGGCGTAGAAGTGGGCCAGCAGCTCCCCGCTGTCGCGGTCACGAATCTCGAACAGCTGGACCGATGGGTGCCACGTCTTCGCGTCCGGCACCCGACGGTAGTCGAGGCCGAACACGTCGCCGGTCAACGCGAACATGCCGTCCAGGACGGCGTCGAGGGCGAGGTACTCGCTGACCTGCTGCTGGTCGACGCCGTGCTGCTCACGGGACATCCGCGTGTCGTAGAAGGCCCAATCCCAGGGCTGCAGCGTGTCCTCGCCGCCAGCCTCGCGATGCATGCCGCGCATCACCTCGATCTCGTCGCGCGCCGCGGCCTCCAGGGGCGGCACGAGCTGGCGGTAGAAGTCGTGGACGCGCGACGGCTCCGCGGCCATCTTCACTTCCATGGCGTAGCCGGCCCAGGTCGCGAAGCCGAGCAGGTCGGCGATCTGCTGTCGGACCTCCAGCGCCTCGGCCAGCAGCGGGCGGTTCTCGGCCACGGCCCGGTTCCAGTTCTTGCGGAACAGCGTCTCCCGGCTGTCGCGGTTGCGGGCGCGCTCCATGAACGGGTTGATCTCCGGGTAGTCGAGGCTGACCCGATACGTCCCGGGGCGGCTCCCCGGCCGCAGGCGCTCGATGTAGGACTCCGGCAGGCCCGCCAGGCCCTCGGCGTCAACCTCGATCCAGTCGGCGTACTCCGCCAGGTTGCGCCCGAACGCCACCTCGAGCTCCACCAGCCGCGATCGGAGCCGCTCGAGCTCGGCGCGCTGCTCCGGTGGCAGCTCGTGGCCGGCGCGGCGGAAGTCGCGCATCCAGTGCTCGAGCAGCAGCGCCCGCTCCCCGGTGAGCTGCTGCGCTTCGTCGGTCGCGGCGAAGGCCGCGATGGCGCGAAAGACGTCGTCGCGGAAGACGACCGCCACGCGCCACTTGGTCAGCTTCTCCTCGGCCGCCTGCCCGGCGTCGCGCACCGCCGCGTCGGGATGCACCTGGGCCATGAAGGCGCTGCGGCCGTACCCGACCGCGATCTCGGCGCCGGCCAGCTCGAGGTTACGCAGCGTGGTGTCGAAGGTCGGCTGCTCGCCGGCGGCCACGGCGCGAGCCACCAGGGCGTCCGCGCGCTGAACGGCGGCATCCGCCTCGTGGGCGACCGAATCGGCGGTGACGGTGGAGAAGTCGTACAGCATTCCCGGCATGGTAGACGTACGGCGGCCGGTACGCCGTCGGCCGTCAGGCTCGCTCGGTGGCCTGCTGGAGCCGCTCCTCGGACGCGGCCCGCTGGGCCTCCAGCAGGTCGCCGAAGGGTTCCGGTGCAGCCCAGCCGATCGATACCGACAGTCGCAGGTCCTCGTACGAGCCGCGCCACATGGCGAAGGCGCCGTAGAGGCGGCTGACGATGCTGTCCATGGCGTCGCCATAGGTTTCGACCAGCATCACGCCGAACTCGTCGTCATCGATTCGGGCGACCAGGTCGGCGTCGCGCAGGTTCCGCCGCAGCACGCCGGCGGCGCCACGCAGCAGCTCGTCGCCGGCCGCTCGGCCGAAGCGCTGGTTCGTCTCCTTCAGCCCGTCGATGTCGACGTTCATCACCACCACCGGACGGCGGTAGCGAGCCCGCCGCACGCGCTCGGTCTCGAGGGCCTCGGCCCAGACGACGCGATTCGGCAGGCCGGTCAGCGCGTCGACGCGCGCGGCGCTGCGCGGGGCAGCGGGTCGCGCAGGGCGGGCTGGGCGGGTGGCGGTCCGGCGGCCGTTCGTCACGCGACCAGTGTCGATCCGGCGAGGCGTCGGGCGAAATGGCCCAATAGGACCAGTGGCTAGGCCTCGCGCTTGGCCAGGTACATCCGCTGGTCGGCGGTTCGCAGCGCGGCGCGCAGATCGGAACCGTCTTCGGGAATCGCCCAGCCAATGGACAGCGACAGCCGCAGTTCCGGATGCGTGCCACGCCACCTCGCGCAGGCGTGGCGGATCCGCGCCATCAGGCCGTCAATGGCGTCCGGCTCTGTCTCGGGCAGCAGAATGCCGAATTCGTCCCCGCCGATGCGGGCCACGATGTCCGAGTCGCGCAGGTTCGAGCGCAGCACGGACGCCGCCGCGCCCAGCAGCTCGTCGCCGGCCACGTGGCCGAACCGGTCGTTGGTCGCCTTCAAGTCGTCGACATCGGCGGTCATGACCACGACCGGCCGACCGTAGCGAGCACTGCGCGCAGCCTCGGCGTCCAGCGCATCGGTCCAGGCGGCCCGGTTGCCAAGGCCGGTGAGGGGATCGGTCCGGGCCTGCCGGGCGAACAGGTCGCGCTCGGCACGCAGCTGCTCGCGGGCCGCGGCCTGGCTGAGGAGCGCCTCGGCGGCATCGGCCAGTGATCGGCCCACGCGCAGGCAGAGCGAGGTGAACCCGCGCGGGCGCACTGCGCCGTGGCCCACCACCAGCACCGCCCCGTTACCTCCATCGCCGATGGCGAGCGCATAGCGCGAGACGAGGCCCGCGGTCCAGCCGACCGGCTCGTCAACCGCCAGGTCCTGCTCGACCAGCGGTTCGGCGCCCATGCGGCGGGCCAGGCGCACGAGGTCCGAGCACAGCTGCGGGTCATCGCACTCCTCGCGGGTCGCGCCCGCGCGCTCGACGATCGGCCCATCAGGCGTCGCCAGGAGGACGGCCGCGAACTCGCAGGACAGGGCGCTGCCCGCCACTTCGGCGACATGCCGCGCGGTGTCGCGGAGCGTTTCAGGCCGGTACTGCATCAGCTTGCGAACCGCGTCGACGACCTCGAGCTCGTCGGCCAGCAGCTTGGAGGACGAGATGTCGCCGACCGCCGCCACCGCCTCCGCCGCGTGGCGCAGCAGCTCGGCGTCCGACGCGTGGATCGGCGTGTCGCTGCCGACGACCACCACGTGCTCGTCGCCCACCGGCACGACCGCGGCATGGGTGCTCCAGTACGGGCCGATGACGCGCACCGCCTCCGAGCCGGCCAGGCGCAGCGGCGAGCTGCCGCGCATCGCCATCCGGGCATGCGGCTCCGCAGTGGCGTCGACCTCCACCACGCCGGCCCAGCCGGCACCGCGCCCGGTGCCGCCGAGCAGCTTCAGCGTGCCGGCGTCGCGCTGCAGGACGAGCACGTCCGCCACTCCCAGGGCGACGGCCACGGCGTCAACGCCGCCGGCAATACCGGTCATGAGGCCGCCTCACCGCTGCGCGAGATCACCGCGCGGGTGGTCGCCAGCGAGGTGGCGCGGATGGCGTCCATCGGCCTGCCCAGCAGGTAGCCCTGCGCGAGGTCGCAGCCGAGGGCGGTCACGCGGGCCAGCTGCTCCGGCCGCTCGATGCCCTCGGCCACGGTCCGCATGTTCATGGCCGCGGCCAGCTGGATCACCGATCGCACGAGTGCCGAGTCCTCGAGCTCGCCGCCCAGCTCGACCGTGAACGAGCGGTCAATCTTCAGCACGTCGATCGGGAAGCGCGACAGGTACGACAGCGACGAGTAGCCGGTCCCGAAGTCGTCGAGCGCGAGCTGGACGCCGAGCGCCCGGATCTCGTGCAGCCGCCCCTCGTCGTCCTGCATCAGGCTCGACTCGGTCAGCTCCAGCATCAGGCGCTCCGGCGGCAGCTCGGCGGTGGCGAGCGCGTCCCGCACCCAGTCGACGATCTCCGGCTCGCGCAGCTGGCGTGCAGACAGGTTGACGCCCAGGACCAGGTCGTCCCGTCCGGCGTCGAGCCAGGCGCGGGCCTGGGCGCAGGCCTGATCGAGCACCCACTTGCCGATGGGCACGATCAGCCCGGTCTCCTCGGCCAGGCCGATGAAGTCGTTGGGGAAGATCTCGCCGCGCGTCGGGTGCCGCCACCGCAGCAGCGCCTCGAAGCCGGCCAGGTGGCCGTCGCTCAGATCAAAGGTCGGCTGGTAGCGCAGCCGGAACTCGTCGTGGCTGACGGCGCGCTCGAGATCAGCCTTCAGCTCGAGCCGGCTGAGGACCGCGGCATGCATGCTTGACTCGAAGCGCTCCACCCGCCCCTTGCCGCGATTCTTGGCGGTGTACATCGCCACGTCGGCGTTTCGCAGCAGCTCGTTCGCGGTGTGGGTGTCGCCACCGGCATAGGCCACGCCGACGCTCGCCTGGATGTGCACCTGCTTGCCGGAGATCTCGAACGGGTTGCGCAGCGAGCCGAGCAGGCGCGCGGCGAGCTCCTGCGGCAGTCCCACCTCGGCGTCCTCCACCAGGACCCCGAACTCGTCGCCGCCCAGGCGCGCCACGGTGTCCTCCGGGCGGAGGCATCCGCGCAGCCGCTCGGCGACGGCCACCAGCACGAGGTCGCCCGCGGCGTGCCCCAGGCTGTCGTTGATGGTCTTGAAGTCGTCCACGTCCATGAACAGCACCGCCAGGCGCTTCGGCTCGTCGCGGCGGGTCAGCGCATGGTCCACGCGGTCGATGAACAGCGCACGGTTGGCGAGGCCGGTCAGCGGGTCGTGGAACGCCTCGTGGATGAGCTGGCGCTCCAGCACCTTGCGCTCGGTGACGTCGCGGTAGTTGACCACGATCCCGTTCACCATCGGGTCGGCCAGCATGTTGCGGCCGGTCGCTTCGAGCGTCCGCCACGACCCGTCGGCGTGGCGGCTGCGCAGCTCGATGGTGCGCACGGCCCCCGGCGACTGCATCAACTCGCCGATGACCGCCTTGACGAAGCCCAGGTCGTCCGGATGAGTCAGCTCGAAGATCTGCCTGCCGAGGCGCTCGCCCGGTGGATAGCCCAGCACCCGCTCGACGGCGGGGGACTGGTAATCGACCGTGCCGTCCGGCTTGAGGATGAGGAAGACGTCGGAGGAGTTCTGGACCAGCGTGCGGAAGCGCTGCTCGGAGGCGGCCAGGTCGGTGCTCGCCAGCCGTTCGCGCTCCACGGCGTCGTTCGCCTGGCGGAGCAATCGGCTTCGCTCGCGAACCATCAGCGTCTGGCGTACCACGCAGTCGGCCAGCACCAGGGCCAGCGTCACGTCCACCGCCAGGCCGACCTGCTCGCCGTTGAGCGGCAGCAGCACCTCGTTGACGATCAGGAGCACGGCGGCCAATGCCACGGCGGCGACCGGCAGGGCGTCGCGAAGCCGGCGCGCGAGGCGGCGGAACCGGACGCTCGGGTCCACGTCGTTCGTCCAGGTCGCGGCGCCGTAGCCGCCGATCAGGATGCCGAGGCTGGTGACCGCGTCAGCTGGCTGCCACTGGGCGGGATCGCCGCCGATGCGCCACAGCAAGCCGCCGCCCGCCACCGCCAGGCCGAGCATGAGCGCCATCCAGCCACTCGGCCGCCGGGAGGGGGTGATCGCCAGGTTGAGCACTGCCGCGCCGCCGAAGGTCGCTCCCAGCACCACGCCGAAGGTCAGGATCGCCCGATCGGTGTCCTGCACCACGCCACCGCCGCGGAAGAGCAGCGCGCAGGCGGCGACGACCAGCGCGACGGCCAGGGAGTCGAGGTACACCGCCGCGGTCTCGATGGTCGAAAAGCGGCCGTGCAGCACGAGGATCCACCAGCGGCCGATGACGAACAGGAGCACGCAGAGCATCGCGAACGCGACCAGGTCGAGGTTGAGGCCGGGTCGCACGGCCTCCACCAGCCACGCCAGCTGCAATCCCAGCCAGGCCGACACGCCAAGCAGGCCGTTGCGCCGAACCTGCTGGTCAGCGTCGGTGGTGGCGACGCTGGCGCCGCGCCAGGCCATGAGTACCGCGCCAATGGCGGCGATCAGCATCTGGACGCTCGGCCACACCGGCGCGAGGCTGCCAAGGTCGCTGCCCGCGCCGAACGAGGCGATCACGACGGTCGCCATGACGGCCGCGAGCAAGACGGCGCGCACCGGGTCGTGTGGTTGTCGCATGCGGGGGCGCGCGCTCGCGGCCTCGTCGTCGAGCACCGCGGCGTCGGAGCCCAGGGCCTGGGGGTGGGCGATCACTGCTGGAGTGTGGAGTTCACCTCTCGGGACCGGAATGGCCCAAAAGGACCACGGGCGCCTGAAGGCGACCGCTCAGAGCGTGCGGTTCGTCGTCCCGTAGTTCGACCAGCGCTCGCGGATGCGCGCGAGGCGCAGCAGCTGCTCGCCATACGCGACGGCGTCGAGCACGCTCAACGTGCTGCGGGCGTCGTAGTCGCTGCGCCAGGGGTAGCAGGTGCGCAGCAGCCACAGCTGCTCGAACGACTCGTCGGCCTGCCGGTGCTGCTCCATGACGGTTCCCATAGCGTCCTTCGTGCCAGCGCCCGCCGTGGCATGGTTCAGGCGGTGTGATGGGTCATCAGCAAGGAGGCGGACGTGAACTTCAACAGCATTCTCATCGGCTCAGAGGACCCGCAGCGGCTCACCGACTACTACACGCGGCTGCTCGGTGAGCCCACCTGGCAGGGCGAGGGCTTTGCCGGCTGGCAGCTCGGCACGGGCATGCTCTCGATCGGCGCACACAGCGAGGTCCACGGCCGCAACGAGCAGCCCGGCCGTTTGATCTGGAACCTCGAATCGACGGACGTGAAGGGTGATTTCGAACGCCTCAAGGCCGCCGGTGGCGAGGTCGTGCGGGAGCCGTACGCCTTCGGCGATGACGAGAACCAGGCCGATATTGCGACCTTCGCCGATCCGGACGGCAACTATTTCCAGCTCGTCAGCCCGATGCGGCCATAGGGGCCGATCGGCCCTAGGCGGCCTCGCACGTCGGCGCTAGAGTCCGCGCGTGAGCTCGATCGCAGACGTGGTCATCATCGGCGCAGGCATTCATGGTGCCAGTGCCGCCTATCACCTCGCCCGCGCGGGCGCCGCCGTGACCGTGGTCGAGCGACTGCGCCCGGCCGGGGGACCGACCGGACTGTCGAGCGGCGTCTGCCGCGCCTACTACACCAACGGCTTCCTGGCCGAGGCGGCTCGCGACAGCATGCGGATGATGGCCGACTTCGAAGCGATCGCGCCCGGCCACGATTCGGGATTCCGCCGCACCGGGCTGCTCTTCCTGCATCCGCCCGCCGATGTCGAGGAGGTCACCCAGAACGCCGCGCGGCTGAACGAGCTCGGCATCCGGATCCAGCTGCACGCCGCCGATGCGCTGCCGGACGCGTTCCCGCAGTTCAACTTCGAGGGGATCGGCATCGGCGCCTACGAGGTCGATGCCGGCTATGCCGATCCGGCCGGGACCACGGCCGGCATGATGGCCGGCGCCATTGCCGCGGGCGCCACGCTGCGTGCGCGAACGGCGGTCACCGACGTGGCGCCTCGGCCGGGGAGTGGCGCCATGGTGGCGCTGGACGACGGGATGGCGCTCGAGGCCGAGCGCCTGCTGATCGCCGCCGGGCCGTGGACCGCACCGCTGGCCCGGCAGCTCGGCGTGGAGCTGCCGCTGACCGTGGAGCGCCACGTGGTCGCCACCGCGCGCATCGAGGACCCGTCGCGCGTCCCGTTCGGCCACGGCGACCTGGTGACCGGCTACTACTGCCGCCCGGAGGGCGCCGACCAGTACGTGATGGGCTGGACGCATCCGGACGCGGCTGCCGACCCCGATGACTTCGACGGCGCGATCCATCGGGACGAGGAGCTCGCGCTGGTCGGGGCCGTCGCGCGTCGCTACCCGTTGATGCACGACGCGGAGCCGCGCGGTGGGTGGGCAAGCCTCTACGACGTCAGCCCGGACTGGCAGCCCGTGATCGGCGAGATCGCCGACGGCGTCTTCGTGGATGCCGGCACCAGCGGCCACGGCTTCAAGCTGGCGCCCGCCCTTGGACGGCACGTCGCGAGCCTGGTGCTCGGCACTCCCGATCCGCGAATGGAGCAGTTCCATCCGCGCCGCTTCGCCGCCGGCGAGCTGCTCGCCGCCGGCTACCGAGACTCGCGCATCCTCGGCTAGGCGGCGAGGACGCGGACCTCGGCATCGGCTGGCAGCTTCGCCCAGCAGTGGGCGTAGCGGCGGTAGACGTTCGGGTCCCGATCGGCCAGGAAGCGCACTAGGTCGCGGGCCTCGCCCTCGAGGCCTTGCCAGGTCGGGCGGTCGAGGCGGCGAAAGGCCGTCACCTCGATCCCCGCGCCCTCCGGCGCCGGTCGCCACACGCCGGCCACGTAGCCGTCGACCAGGACGGCCGGCAGCGTGTCGCCGTTGACGCGGCTGACGTGCATCCGGTCCTCGGCCGCGATCACGCGACTCCGATCGCGGTACGCCAGCAGGATCTCGTCCCACATCCCCAGCAGGCGTGGCGGGGCCGGTGCATCGTCGCGTGGGATCGGGCTGCCCCGGAGGTCGAGCAGCGGCTTGCCGTCCGGTCCCTCGCGCGTCTCGAGCTCATCGGCGAGGACGGCGAGGCCGTCGCGAATCGGCTGCATCGGCAGCATCGCGAACTGACGGATATCGGCTGGCGAGGCCGGGCCGAAGGCCCGCAGGTAGCTGCGCACCAGCTCGGCCACCGCGTGTGGTCGGTCGCCGGTGTACGGGGCGGGCTGCGGTGCCATGAACTGCAGGCGGTCGCCAAACGCCCACGGGCCACCCGTCGGTGAATAGACGAAGGGCCCGATCTGGCGCAGCGCCCACCACACCGGTCGACCCGGTACGCCGGCGCGCTCCGCGATCCATGCCTCGAATTCGGCATTGGCGCGGCCCTCTGCCGCCCATGACTGGAGATCGGGCACCAGGGCGTCCATTGCCTCGATCGCCAGGCCGGCCACGGTGAACCGCTCGTCGAAGAGCCGCGCGGCGCGGAGGTCGGGGACCAGGGCGGCCCACATCGGCGGGTAGTCCGCGGCCGTCACCGCGTGCTTGGTGAGTCGCATCAGCGTGGCCTTGACGATCGCCTGCGTCGCGAAGGCTCGGTCCAGGTCAGCGGGATCGAAGTCCGTGATGCGATTCCAGAGGGCCAGGTACGGCGAGGCGGGCGATTGGGCCTGCAGGGCGCCGACCTGCCGGACGGCGTCGACCACCGACAGCTGCCGGCGAGCGAGCAGCAGCTGGCGGTCGAGCGTGGCTCGATTCAGCTGTCGCGCGGTGAGCCTCACGAGGCGGGTCGGTAGACCAGCAGCTGGATTTCCCCGGCGACGACCTGCGAATCCACCAGCCTCAGCTGCTGCGGCTCGTCCAGCGGCGGGAAGTAGGGCGTGCCACTGCCGAGCAGGATGGGGTGCACCAGCAGCTGGTACTCGTCGACGAGCCCTGCCCGGATGAACGAGGCAGCCAGCGTGGGGCCGCCGATTTCCAGGTCACCGCTGTGGCGCTCGCGTATCCGAACCAGCTCGGTGCGGGGATCGCCGCGCACGAGCGTGCTGTTGTGCTCCACCGACTCGAGCGTCGAGGAGAAGACGTAGCGCGGCGTGGCCAACCAGACCTCTCCGAAGTCGCGTATGTAATCGGGCGCCGATGCGTCCTCGGCCAGCGCCGGCCAGGCGCCCGCCATCAGCTCGTACATCCGCCGCCCGTACAGGGACGCCTCGATGTCGCGCTGCCGTTCGTTGAACCAGCGATGGAGCTCCTCGCCGACATCGGCCCACGACGGGTCGTGCTCAGGCCCCTCGACGAAGCCGTCGAGCGAGACGTTCAGGGAGTAGATCAGCCTGCCCATCGGCTACGAGGAGGGCGCCAGCTCGATCGCCCGGGTGCGGCCCGTGGCGTCGCCATACGCCCACACGTCGATTTCCGGCGGCTCGATGCCCAGCGTCGTAAGCGCGGTGCAGACCTGGCTCCGGTGATCCGTCCCGTGATGGGTCGCCTGGGCGAGGCGAACGCCGAGCGGCACGTGGAACTCCCATTTCGAGTCGATCTCGGCGACATCCGCCTCCGGGTCCGGGGAGGCGGTCAGCACCTCGCTCCAGGCGGCTGCGTTGCGGACGGATTCGGCCCGCAGGTCCTCGAGCGAGGTGTCGCTTTCCTCGTCAATCTCCGGCAGCGGCGACTGGCTCGTGGGAAAGAAGGTGAGGTACCACCGATCGGAGGCGACCATATGCCGCAGGGTTGCGATGATCGATCCGTAGGTCCCCGGCGCGTGGTGCGCCAGCTGCTCATCGGTCAGCCGGCTGCAGAAATCGAGGAGCGCGTCGGTGGCCCACAGGTGGTGGGCAAAGGCATCGCCCTGCAGGGAGCCGGAGACCGGCGTGAAGGTGCTCGTCATGATGGGTTCCCCTGGCGTTCATGGATCGGCTGCATCTTGGCTGCATTAGTTGACAGGAATTGGCAGGAATGTCGCGCATCCTGCGCGGAAAGGAGGCGGCCATGACCACCATACGCCCGGCGTTCGAAAGCTGGCCGACGGTGAACCGCAGCCTGCGCGAGGCGGTCGCGGGGATGACCACGGAGCAGCTCGCCTTCCAACCCGCCGAGGATCGATGGCCGCTGTGGGCGAGCATCGGCCATGCCGCCTGCCAGCGCGTCTTCTGGCTGTGCGACTTCGCAGGCGCTCCCGGAGCCGATGCAACGCCGTTTCCGGATGCCGGCCGCAGCTGCCCGGGCGACGAGGATCTCGAGCACGTGCTCGACGGCGCGCAGCTGGCCGATGGCCTCGATGCCACCTTCCGCATCATCGAATGGTGCCTGGACAGCTGGCCGGCCGAATCGCTGGGAGAGCTGATCTCGCATACGGAGTGGGGAGAGCATGACCGCCGCCACGCGCGTGGCTGGGCGCTGACCCGGGTCTGGGGCCATGACCTCTGGCACATCGCTGAGCTGAACGAGGCACTGCCGAAGCTGGGCCTGCCGCTGGTGGACCCGTGGGGCTGAGGTCTGTTCCCCGCCGAGCGCACCTTCCGCGAGTTCGTGATGCCGCTCCTGGCCGAGGCCCACGAGCGGCTGGCGGCACAGCACCAGCGCCACGCGACTCGCCGCCAGCAGCTACTCGTCCGCCGCCGCGAAGGTGGCGCGCCCGTTGTGCCGATACGTCAGGACCGTCATGCCGCCCGGCATCGTGCGCGACTCGATCAGCGTGAAGTCGTGAGTCGGGCCGCTCTCGGCAAAGAGCCGCAGCCCGTCGCCCACGATCACCGGCGTCAGCCGCAGGTTGAGCTCGTCGACCAGGTCGCGTTCCAGCAGCCAGCGGAGGAGCGCGCCGCTGCCGTGAAGCTGGAGCTCGCGACCGGGCTTCGCCTTGAGCTCGCGGATGGCGGCCTCCACGTCGCCGTCCAGGACCGTCGTGTTCCAGTCCGCGTCCTTGAGCGTGGTCGAGGGGACGTACTTCGGGAGCACATTCAGACCATGCGACACGGCGTCACCCGCGTCGTGCTGCGGCCAGTAGCCGTGGAAGATCTCCCATGTCCGCCGTCCCAGCAGGAACGCATCGGCCCGCTCGAACCACGAGAGCAGCCAGGGCCATGACTCGTCGTCGGCATGCGACGCTGTCCAGCCGCCACGGTCGAACCCACCGCGGCGGTCCTCATCCGGCCCGCCCGGCCCCTGGTAGACGCCGTCGAGCGTGATCATCAGCGATGCGGTCAGCTTCATGGGCACCATCCCGATTGCGGTTCGTCCGCTGGCTAGACTAGCGCTCACTGCACGCTCGAGGGCTGCGCACGCATGGCCGAGCCTCGCGTCGTCCTGGAAGGCCTGGCGTACGTCGAATCGCCGCGCTGGCACGACGGCCGGCTGTGGTTTGCCCACTGGGGGACCGATGAGATCGTCGCCGTCGACCTCGACGGACGCAGTGAGGTCATGGCGCATGGGCCCGGCGGCCTGGGCTGGTGCATCGACTGGCTGGCCGATGGACGCCTGCTGACCACCGGCCACGGCCTCCTGCGCGTCGCCGACGGCGAGCTCGTCCCGCATGCCGACCTCTCGGCCTTCGCCCGCGACTGGAACGAGGTGATCGTCGACGGGCGCGGCAATGCCTACGTCAACGGCGGCATGTTCGGCCCACCGGATCAGCCGTCCGGCGTCATCGCGCTGGTCACGCCGGATGGCGGCGCCCGCCAGGTGGCCGACGCGCTCGCCTTCCCGAACGGGATGGCCATCACGCCGGACAACCGAACCCTGATCGTGGGCGAGTCGTGGGCCGACCGGCTGACGGCCTACGGCATCGACGACGACGGCGGCCTTTCCGGCCGACGGGTCTGGGCCGATACGCCCGGCGACCACCCGGACGGCATCTGCCTCGATGCGGACGGTGCCGTCTGGTACGCCGATGTGGGCGGCAAGCGCTGCGTTCGGGTCCGCGAGGGCGGCGCGATCCTGGACAGCGTCTCGCTGGACCGTGGCGCCTTCGCCTGCCTGCTCGGCGGTCCGCAGCGCCGGACGCTGTTCATCCTCGCCGCCGAGTGGGCCGGCTTCGACCAGGTGCCGGAGCTGCTCGGCCGGCGGACCGGCCAGGTCCTGGCCGTCGAGGCGCCAGCCACGGGGGTCGGCTGGCCATGAGCGCACGGCTGCGCGCGGCAGTCATCGGGACCGGCTTCGTCGGCCCGTTCCACGTCGACGCGGTGCGCCGCGGCGGCATCGGCGAGGTGGTGGTCATCGCCGGCTCCAACCCGGAGCGCACCGCGGCCCGGGCAGAGGCGATGGGCGTCGCCGCCACGACCGACCTGAACGAGGTCTTCGATGACCCGACGATCGACGTGGTGCACGTCTGCACGCCGAACTGGTCGCACCTCGAGCTCGCGCTGAAGGCGCTGGAGGCGGGCAAGCACGTCGTGGTCGAGAAGCCGCTGGCGCTGACCTCTGCCGATGCCCGCACCCTGGTCGACGCCGCACGACAGGCAGGCCGGCACGGACTCGTGGCCTTCACGTACCGCGGCTATCCCATGGTCCGTCGCGCCCGCCGCCTGGTGGCCGATGGCGAGCTCGGCGCCATCCGCCTCGTGCACGGCGCCTACCTGCAGGACTGGCTGAGCGAGGAGACCGACTACAACTGGCGGCTGGAACCGCGCGCGGGCGCCTCGCGGGCGGTGGCGGACATCGGCTCGCACTGGTTCGATACCGCCCAGTACATCACCGGCCGGCGGATCAACGCCGTGCTGGCCGACCTGGCGACGTTCCTGCCCGTGCGGCAGAAGCCGCTGGTGGAGACGGCCGCGTTTGCGTCGGCGACGGGGGAGCGGGAGCCGGTCGAGATCGGCTCGGAGGACGCGGCGACCATCCTCGTTCGGTTCGACGACGGCTCGCGTGGCGCCGCCGTGCTGAGCCAGGTCAGCCCCGGACGGAAGAATGCGTTCGGACTGGAGGTTGATGGGGCGGCCGCGTCGCTGGCGTGGCAGCAGGAGCGGCCGGAGGAGCTGTGGGTCGGGACGCGCACCGAGTCGCGCGGCCTCGTCCGCCAGCCGGAAGGGGTCCTGCACGGCCTGCCGCCGCTGCCGTCCGGCCATCCCGAGGGCTGGGCGGAGGCCATGCGCGACCTGCTGCGCGACTTCTACGCGGCGATCGCCGACGGCCGCTCACCCGCCGGAGAGCAGCAATACCCGACGCTGGAGGACGGCGCCCGGGCCGTGGCCCTGGTGGACGCCGTCCTGGAGAGTGCCCGTGCCGGGCAGTGGGTCAGCGTGGGCTGAGCGTCAGGCGGAGGCCGGCACCCCGCTGAGCACCTCGCGCAGCCTGGCCGCGAAGGCCTCGGGCTGCCCGCCCCAGCCGTACTCGCCGCCCAGGAACCCGCCGTGGTGGCTCGGGAAGACGACGACCTCGGTGCCGAGGGCGCTGGCCACCGCATACGCGCCGCGGTTCGCCATCTCGCCCTGTGACTCCTCGCCAGCGGCCACGATGATCCGGGTTGGCCCGGTGCGCAGCGCCTCGAAGTCCGGCTGGTAATGGGTCGTGTTGATGATGTTCTGATAGAGCATCACGTCATTGCGCGTCCCGTCGTCCTCGGTCGGCATGCCGAACTGCGCCGGGTCGGGGGCCGGCTGCTCCGCGAACCGGTCAGGGAACTCGCCACGGTGCCCGGTGACGGCCATGAAATGCGCCATGCCGGCACCGAAGCCGCGCTGCTGGTACGAGTCGCCGATGGCGCGCACGGCCGCCTTCGCGTTGTCCGCATCGGGCAGGACGGAAGCGAGCGGCGGCTCGTGGGCGATCAGGATGCGCACGTCGTCGGGATAGGTGGCCACCAGGGCCAGCGCGTTCACCGCGCCACCGCTGCTGGCGAACAGGTCGACCGGGCCGCCGACGGCCTCGATCACCCGATGCAGGTCGTCCGCGTGCTGCCCCGGATTCGACTCGGTGCTCGGGTCGTCCTTGGTGCTGCGCTCCGCCCCACGAGGGTCATAGGTCACGATGGTGCGATCGGTGAAGTGCCCGGACAGCGTTTCGAAGCCGGACGCGCCCATGGGCGAACCGATGAGCATCAGCGGCGGCTCGCTGCTGGCGGGGTTGCGGCGAACGTCATAGGTGATGGTTGCGCCCGGTGCGTCGATCGTGTGGGTGGTCTTCTCGGTCATCTGAGCTCCTCGGTTCTGCGATTACAGCGAGTGGCGCGCCCCTGCGCGCTCAGCGGTCGAACGTGTCGATGCCCGGGACCTCGCCGAACTCGGCGCGGCCGGCGGGACGGTAGACGGAGATCTCCACGCCGGAGCCGGTGGTCCGCGACCGATCCAGCGCCAGGCCGGTGGCGGGGCCGTTGTCCGGGAAGAGGCGGCGCCCGGCGCCCACGATCACCGGGAAGACCATCAGGTTCAGCCGGTCGACGAGGTCCTGCTCCAGGAGGTAGCGCACCAGCATCCCCGAGCCGTGGACCTGCAGCTCTCGGCCGTCCTGCTCCTTGAGCCGGCGCACCTCCGCCGCCACGTCGCCGGAGATGACGGTCGTGTTCGCCCAGTCGGGGTCCTGGAGACTGTTCGAGGCGACGTACTTCGGCAGCGTGTTGAGCCGGCTGGCCACCGGGTCGTCGGGATCGGTGACCTTGGGCCAGAAGCTGTTGAAGATGTCGTAGGTCGTGCGGCCCAACAGAAACGCATCGGCCTGGTCGAAGACCTGGGCGATGAAATGCCCGGCGGCGTCGTCAAAGTGGGGGACCAGCCAGCCGCCACGGTCGAAGCCATCGCGGGTGTCCTCGGTCGGTCCGCCGGGGCCCTGGTAGACGCCGTCGACCGAGAGGAAGGTCGTAACCGTCAGCTGCATCTCGTCCTCAATGCTGGGGCTGCGAAGTATGGCCTGCGGCGGTCACGACCTCCGTCATCAGGCGACCGGCGCCTCGGCCAGGATGGCATCGATCTGCCCGACGGCCTCGGTCAGCCCCTGCTCCATGCCCATGGCGAGCAGCTGCTCCATCGCAGATACGTCGGGGAACGTGTTCTCAATGGTCATTCGCGTTCGGCCGCCTTCGATCGGCTCCAGGGTGACGTTCATCCCGCCCGGACCCGGCAGGTCGTTGGGCGTTCCGTCCGCCGCGAAGCCGTCCTCGATGCGCATGCTCCGCGGCGGGTCCAGCTCGAGGACTTCCCAGTAGCCGACGGGGGTGGGTCCCTCTGGGCCGGTCATGTGGTACTCGGAGCGGCCCCCCACCCGGAAGTCATGCGCAGTGAAGGTTGCCGGGTAGCCCGGCGGGCCCCACCAGCGCTCCAGCTGCCGGGGGTCTGCCCACAGCTGCCAGACGCGCTCAGGGCTGGCGTTGAATTCGGCGGTGAGGGTCAGGGTCAGGGCGCCCGGATCCTTCTGGACAGCGGTGACGGTCACGGGTTTGTCTCCTTCGCTGGCATGTCCTGGTCAATGAGGTCCGTCATGCGGCCGATGCGACCCAGCCACAGCTCCTCGTAGCGATCCAGCAGCCGCCGCGCCACGCGCAGCGCCTCCACGTTGGTGCAGACCACCTTGCGGCGGCCGATGCGCTGCTTGGTCACCAGCCCGGCCCGCTCCAGGATGGCCACGTGCTTCTGCACCGCGGCAAAGCTCATGGGGTAGTGGCTGGCGATCTCGGCCACGCCCTCCTGCGCG
>DASSNX010000049.1:0-29983 GCA_035701185.1 Candidatus Limnocylindria bacterium
TGGCTCCATGCTGGCGTAGCGACCACGTCCCGCAGCGGAGATGACGCGCTCATGACCGAGGAAGAGCGGCTCAACCAGCTGAGCAACGATC
The DNA here is from genome assembly GCA_035701185.1 of Candidatus Limnocylindria bacterium. Taxonomy (GTDB): domain Bacteria; phylum Chloroflexota; class Limnocylindria; order QHBO01; family QHBO01; genus DASSCW01. The sequence goes on from DASSNX010000049.1 coordinate 92, forward strand.
TCAACGAGGCGCACACGCTGGTGGAGATCGCGCGGCGCACCCTGTGGTCGGCGGAGACGCATCCCGAGAACGCCGATGAGCCGTCGGCCCGGATGCGGCAGATTCTCGACCATCTCGACCAGGCGCACGCGGTCATCGACACCGTCCTGGACGAGGTCGAGGCCGAGCGCGAGAGCGTGTCGGCCGCCCTCGGCGACCCCGCCCACCGCACGATCATCCACTGACGGCAGACCCGCGCCGCAGAGCGGGTCCGGGCTAGCGCGCGCGAACCCGGTTGTTGCGCGGGTTGTGCTCCAGCTCGACCAGGCCCAGCGCCTCGAGCAGCGGTGGCAGGTACATCCCGAACCGGCCGCGGTAGCCCTTGCGCAGGCCGTACCAACCGCCGACCGGGTTGTCGGCCGCTCGCCCGAAGGCCTCCACCGTGCCGGGCGTCGCGTCCTTCTGCTCGTCGGCGGCCCCCAGCGGCACCCAGTCGCCCTGGGCCTTCAGCCAGGCGTGCAGGTCATCGATCGCCCGCAGCTGGTATTTGAGCTGGGTGGTCCCGACCTGGCACACCAGCGCCGGTGGATCCGCGGTCTCGTCTCGCCACATCTCGTACTCGCTGGTGCCCGGCGCCGTCTTCAGGCGCCACGGCGACTCGCGGGTGCCGTCACCCTGGGCAGCCATCGGCTCACGTCCTCCGTAGCTTGTGCGCAGAGCGTAGCGGGCGCCGCAAGGCCGCCGATCGCAGCGCGCAGGACCGGCTGGTTCGGGCATGATGCGAGCATGCAGCCGCCACGCAGCATGCTGGTCATCGACGGGGCGACCGCCCAGGACCTGCTCCCCATGGACCGCTGCATCGACCTCATGGCCGATGCGCTGGCCGGACTGGCGCGCGGCGAAGCCGCCAACCCGCTGCGCACCGTCGTCCCGGTGCCGGCCGAGGTCCCCTCGGCGCTGGCCGCGATGCCGGCGGTCCTGGCGGATCCGCCGGCCATGGGCGTCAAGGTGATCTCGATCTTCCCCGGCAACCACGGCTCGGGCATCGAGTCGCACCAGGGCTTCGTTCTGCTGTTCGAGGGCGAGCGTGGCAGCCCGGTGGCGCTCATCGACGCCATCGCCATCACCGCCATCCGGACCGCGGCGGTCAGCGGGCTCGCCACGAGGCTGCTCGCGCGCGAGGATGCCGGTGACCTCGCCATCCTCGGTTCGGGAACCCAGGCGCGCTCGCACCTGGCCGCGATGCGCGCTGCCCGTCCGCTGCGTCGTGTCCGCGCCTGGAGCCCGCATCGTGAGCGCCTGGAGGCCTTCGCCCGTGAGGCCGCCGACGACGGAACGCCGGTCGAGCCGACGGCCAGCGCCCAGGCAGCGGTCGAGGGCGCCGACATCATCTGCACCGTCACCGCCTCGGCGACGCCGGTCGTCGAGGGTGCCTGGCTGGCACCCGGCGCGCACCTGAACGCGGTGGGCTCGTCGCTGCCGACCAACCGGGAGCTGGACAGCGACGCGGTCGCCCGCTCCCGGCTCTTCGTCGATCGCCGCGAGTCGGCCCGCAACGAGGCGGGCGACTTCCTCATCCCGCTGCAGGAGGGCGCGATCGGCCAGGATCACATCGTCGCCGAGATCGGTGAGATCGCCGCCGGCCTGGCCGAGGGCCGGCGCTCGGCGGACGAGATCACGCTGTTCAAGTCGCTCGGCCTGGCCATCGAGGACCTGGCGGCGGCGCGCTGGATCCACCAGCAGGCGGTGGCCAGCGGCGCCGGCACGCCCATCCCGCTCGGCTGACCCGCTCCCCGTGGAGCCGCTGCAACCAGTTGCGCTGGACGAGATCCAGGCGGCCGCATCACGGATCCGCGGGATCGCGCTGCGCTCCCCGCTGCTGCGCCTCGACGGAGCCGGTCCCGGCGAAACGTTCGTGAAGCTCGAGAACCTGCAGCCGATCGGCAGCTTCAAGCTGCGGGGCGCTGCCAACTCGCTGGCGGTGGCGGAGGCTGACCGCCTCGCCGCCGGCATCGGCACCGCCAGCGCCGGCAACATGGGCCGCGCCGTGGCCTGGCTCGCCCACCAGCGCGGCATCCCCTGCACCGTGGTCGTGCCCGACGATGCACCGGAGGCCAAGCTGGAGCCGATGCGCCGGCTGGGCGCGACCATCGTCCCCGAGCCCTTCGACCGCTGGTGGCAGGCGATCGCCGAGGCGCGGCATCCCGCGATCCACGGCACCTTCCTCAATGCCTTTGCCGCGGCGCCGATGATCGCCGGCAACGGCACCATCGGCCTCGAGATCGTGGAGGACCTGCCCGACGTGGACGCCGTGGTGGTCCCCTTCGGTGGCGGCGGCCTGTCGAGCGGCATCGCCTGCGCGCTGCGCGCGCTGCGTCCGGAGGTGCCGGTCTACGCCGCGGAGGTCGAGAGGGCCGCGCCACTGGCCGCCGCCATGGAGGCCGGCCAGCCGGTGACGATCGAGATGCAGCGCAGCTTCGTGGACGGGATCGGCAGCAGCCGGGTGACCGACGCCATGTGGCCGCTGGTCTCGAACGTGTTGGCCGGCTCCATCGTCGTCACCCTGGACGAGGTGCGCCACGCGATGCGCCTGCTCGCATCGCGTGCACGAGTCGTCGCCGAGGGCGCCGGTGCAGTGGCGCTGGCAGCTGCGCTGAGCGGCCGCGCCGGAACGGGGCGGGTCGTGGCCATCGTCTCCGGCGGCAATATCGACCCATCGGTGCTGGCCGCGACCCTGGCCGCCACGCCCAGCGCCTGATCGCCGGCGGCGGTTCAGTCCTCCGAGCTGGTCGGCCCCGCGTCCTCGCCGTCGCCGTCAGCGCCATCGTGATGGTCGCTCGGCTGGACCGAGTCCCCGGTGTCGGCCCCGTCGGAGGCGTGGGACGATTCCGAGGCAGACTCGCTTGCCCGCGGCGAATTCGTTTCGCGCGGTGTCGGTGACGGCGTGAGCGACGGGCTCGGCTCAGGGGACGGCGACACGATCCGGGTCGGCTGCGGCGAGTTCGCCAGGTTTGGCGGCGGCAGCAGGTTTCCGAGCTGACCGAGCGCCACGACGGCCAGGATCGCGACCGCCGCCGTCGCCGCCAGCAGGGCGAGCCGCCCGAGGCTCCCCGGGGCCGTCACCGAAGCCAGCCAGGCGGCGATAACGCCGCGCCGCGGCGTCGGCTGCTGGTCGACCGCCTCCATCACACGATCGACGAAGGCGGGCGTCGGGTAGTCCGCGCTGTCCGCCGCGTAGCGCTCGAGGTCGGCCAAGGTGGCGTCCAGGTCGGGACCCAGATCGTCCGGATCGCCGCGGTCGAACGGCCGGCGCGTCATGCCATCGCCTCGTGGCCCAGCAGGGGACGCAGCCGCGCCAGGCCACGCCGCAGATGGGTCTTGACCGTGTTCACCGGCCGCCGGGTGGTCGCCGCAATCTCTTCCAGGCTCAGCTCGCCGAAGAAGCGCAGCGTGATGACCTCGCGGTACGGCTCGGTGAGGGCGGCCACGGCCAGGCGCACCTCGCGCTGCCGCTCCCCGGCCAGCGTGGAAGCCACCGGGTCGGCATCGGTGCGGCCCATGGGCAGCTCGGGCGGCAGCTCGTTCAGCTCACGACGCTGCCCGAGCCGCCGGTATGCCTGGCGCGTGGCAATGCGCATCAGCCAGCCGCCCAGCGGCCCGTCGCCGCGGTACGAGCCAAGCGCGCGATAGGCCATCAGGAAGCTCTCCTGGGCCACGTCCTCGGCATCGTGGGGCCGGCCGAGGATGCGCAGGCAGACGCGGTAGACGGTGACCTGCTCCCGCTCCACGAACTGGCGGAACGCGTCGCGGTCGCCGCCGAGGACAGCGGCAACGAGGCCGGTGTCATCCACGGCCTCATCGTGCCATGCAGGGCGGTCACGGGCGATCAGTCGTCTTCCCCGCCGTGGCCGGCGCCGTGATCTTCGCCGCCGCCCTCGTCGTCTCCGGAGTCGGCGTCATGGCTGTCCTGGGCGCGCTCGTGCTCCTCCGCCGATGGGCGGGCGCCGTCTTCGGCCGATGCCTCCGGCGACTCGCTCGCATCCTCCACCTCGCCGCCCTGGGATGCATCGACCTCGGACGACCGGCTGGGAGCGGCCGAGGCGTCGTTCGCGCTGGCGCTGGCTGCCGGCCGAGCACCGTCGTCGGCTGGTCTCCCGGATTGCGCGGCCAGGACGGCGCCGCTCAGGAGGAGGAGCGATCCCACGCCGAGGCCGAGGCCGCGCAGGACTCGAAATCGATCGCCGGGTTGCATCTGAGCTCCCTCGGACATGCGGTGCTGTCGTCACCCATGTCGAGGCACGCAACCCCGTGAAGGTTTCAGTGCTCCAGCGTCGCCTCCACGCTGATCTGGACGTTCTCGTTCAGCGCCCGCGAGATGGGGCAGCCATCCTTGGCGGCATCGGCCAACCGGTCGAAATCGGCGTCGCTGATGCCGTCGACCTGGCCGACCACGATGAGCCGCGAGGAGACGACGCTCCAGGCGTCGCCAACCTTGTCGAAGGTGACCTCGGCCTCGACGTGCAGCTCCTGTGGTGGCGTGCCGTTGCGTGCCAGTTGTGCCGACAAGGCCATGGCAAAACACGAGGCGTGGGCGGCGGCGAGCAGCTCCTCGGGTGCGGTTGGCCCGTTTACTTCGCCGATGCGCGACGGCCAGCTGACCGGCAGATCGGTGAACACGCCGGATCCAGCGGTGACGGTCCCCTCGCCGGTGGCGAGATCGCCCGTCCAGGTGACGGTGGCGGTGCGGGCGGCGGCCATGAAGCAGGGTCCTCCTTGTATCCTCGGGGGACGTCCAGCCTAGCCTAGAAGGCCGATGCCCACCGACGAGCTCCCCCCGCCCCATCCCCTGCCCATCCTCCGCTCCGAGCGCATCTACCTGCGCCCGCCGGAGCGCAGCGACCTGCCAACCTTCGTCCGCTGGTTCTCGGACGCCGAGACCGTGCGCCACCTCGCGGTGCGCGCCCCGTTCAGCCTGGCCATGGAGGAGAAGTGGTTCGAGCAGGTCACCGAGAAGCAGGGCCGCGACTCGTACATGTTCGTGATCTGCCTCCTCCCCGATGGGCGGCCGATCGGCACGACCGACCTGCGCGAGATCAACCAGGAGGACGGCAACGCGGCGTTCGGCATCACCATCGGCGAGAAGGCCGACCGGGGCCACGGGTACGGCACTGAGGCGCTCCACGCGATCTGCGACTTCGGCTTCGGCCAGCTGCGGCTGGAGCGCATCCAGCTCGACGTGTACGCGGACAACGCCGGCGCGCGGCGCTCCTACGAGAAGGCGGGTTTCGAGCTGGAGGGCACGCTGCGCCACGGCCACTTCGCCGATGGCGCCTTCCTCGACGTGCAGCGCATGGCACTGCTCCGCGACGACTGGCTGGCGCTGGAGCGTCCGAAGAGCTGGGAGATCAACGCCACCGAGCCGCCGTCGGCGTGACCCGCATCCTCGACCTGCCGCGGCTGATCGAGGAGCTGCCGGAGCCGGCGCGCCAGCGAATCCAGCGCCTGTACGAGGTATCCCTCGCCGACGGGTCAAGCCAGGTGCCACCCGAGCTCGAGGGCTGGCTGACCGAGCATTTCGGCTCGGTCGACGCCGTCCGCCGCCAGCAGATCGTGCGCGTCACCAACCGGTGGTCGCTGGAGGGAGCGCTGTTCTCACCGCTGCGCTCGACCCGCCCCCACGACAGTGGCCGGCTGGAGCTGTTCGCGCGCCAGGTGGAGGCGACGCGCGGCGACGAGTTCTGCCACCCCGACACCGGCACACCGGCCGACACCTGGGGGCGGGTCCGCGGCCGCCGCAGCATCACCGGCGCCAACGCCGCGCGCTACGACGCGCGGCACGGCCTGGTCATCTTCGACGAGCACGATCCGCTGGCCTTCGACGAGGACTCGATCCTCGACATGTTCGACGTCGGCCGCGAGTGGGCCGAACGCGGCCACGCCGAGGACCCGGAGGCATCGGCCTATCTGCTCATCTGGAACGGCGGGCCGCGGGCCGGCGGCTCGATCGTGCACGGCCACGCCCAGGTGCTGCTCGGCCGCGGCAGCCACTACCCGCGCATCGAGCGTGTGCGTCGGGATACGGTCGACTACCACGCGGCCACCGGCGGCTCGTTCCTGGAGGACATCGTTGCCGCGCATCGCGACCTGGGGCTGATGATCAGCGAGGCCAACGGCGTCGCCATCCTGGCCGCCCTGGCCCCCGTCAAGGAGCAGGAGATCGTGATCGTCGGCACACCGGGCATGGACGAGCGGGATCCCGCCTTTGCCGGGGCCGTGGCCCGGACCGTGGTCGCCTACCGTGACAGGCTCGGCGTGCGGGCCTTCAATCTGGCCCTCCAGCGTCCGCCCATCGACCCGGCGCTCGCGGCACGTGACGGCTGGGAGCTCGTGCCGCCCATCGTCCACCTGGTGGACCGCGGCGACCCGGACAGCCGCAGCTCCGACATCGGCGCCATGGAGCTGTACGCCGCGGCCGTGGTCGGCGGCGATCCCTTCACCCTGGTGGAGCGCCTGCAGGAAGGGCTCCGCCGCTGAGGCCATCGGCTACGATCCGGCGGTGTTCGAGCTGCGCCGCGACCCCGTCACCGGCTGGTGGTCGGCGATCGTGGTGGATCGCAGCTTCGAGCACGCCTCCTTCGCCGTCGAGGCCGCGCCGGTCGAGGGCACGCACTGCCGCCACTGCGACGAAGCCCCGTCGGAGGCCGAAGGAGACGACGCGGCCGTTCGCCGCGTGACGCTCAGGGCCGATGCCTTCCATCGCATCGACTCGTCCAAGGACACCGCCTCACAGCTCGCCTTGTCCGAGGTGGAGTCCTCCGGAGGCTCGTGGGAGATCCTGGTCGGGCCGCGCGACCATCACGAACGCCTGGCCGATGCCTCCCCGCGCCTGGCGCTCAACCTGCTGCGCGCGATGCGCGACGCCATGCGCGAGCTCGGTGCAGCAGCCAATCCGCCCGATGCGCCGATGTCGGTCCAGGCGCTCCAGAGCTACGGCCGCCAGGCCGGGTCCCGCAGCCAGCATCTGAACATCGAGCTGTACGCGATTCCGCAGGTGCCGCATCGGCTCGCAGAGGAGATCGGTGGAGCGGCGCGCTACCAGATCAAGAACCGGGTCTGCGTCTGGTGCGGCCTGGCCCGGACCGAGGAGGAGTCGGGCGAGCGCCTGGTGCTCGCCGAGGAGCGCTTCGTCGTGTTCGCGCCGGCCGCCAGCCGCAGCGCCTTCGAGCTGCTGATCGTGCCGCGCGCGCATGCCGCGGACTTCACCGCGCTGGACGACGATGACCTGGCTGCCACCGCTGCGACCCTGCAGCGGACGCTCGGCGCGCTGTCCGCCCTCGGCGACCCGCCGTACAACCTGTTCCTGCACACCGCGCCTGCCGGCGAGCGGCTGGACCAGACTTTCCACTGGCACTGGGAGCTCCATCCGCGCCTGCGCGTGATCGCGGGCCTGGAGCGTGCGACGTCGCTGGCCGTGAATCCGGCTGCGCCCGAGTACGCCGCCCAGGTGCTGCGCGACCACCTGCGCGGCAACACCTAGCGGCATCACGTAACAGGGACGGAGGGGCATGCGTCAGGGGAGGCGAACCGAGGGGAACCCGTTTCGGAGGGTTGCGTGCTGGCCATCGGACTGCGTGGCAGGGGCGTGGCCGAGGCTGCGCCGGTGACCGAGCGGGCCCACGCCACCTTCGATCGCATCTTCGAGGAGTTCTCGGCTCCCATCTACAACTACGTCCTGCGCATGGTGGGCGACGCCGATCGCGCGGCCGACATCACGCAGGACACCTTCATCAAGGCCTATCGCAAGCTTGACTCCCTCACCGATCCCCACTCGACCAAGTCGTGGCTCTACCGCATCGCGACCAACACGGCCATCGACGACATGCGTCGTCGGCGCTGGATCAGTCCCGTGGGCCTCGATGACGAGGGCCAGCCGGAGCGGCCCGATCAGGGTCCGGGGCCGGAGGCGCAGGTGATCGCTGCCGTGCTTGACGAGCGGATTCAGCGCGCGCTGATGCAGCTGCGGCCGAACCACCGCCAGTGCATCGTGCTCAGCGACCTCGAAGACATGAGCGCCCACGACATCGGCGAGGTGATGGGCCTCTCCTACGGTGCGGTGCGGACGCTCCTCTGCCGCGCCCGGGGTGAGATGCGCCGCCACCTCGCGGCGGAGGGGCTGATCCGATGACCCTGCGGCGCGGCGAGCACCCCGACGAGCTGATCAGCGCCGCCGTCAGCGGCGAGCTGACCGATGACGAGCAGGCGCGACTTGACGCGCACCTCGCCACCTGCGAGACGTGCCGCCAGACGCTTGCCGCCTGGACCGAACAGCGCCGCCTGGTCGCGGGCCTGCGCGGCGCGCCGGTTCCGCGCGACCTCGCCCCGCGGATCCGGGCCGGCATCGAGTCCGGCGCCTTCGCCGTGCCGTGGTGGCGGCGCACCGGCCTGCTGGTCGGCGTCGGAGCCACGGTGGCGACTGCGGCCGCCGCCCTGCTGGCCGTGGCGGTCATCGGCAACCTGCTGCCCGGTCCGCAGGTGGCAACCACCGGCTCGCCGAGCGCGACGACGTCTGCCATCCCTTCCGAAGAACCCTCGCCCACGGCATCGCAGCTCGAAACGCCGCGCGCGACGCCCTCCGGCCCGCCGATCGTGGCGGATGCAATTCCGCCGTACTACCTCGCCTACGCGGGCCCTTCCGGCAGCCCGGCGCTCACGCTGCGCAATGCCGAACAGGGCACCATTGAGCGCAACCTGCCCACACCGCCCGGCCAGCCGATTCGAGCCGCGCTCTCACCGGACGGAGGGTGGTTGGCATACATCACGCCGGTCGGGCAGAAGGGGACGAACCGGTACTGGGTGGTCGACACCCGCGACGGCACCGAGACCGATCTGGGCGAGTCGAGTGCCATCGGCAGCCCGTTCACGAATGGGCTGTTCTGGTCCCCCGACAGTCAATATCTCACCTTCACCCTGAGCGACGAGACCGGTGCAAAGACGGACGCATGGGTGTTCAGCACAGCCCAGCGCAGTGCCGTACAGCTGACCAACCGTGGCGATGTGGTTGCCGCCGGCTGGCGCGGCGAGGGTTCCGCCGCGGCGAACGCTTGGATCAGTGTCGCCTCCGCGGATCCGGTGTCCTACGAGCTTCCAGATTTCGCGACCGTCGCGCCGGGCGTCGCGGGCGAGTTCACCGACAGCCTCCCGGGCGTGTTCCAGCCGATCTGGAACTCGGATGGCAGTGCGGCCATCTTCTGGCGCGGGACCATGAACCCTTCTGCCGAGGCCGGGTATGAGTTCATCGCAGGCGGCGCGCTTTACCTGGTCCGCGATGCTGGCCACAACGTGGCGCGCGCATTCGACCGAGCGACACCGCTGTTCAGTGACGTGACGATCGGAAGGGATGCCTTCACGAGTGCCGCCGTCACCTGGGCCGCAGGCACGAGCGACGCGTATGCCGTCTGGGACGCGCGCTGGTCCGGCCCACCGCAGAGCAGTGACGGATCGGCCTACCCCGACGAGAACCGGATCTACTTCAGCCACATCTCCGACCAGCGGAACATCCTGGCCGGGCACGCGCTGGACCTTGGCGACATCCCCGACGGAGCGCACGCGGTTTCGGTCGCCATCGCGCCGGTCGACACCGACTACCTCGCCGTGACGATCGCGTACCCCGCGCCGGGCGACCTCGCGGTGCCACAGGGAGAGACCCTCCTCATCAAACGCAACACCGGTGACGTGGCCGACGAGTTCGTCCGCACCTTTAAGGGCGAGCAGTCGGGCTGGTACGGACCCGCCGTCTATCCGAACTGACCGGGCTACACTCGGGCCCGTGAGCGAGACCCGGGTCCTGGATGCCGATGATCTGCGTCGCGCCCTGACGCGCATCGCCCACGAGATCGTGGAGCGCAACGGCGGCGCGCAGGGGCTCGTGCTGGTTGGCGTGCGCAGCCGCGGCGTGCCGCTGGCGCGGCGGCTGGCCGGGCTGATCGAGCAGCACGAGGGCGTGAGTCCGCCGGTCGGGGCGCTCGACATCACCTTCTACCGGGACGACCTCACACAGCTGGCGCACGCGCCGATCGTGAAGCGCACCGAGGCGATCCCCGAGATCGGCGGCCAGACCGTGGTGCTGGTGGACGATGTCCTGTTCACCGGGCGCACCGTCCGCGCGGCGCTCGACGCCCTGACCGATCACGGGCGCCCCAAGGCTGTGCGGCTGGCCGTCGTGGTGGATCGGGGGCACCGGGAGCTGCCGATTCGGCCCGACCATGTCGGAAAGAACCTGCCGACTGCACGCGATGACCTCGTGCACGTCCGCCTCAACGAGACCGACGAGGCCGACGAGGTGGTGCTGGAGCAGAACGCCGCACGTCAGGCGGAGGCGAGCCTCCCCGCGTAGGCGGCGCGCACCGCATCGGCCACCTGCTCGGCTTCGGCATCCTTGGTCAGGTGTCCGGCGGCGCCGGCTGCCATGGCCGCCGCGATCCGCTCCGGCTCGGCGAAGCTGGTGAGCGCCAGGACGGCGATCTCCGGCTGGCGCTCCCGGATGGTGCGGATGGCGGTGGGGCCATCCATCTCGGGCATCACCAGGTCCATGAGGACGACGTCCGGCTGGAGCCGATACGCCGCATCGACCGCCTCGCGCCCGTTGCTGGCCTCGCCGACGATCTCGATCTCCGGCAGCAGCTCCAGGAAGCCGCGCAGGCCGCGCCGCACGACCTCGTAGTCGTCGACCAACAGCACCCGGATCGGCGCCTCGTCAGAGCCGATGGGCGCTTGCGGTGAGCGCTCCGCGGCCGGCGCCGGCACCACGCCCCACACGCGGACCGGCGAGGCGAGGCCGCGCAGCTTCTGCTCGCCCAGATCACGGAGCCGGTAATCGGCTGGTAAGCGCTCGGTAACGAGTCGTGCGGTTTCATCCGAGATGAGCGTTTCGCCGCCCCGCGCGAGCGACTGGATCCGCGCGCAGCGATGGAGGCCACGGCCGAAATAACGGCCCTCGCGCTCCTGCAGATCGGAGGTGTCGATCGCCATACGGACCCGGACGGAGCCGATCGGACCCCAGTCTTCGATCGACAGCTGGCGGTGGATGGCGACCGCCGCCTGGACCGCCGCGACAGCATCGGGGAAAACCGCGTAGGCCGCATCGCCGATCCGTTCGAAGAGCCGGCCGCCGTGCGCATCCGCGGCCTCGCGGATGATGGCGTGGTGCCGGATCAGCGCCTCGGTCCCGGTGGTCCCGTGGCGCTCGACCAGCTGGGTGCTGCCCTCCACGTCGGTGAAGAGCAGTGTCAGGGTGGGCACCCCCACAGGATGCCATGGAGCTCGGAGGCGCGCCGTATACTGCGCGGCGACCCTTTAACGCGGTCCCGTGAGGCCGCCAAGGAGATGCATGCTCGAGTCACCCCACGCCGCGCTGGCCGTCGCCTCTCCCACCCGCTGGCGTACCCGGCACCTCCTCGACGTCGACCAGCTCGATCGCAACGAGATCCTCCGCTGCCTCGACCTCGCCGCCGAGATGCGCGAGCTCCGGGACCGCCACGAGCGGCTCGACAGCCTTGCGGGCGAGCTCGTTGGCCTGGCCTTTGCCGAACCGTCGACCCGCACGCGGGTCTCGTTCGAGATCGCCGCCACGAGCCTTGGCGCGCAGGTGGTGGATCTGCCGATGGCGGCCAGCAGCTCGACCAAGGGTGAGTCGCTGGTCGACACGCTGCTCACGCTGCAGCGGACCGGTATCACGACGCTCGTCCTCCGCCACGGCGCCAGCGGAGCTCCCTACCTCGCGGCGCGAGCGACGCAGCTGCGCATCGTGAACGCCGGCGACGGCACGCATGCCCACCCGACCCAGGCGCTGCTCGACGCGCTGACCCTGCGCGATGCACTGGGCGGGCTGGAGGGAGCGGTGGTCGCGATCGTGGGAGACATCGGCCATTCGCGGGTCGCACGCTCCAACGTGCTGCTGCTCACGCGCCTGGGCGCGACGGTGCGCCTTTGCAGTCCACCGGCCTGGACCGCGGGATTCACCCGGCCCGGGGTGGAGGTTCATGCCGAGCTGGATGACGCCCTCGAAGGAGCCGATGCGGTCATGGCCCTGCGGGTGCAGCTGGAGCGCAACGCGGCCGGCGGGGTGCCGAGCCTGCGCGAGTACACCGCGCGCTGGGGACTGTCCGAGGCGCGCATGCAACGGGCTTGCCCGGGCGCGCCGATCCTGCATCCCGGCCCGACCAACGAAGGCGTCGAGCTGACCGCCAGCCTGGCCGCCGCCCCGAGGAGCCTCATCGGGCGGCAGGTGACCAACGGCGTCGCCGTCCGCATGGCCGTGCTCAGCCTCCTGGCCGGCTGACGGCATGGTTCGCTTCGGTTCCCTGGCGGACGAGCCGGCCACGTTCGTGCTCGCGGGCTGCCGGGTGATCGACCCGGGGTCTGGGGCCGATGCTTCCCGCGACCTGGCCGTGGTGCACGGCCGGCTGGCGGCGGTGGACGCAGCGCCGCCCGACGCGGCGCGGATCGATGGCAGCGGGCTGGTCGCCGCCCCGGCGTTCTGCGACCTGCACACGCACCTTCGCCAGCCGGGCGGCGAGGCCGCCGAGACGATCGCCTCCGGCACGCGGGCCGCGGCTCACGGCGGGTACGCGACCGTTTGCGCCATGCCGAACACCGAGCCGCCGCTGGACGAGCCGGCGCGGGTGGCGTGGGTGCAGTTGTGCGCGGCCGATGCCGCGGCGCGGGTGCGGGTCGTCGCAGCGGCGACGGTTGGCCGCGCCGGCGAGCAGCTCACCGCCCTGGGCGAGCTGGCCGCGATGGGCGTGGTGGGCTTCAGCGACGACGGCAGCGGCATCGCCTCCGCGCGGGTCGCCCGCAGCGTGATGGACTATCTGGCACCCCTGGGGCTGCCGCTGGTCGAGCATGCCGAGGACCCAGAGCTGGCCGCAGGCGCGGTGATGCGCAGCGGAGCGGCGGCCACGCGGCTGGGCCTCGCGGGCTGGCCGGCGAGCGCGGAGCTGACGATGGTGGAGCGGGACATCGCCCTGGCCGCCGAGACGGGCGCGCGGCTGCATCTCACCCACCTGTCGACGGGCGCGGCGCTGGACGCCGTGCGGCGCGCCAAGGAACGCGGTCTGCCGATCACCTGCGACGTCACGCCACATCACCTGGTGCTGACCGATGCCTGGGTTGCCGGGGATCGCCGCTTCGCCTGGGATGGAGACGATGATCTGCCGGAGGCCCTGGATCCGCAGCTTGCCTACGACGGCCGCTGCCGCGTCAATCCACCGCTCCCGAGCCGGGCCGATGCGCTCGCCCTGCTGGCCGGGCTGAACGACGGGACGGTCGACGCCATCGCAACCGACCACGCCCCGCATCCGCCCGAGCGCAAGGCGGTGGAGTTCGCGAACGCGGCCCCGGGGATGGTCGGGCTCGAGACGGCCCTATCGATCGGCCTGGCGGCGCTGGCGGCCGGGAAGCTGACGCTCCCCCGCCTGCTGCAGGCGCTCAGCGTGGGGCCTGCCGGGCTCATCGGCGAGGAGCGAAGCCTTCGCGCCGGCGAACTGGTGGATCTGGTCGTCTTCGATCCGAGCGCGCGCTGGCAGGTGACGGCGGACGCGCTGGCATCGGCCTCGTCGAACACGCCGTTGCTCGACATGGAGCTGCCCGGCGTGGTTCGCCTCACGGTGGCCAGCGGCCGCATCACCTACGCCGACGGGGTCGCGCCGCTGGGCTGAGGCTGCGGCTCCGGCTTGGATATGGGACCATCCAGCCCGCCACCGACCCCGCTGCGGCTTGAGTGATGCATGACGATTCGCTACAACGAGGACCTGGACCCGAACGAAGGACCCGGGTTCGGGTGCTTCATCTGGCAGGCGATCCTGTTCGCCGTCATCCTGCTGCTGATCCCGGTCGGCCTCTTCACCTTCAACTGGCCGGTCTGGCTGCTGGCCACCCTGCTGTTCATCGACCTCATCCTGCTGTTCTTCCTGAGCATGACCAGCGTCTTCCTGCTGCGCGTCTTCTTCGCCGAGCGGCGCGGGACACGGGGCCGGACGCTGGGCGCGGCCAAGCAGCCGCCTCGGGTGATCAGCAGCCAGGGCGCGGCCGAGGATGGAACCACCGACGCGCCAGAGGCGCCCGAGGAGCCGCCGCATGACTGAGCAGCGGCCGCGCAAGAACACGATGCTCGGCGTGTGGACGGCCATCGGCATCGGCGTCGGAACCGCACTCGGGCTGGTGCTGCACAACATCGGCCTGGGGATCGGGATCGGGTTGGTGCTGGGCCTGGCCATCGGCATCGGCATCGACCGCACCGGGTGGGGTACCTGATGCCCCTGATGGTCACCTTCTTCAACGTGCGCAAGGGTCGCGACACGCTGTTCAAGCGCGGGATGCGGCACTTCTTTCCGCGCACCGCACGGCGCTACGAGGCGGAGTACGGCATCCGCTTCCTGGGCTGGTTCAACGTGACCGAGGGCTCGGAGTGGGACAACCTGATCATCCTGGACCTGCCGAACTATGCGGTGCTGGACAAGCTCTACAACGACCCGAGCACGCGCGGGCTCGGCCACCGGGTGGCCGAATCGGTGTTCGACCGCAAGCACACGATGTTCCTGCGCGAGCGGATGGGCCCGGACTTCGTGTACAAGCCGTGACCGCCCCACGCATCGCCGCCCTGCGCGAGCTGGCGCAGGAGGCCGAGCTGGAGCGGCGCGACTTTCTCTACGAGAGCACCGAGCAGCTGCGCCGCTTCATCGACGCCAACCGCGAGCGGCTGCGGGAGATCGGCCCCATCAAGCTGGTCGACGACGACCAGGACTACCTGCTGTACAGCCCCGTCGACGAGACCTGGACCACCCGGCTGACCTACCAGGACCCGGCCGACCAGGAGTGGTATGACGAGGAGCAGGTCCTGGAGTCCTTCTCCGAGATCGTCGAGCTCTACAACCCGGCTGACATCTACGCCTGGTTTGGCGAGGCTGCCCGCGACCCCGTGAACCACCTCCTTCCGGCCGACGAGCTGGCCGCCGAAGAGGAGCCGATGGAGCCCGAGGACGAGGACTGGCAGTCCGGCCTGCCGCCGACCCAGCAGGAGACGATCGCCGCCCAGCGTCTCTGGCAGCTGGCCGACACCTTCCGCCACCAGATCGGTGAGCAGCAGAAGCAGGTGCTGCGCGAGTTCGCGGCCAATGCCGAGGACGTGCTGGCCAAGACGGGCGACCTGCTGCTTCTGGACGAGGCCGATGACATCCTGCTGCTGCGCGCCGACGGGCGCTTCGAGACGAGCCTCGACCTGGCGGACCTGCCTGCCGGCTCAGCCCTGAACGTCGAGCCCCGGCGCTCCGGGCTGACCGTGACCGAGGCGCGGGTGGTGGCCGACTTCTACGACCCCGCCGACGTGCTGCAGTGGGTCACCGACGCGCTCTCCGAGCGTTTCCCGGCGGTCGACTTCAGCGCGGTCTACGAGTAGCCGATGCGCTCCGCCGAGCCGATGCCGCTGCCCGGCGTGACGCGTGCCGACCTCGCCGAGACGAGCATCGAAGGACTCTTCGAGGCCGCCGGCGCGCTGCGCACCGGCCATTTCCTGCTGAAGTCCGGTCGCCATTCGAGCCGCTACCTCGAGAAGTTCGCCGTGCTCCAGTATCCGAGCCTGGCCGTGGAGATCGGGCGGCGGCTGGCGGCCGGCCTGGCGTGGCACGACCCCACGCTCGTCGTCGGGCCGACGACCGGTGGCGTGCTCCTCGCCTTCGACACCGCGCGGCAGCTGGAGCCGCTGCTCGGCCACCAGGTGCGGGGTGTCTTTGCCGAGCCCATGGAGCGCGGCCGCCGGGCGCTGCGCCGCGGCTGGTCGGTGAGCGGCAACGACCGGATCGTGCTGGTCGACGACATCCTGACCACCGGCGCGTCCCTGGTCGAGACGCTCGACGCGGTTCGGGCGGCAGGCGGCCAGCCGCTGGCGGCGGCGGTCATCGTGGACCGGTCGACGGAGCCCGTTGACCTGGGAATTCCGCTGGTGGCGCTGGGGCGGATTGAGATCGAGTCCTGGCCGGCGGACGCGTGCCCGCGCTGCGCCGTCGGCGAGCCGCTGGAGAAGCCCGGCTCCAGCTGAGGGCGCTCGCTCAGCGCGAACGCGCCAGGTAGATGACGGTCCGGTAGTAGCGCTGCACCTGTCCGCCGAACTCGTCGACTGCCAGCCGCCGGATGGCGTCGAACAGGCGCTGGCGCCGTCGGGCGGGCAGCGTCCGATGGTCCGAGTATGTGTCCAGCAGCGCGACGTAGGCATCGGCGTCGAAGATGTGGCGCCAGGCGATGACGTGCCGCTCCGCGGCCTCGAAGCGGCCGCTGCGCCGGATGGCTGCCGCCTGGTCGGGCAGGCGCGACGGGTTCCAGCCACGCCGGCGCACCAGGTCGGGCGCATGGCGCCGATAGATGGCATCGGTTGCCGCCCAGAAGCCGCGGGAACGGGAGCCGATACGGCCCGGACGCGGGTGGTTCGCCATCAGCGCCAGCCAGCCGCCGTGGCGAAGCGCCTGCCATGCGCGTTCATACCCCACCTCGGGGTCGATCCAGTGCCAGGCACTCGCGGCGAGCAGCAGGTCGAAGGCGTGCGCGCGGGGCGGCTGCCACGCCTCGAAGCTGCCGGTGACGATCTCCACCTGCGGGTAGCCGGCCAGGTTGCGGCGCGCCTCGGCCGCCAGCCGCTCCCCGAGCTCGATTGCCACGATCCGGTAGCCGCGCGCCGCCATCGGGATCGTGGCCAGGCCCGGGCCCGGACCGACCTCCAGCACGTCCGCCGGCGGCGGCACCTTCTGCGCCACGAGGTCGAAGGCCGCGGCGGGATACGGCGGCCGGTGAGCGAGGTAGCGCTCCGCGATGGCATCGAAGGAGCGCCGCCGCCGCTCGTGCGTGGCGTCAGCCACTGTCACGCGCGACGGGCTCCTGCCAGGTGACCTGCGTGATGCGAGCCGGCGGGTATTCGCCGTCCGGCGGCACCACGCCCTCCTCCGCCTCCAGCGGAATGCCGATCGGCGCCACCAGGTAGCGGCCGGCCAGGCGCCGCGCCTCGGGATCCAGCGCGAAGCCTGCCTTGGCGCGATGGAAGGTGATGGTGACGTCGGCCTCCACGACCGGGGTGGCGTGGCTGCCGTCGGTGATGTCCACACCGGTCGGGGCGTCGACGGCCAGCACGCTGCACGGGCGGCCGGCGGCGCGGGCGTGGGTACGGATGCCGTTGAGCAGGTCCACGGCGGTGGACACCGGCTCGCGCAGCGGCCCCGACGCGCCGGTGCCCAGCAGCGCGTCGACGAGCAGCGTGGCCGGTGAGAGGCGGGGGCGCAGCTGGAGGAGCAGCTCCGGCGTGGGCGCCACGAACAGCTCCAGCGAGCCGCCCGCGGCCATGGCCTGCAGCACGGTCCAGTTGTGCGCAGCCGCATGCCCGCCAGCGGAGATCTTCGACGCGTCTCCGGCGAGCACGGTCACCACCCGCCGTCCCGCCGCCGCCAGGCGCCGAGCCACCACGAACCCGTCGCCGCCGTTGTTGCCGGATCCGCACAGCACCACGATGAGCGGCGGATCGGCCAGTGGACCACCCGGCCCGTGCATCGGCTCGGACAGGCGCGCCAGCTCGGTGAGCGCCACCTCCGCGACCGCTGCGCCGGCGGACTCCATCAACGCGTCCTGCGAGAGGCCCAGTCCCTGCGCCGCCTCGTCGATCTCGGCCATCTCGGACCCACCGATCAGGACGGCCACGCTGCGTACCGGCCGGGCGGCCGGATCGGTCATTGCAGCGTCTTGAGGTAGTCGACGATCGTGGCGATCTCGTCGGGCGTCAGCTGCTGGCCGAACTGCGGCATGCCCTTGCGGTCGATGCCCTTGACCTCGTCGCCGGTGCCATCGATCCAGAGGTTGATCCAGTTGTCCGGGTGGTCCTTGGCCAGCTGCTCGAGGTCCGGCGTGGCCGGTCCCTCGGCGATGCCATGCAGGTTGGGGAACGCCCCCTGGCCCTCCAGATTCGCCCCGTGGCAGGCCGTGCACGGCGGCTGGGCCTTGTTGATGATCTGCTTGGCCGCCTGCTCGACGTTCGGTGCACCGGAGCCAGAGGCCGATGGTGCGGCCAGGATCGGCGGGTTCTCGCCCGCCAGGTTGCCGGCCAGGTAGACGCCGCCGATCAGGAAAACCAGGACGGTGAGGCCGATGGCCCAGCCCGGAACCGACCGGGACTGGACCTCGATGGGGGTCGGAACGGTCATCGGCTCAGTGCCCCGCCGCCGGAACCGCGTCGGCCAGGATGTACTCGGCCCGGCGCGCGGTGGTGTACATCAGGAAGAGGGTGCCGACGAGGCAGACACCGCCGAGCGATGCCAGGCCGAGCCCGCCGGCCGCCACCAGCCGGAACCAGATGAGCGTGCCATTCAGCTGGTCGCCAGGCGCACCCTGCGCGATGAGCGAGCCGTGCGCGATGCCGGCACCGATCAGCGCCAGGCCGGCCATGGCCGTGCCGGCCAAGGTCGCCCATAGCTGCCCGTCGGTGAGCACGGTGCCGGCCCAGTCACGGCGGAACATCCGTGGCGTCGCGTGCTCCGCGAATGCGTAGAACGCGAAGGTGGCCGCGCCCAGCGTGCCGAACAGGGAGGCGCCGGCGGCCCACTCGGTGCCGTGTACCAGCGCCTGGACGCTGCGCAGGGCGCCGATCGCCTCCAGCACGGCAGAGCCCAGCAGGAAGGCCATGGCGATGACCGCCAGCGACACGGTACCGGTGCTGAGCATCAGCGACCAGCGCCCGCGCATGGTGAGGCCCAGGTCGGCGACCGCCAGGAAGACCGGCGCCACCAGCAGCATGGTGCCCACGTTGCCGAGCTGGGTGATGACGAACGGCACCGACGGATCGACCAGCGCACCGACCGCGGAAAGCCCCGCCAACGCGGCCCATAGCACCCAGGCCAGCAGGGCGAGGCCGCTCGAGGCGAGGCCGTTCAGCGTGGCGCGCGGCACGACGTAGAACAGCGTGCCGAGGGTGGCGCCCAGAATCCAGTAGGTGAACAGGGCGCGGGCCACGAAAGCGTAGATCAGCGCCACGGTCGTCTCGTCCAGGTTGATGAAGATCGCGCCCGCCTGGGCCGCGGCACCGAGCGCGTAGGCTCCCATGCTGGCCAGCAGCGCCAACCCGAAGAACCAGATGCTGGCGTACGGCATCCGTTGGCGCGAGGCGAGCAGCGTGCGCCAGAAGGCGACGTTGACGATCAGCATGGCCAGCAGCATCAGGCCGTCGGCCGGCAGCGGGAACTCGGCCAGGGGGCCGTGCCCGGCGATCTGCGGGATGTAGAGCCCCGCCAGCCCGGAGGCGACGCCCAGGTTCCAGGCCGCCATGCCCAGCCAGGTCAGCGACTCACCGATCAGCCGGACGCCGGTCAGGCGCGGGGTGATGAAGAGGATCGCGGCGAAGGCCGCGTTCGACAGCCAACCGAAGACGAGAGCGTTCATGAAGCCGGAGCCGACGGTGTCCGCGCTGAAGTCGACTCCCAGCTTGCCGATGATCGGCAGGTCGAACTCCATGGCGAAGTGCAGCTGGTCCGGGAACATGAGCATCAGCACCCAGATGGCAGCCAGGCCGGTCGCGACCACCAGCCAGAGCGCGCCCAGCACCATGAAGCCGGTCGCGGCGCTGTCCGGACGGCTCGGGATGAGCGGTCCTCGGACGCGCGGCGGCTCGTCGTACGGCCGGAGCTTCTTGGGGTTCACAGCCATCGGCGCGCGCAAACCCTCCTGCGGACAAACGGGGCTCGCCAGTCCGCGGGAGCGGACCTGAGCCGCATTGTAGCGGAGCGGGTCAGGGTTTGACCGGAGCTGGAGGGCTGGCTAGCATAGGCGTCCGCGGGGTGGAGCAGTGGTAGCTCGTCGGGCTCATAACCCGAAGGTCGTCGGTTCGAATCCGTCCCCCGCAACCACGCTCACCAGATACGAACGCCGCCTCCCGCCAGGCGGCGTTCGCCTTTTCAGGCGCCGATGAACTCGCGGACGAGCTGCGCGAACTCGGCCGGCCGCTCCATCGGCGGCAGATGCGCCACCCCGGGGAGCACCTCATGACGTGCGCCCGGAATGCCGGCCGCCAGCTTGTCCGCAATCGCCACCATGTCGGGCTGATCCAGCTCGCCGACCGCGACCAGGGTCGGGGCCATTACGTCGGCGAGCCGATCTCCGGATGGCGGCTCGGGGGCCTGGGCCTCGGCGTTGTCGTTCTCCAGGTCGATGGCCAGCCGTTGCATCTCCCAGGCGCGCCGTCGAACGGCGGGATCCACCTCCTCGGGTGAGCGCGACGGGCCGTCGAACCAGGTGCGCATCGACTCCTCGGCACACCCGTCCAGGTCACCACGCTCCCAGGCGTCGACCTCTGCCTGCCATCGCACATCGAGCTCGTCGCGGAAGCTCCACCCGCGAAGGCCGGATCCGCATAGCAGCAGGTGGTCGACCCGGTCCGGGGCGGTGAGCGTCGCATCCAGCGCGGTCTCCGCGCCCTGCGACACGCCGACCAGGTGGGCGCGCGCCACGCCGGCCGCGTCCATCACCGTGAAGAGGTCGTCCCAGCGCGCGAAGGGACCGTCCGGCGGGTGCGACGACTCGCCGAAGCCGCGGGCGTCATAGCGCAGCACGCGAAAGGCGTCACTGAGCAGTGGCACCACGTCGTCCCACATCCGCCGGTCCACGATCCCCGCATGGAGGAGGACCAGCGGCGGGCCGTCGCCGGTGACGTCGTAGGCCAGCCGGACCCCGTCCTGTGTCTGGGCGAACCGGGTCTCGGCCACGCCTCAGCGGCCGGCCAGGGTCTTGATGACCGAGCGCAGCACCAGCAGCGCCACGATCCCGGCCACGACGCCCAGCAGCGAGATGCGAGTGACGTCCACGGCCGGCTCCCATGCCACGTTGCCGTCCTTGACCACGTAGACACCCACCGGGCGCGCCGTGAGCCCGAAGCCGGCGCCTCCGTTGTTCTCGGCGTCGCCGCCGCCGCCACCGCCGCCGCGGACGTGCGCGGCCGGCACGATGGTCAGTCCCTCGCGCTCGATCGGCTCGCCATAGACGCGCTTCACGGTCATCGCCTCGCGGGCGCCCTCGAGCATCTCAGCCACGTTCATGAATCCCACCTCTGCATCGGTCCATCGAAGGCGATCCAGTCTAGGCCGATCGCCTCAGGTGGGCCGATGCGCCCCAGGCTGCATCTCGACCATGGCGTGGTGGATGCCGTAGTGATCCATCAGCTGCAGGTACGGGGCGGCGTCGAAGGCCTCGGGTCCGAGAACCCCGCTGCCTGACCACGTTCCGTTGGCCAGCAGCTCCATGGCCAGCACCGGGTTGAAGCCGGTCTGCCAGCCGACCACCTGCGAGCCGGTGGTGCGCAGGGTCTCGGCGGCATCGGCCATCTGGTAGAGGAAGACCTCGCGCGGCTGCCCGTCCTTGGAGCCGATGACCCAGGTGCCCACGATCGCCCGGCCGACCATCTTGTCGCCCATCGTCACCGGGTCCGGCACGACGGCTGCCACCAGGTCGCGCGGCGACACCTTCGTGCCGCGCACGTCGACCGGCTCGGTGCGATCCAGGCCGATGTCGTGGAGCAGCTTCAGCTTCTCGATGAAGTCCGAGCCCAGCGCGTACTTGAACGTCACCCGCTTGACGTGCGGCAGCCAGCGCGGGACGAGCAGCACCTCCTCGTGCTCCACGTTGACGCACTCCACCGGTCCCACGCCCTCCGGGAAGGGGAACTCCTCCGGCGCGCTGAACGGCTCGGTGGTGTGCCAGTCGCCATCCTGCCAGATGACCGGTGGATTGAGGCACTCCTCGATGGTCGTCCAGATGCTGAACACCGGCGCGAAGGCGAAGCCGGGAATGTGGAGGTCACCGCCGTCGCGGATGTGGACTTCGTCCACCTGGTCGAAAAGCTGGTCGGCGGCGTACTTCGCGAAGACGTCGGTCAGCCCGGGGTCCATGCCCATGCCGATCAGCGCCAGCCGCCCGGCGGCCTCCCACTCGCCGGCCTTGGCCAGCTGCTCGTCGGCCAGCTTGACGCCGGGCTTGGAGAACGGGTCGGTGGGATGCGGCAGCGAGAGGCTGTTGGCCATGTCGATGTAGTCGACGCCGGCGGCCAGCGCCCCCTCGAAGATCGGCATCACGAAGCGTGGGTCGACCGCGTTCATGACCAACGTCGAGCCGGTGCGCCGCGCCAGGTCGGCCACGGCGCCGGCGTCGCGCGCGTCGATCCGCTCGACCGGGAAGCGGCTCGCGTCCGCCAGCTCGGCCTGCATGGCGCTGGGACGGGACGGGTCGTAATCGGCGAGCACCAGCTGCTCGCACCAGTCGCGCTGGGCCGCCTCGCGGGCGATCGCCTCGCCCACGGTGCCAACGCCGATCAGCAGAACGCGCATGGGAGATCTCCTGGTTGCGGCTTCACGGTGGCACGCGTCCGCGCAACGGGATCTCGAGTGCCGCGCCACGCTTCGCTACGGATTCGGTGGCGTCCTGGCAACTCTACCACGGAAACCGCAGCCACAGCCGCTCAGCCGAAGATCTGGCGCAGGGCGAACCAGACGTTCGCCGGCCGCTCCGCCATGCGCCGCATGTACCAGGCGTACCAGGCGTCGCCGTACGAGATGAGGTCGCGCACCCGGTAGCCGGCAGCGGCCAGGCGACGCTGCTCGTCGACGCGGATCCCGTACAGCATCTGCACCTCGAACGCGTCCACGCCCAGGCCCGCCGAGGTCGCGGCCTCCGCCACCCGTTCGACCAGCCGCGTGTCGTGGGTGCCGAGCCCGAGCCGCAGCTCCCCCTTGCCGGCGGCCGGCAGCATCGACCTGGCCTGCTCCTCGAAGGCGGCGTCGACATCGGCCTTCTTGCGCCAGGCGATGGTCGCCGGCTCGTCGTAGGCGCCCTTCACCAGCCGGATCGCCGGCTGCAGTGGCGTCAGCGCGGCGATGTCATCTGGCGTGCGCCGCAGGTACGCCTGCAGGCAGACCCCGACGTTGGGATGGTCCGCCTTGAGGCTCCGATACAGGTCCAACGTCGGCTGGGTGTAGGCCGATCCCTCCATGTCCAGCCACAGGTAGCCCTTCGCCTGGGCGGCAGCCGTGGCCAGCGAGCGGAGATGGTCCAGGGTCGCATCGGCGTCGAGGTCGAGGCCCAGCTGCGTCGGCTTGACGCTGATCTCGGCATCCAGGCCGCGGGCCATGATCTTGCGCAGCAGGTCGTGATATTGATCGGCCACGGTCTGCGCCTGGTCCATGCTGGTCAGGTTCTCGCCAAGGTGCGTGATCAGGATGCCGATGCCGAGCGGCCGGAACTGCTCGGAGGCCTCGAGCGCGTCCTCCATGGCCTCGCCCGGCATGAACTTGCGGACGGCGCGCTTCGCGAACCACAGCCGCGGCAGGTACGTCTTCAGGAAGCGGTTGCGGGCCATCCAGAGGAGGATCGTGCGCATCGGCCCCGAATCTAGCACGCCGGCAGGCGGAATAGACTGACGCGCGGGCCGTTAGCTCAGTGGTTAGAGCAGGGGACTTTTAATCCTCGTGTCGTGGGTTCGAATCCCACACGGCCCTCTGCTACTCGCCCTCGGCGGCGTCGGGCGGGACGACCAGGATCTCCAGGTCGCACTCTTCGCACTTGAACAGTCTCTCGCCCTTCAGCAGCCGGCGCTCGATGTCGTGGTCAGCCGAAGAGTGATCAGCCGGCTGGAGGGGCAGCCAGTCGTCCCCGTGCCGGTGCAGCAGCATTGCCGAGTTGAGTGGTATCACGAGGCCTCCTCACCTGCGCGACGGACATTCGAGACGCCAGTGTGCGGCATCGGTCAAGCACATCGGCTACCGTGTCCGCGCCAACCTCTTTGAAAGCACCCGAGGACATTCGATGCGCCTGCCGCTGATCCCGCGGGAGGAGAAGTTCTACACACTGTTCCAGGACGATGCGAGGAACGTGCTGGCCGCGGCGCGGCTGCTGGAGCAGTTCTTCCGCAACTATGACGAGCGCGAGCGCCTCGCCAGCCAGCTGCGCGACGCCGAGCACGCCGGCGACCAGATCAGCCACGACATCGGCCATAAGCTGGAAGCCACCTTCGTCACGCCGTTCGACCGCGAGGACATCCACGCCCTGATCAGCCGGCTCGACGACATCCTCGACTTCATCGAGGAAGTGGCCGACACCTGCATCCTCTACGCGATCGACAAGCCGTCGACCGTCGCCGTCTCCCAGGCCGAGATCATCGTGCGCCAGTGCGAGCAGCTGGCCGCGGCGCTCGGCAAGCTGCGTGACTTCAAGGACCTGGAGCAGCACTGGATCGAGATCCATCGGCTCGAGAACGAGGGCGATCGGCTGGTGCGACAGGCCATGGCGGGGCTGTTCAAGAACGGGCAGGACCCGATCGACGTGATCAAGTGGAAGGACGTCTACTCCCTGGGTGAGAAGGCGATCGATGCGTGCGAGGACGCGGCAAACGTGATCGAGCGCATCGTCGTCAAGCATGCCTGAGGGCATCACCCTGACCCTGCTGGTCATCCTGGGGCTGGCAGTCGCCTTCGACTACATCAACGGCTTCCACGACACGGCGAACGCCATCGCCACCAGCGTCAGCACCCGGGCGCTGAAGCCGCAATGGGCGATTGCGATGAGCGCGGTGGCGAACTTCGTGGGTGCACTGCTGACGGGCACGGCGGTGGCCAAGACGGTCGGCGCCGGGATCGTGGCGACCAGCGTGGAGGGCGTCTCCGTCGTCGCCGCCGCGCTGATCGGCGCCATCTTCTGGAACCTGTTCACGTGGCGGCTCGGCATCCCGAGCTCGAGCAGCCACGCGCTGATCGGCGGCCTGCTCGGGGCAGCCGCGGCGGCTGCCGGCCCCGGCTCGTGGAACATCCCCGGCGTGCGGGACAAGGTGCTGGTCCCGCTCATCAGCTCGCCGATCATCGGCTTCGCGCTGGGGCTGCTGCTGATGATCATCATCTTCAACGTCTTCCGCCGCGCCAACCCGCACGTCATGAACGACACCTTCCGTCGGCTGCAGGTCCTGTCGGCGGCATACATGGCGTTCAGCCATGGCAGCAACGATGCGCAGAAGACGATGGGCGTCATGACCCTGGCACTCTTCCAGGCCGGCGTGCTGTCCGAGTTCAAGGTGCCGATCTGGGTCATCTTCCTGGCCGCCAGCGCCATCTCGCTCGGGACTGCCGCCGGTGGCTGGCGAATCATCAAGACCATGGGCAGCCGGGTCGTGAAGCTCGACCCGGTGCACGGCTTCGCGGCGGAGACGACGGCGGCCACCATCATCTTCGGCGCCTCGCAGCTCGGCATGCCGGTGAGCACCACCCACGTCATCTCCAGCGCGATCATGGGCACCGGTGCTTCTGACCGATTCAACGCGGTCCGCTGGGGCGTGGCACGCCAGATCGGCATCGCCTGGGTGCTGACCATCCCCGCCTCCGGCATCGTCGCGGGAGTGGCGTACTTCCTGATCCACCCGATTCTCGGGTAGCCCGGGAGCCGATGCGCTCGCGCGCTTGCGACGTCCGGCGCGCCTCTGTCAGCATCTGACCATGGCGACCCGGATTCCGAGCCCGCGCGACCCGCGGCTGAACGCCTGGCGCACCTTCCTGTTCGCCCATGCCCAGGTGCGGCGGCAGCTCGAGCGCGAGCTGCAGGCGGAGCAGTCGATGGGCCTGGGCGAGTACGAGCTCCTGCTGATGCTGGCGTACAGCGATGATCGGCGCCTGCGCATGAGCGAGCTGGCCGACTTGCTGGCCCTGTCGCGTTCCGGCGCCACCCGCCTGATCGACCGGCTGGAGGCCGATGGCCTGGTCCGTCGCACGAGCTGCGACACGGACCGGCGCGGCGCCTGGGCGGAGCTGACCGATGCCGGCTACGGCCGGCTGCGCGAGGCCTCTCCCACACACCTGCGCGGCGTGGCGGAGCACTTCCTGGATCGGATGCCGGCCTCGGATCTCGAGTCGCTGGGCCGGATCCTCGACCAGGTCCTGGAGCGCGCCTAGCTCGGCGTCGGGCTGGGTGACGGGCTGGCCGACTCCTGGTCGAGCAGGCCCCTGACCATTACGGCCCGGTCGTCATTCGGCGCCAGCTCCAGGAAGCGCCGGAACTGCTGCTGCGCCCCGGCCGTGTCGCCCCGTCCGCGGGCGATGAGACCGCGGAAGAACGGGATGTCAGGATCGGCGTCCCCCACGACCCCGGCGTAGACGTCGGTCGCACGCGAAGCGTCCTCCCATGAGCCGATGCGGATCAGCAGCGTGACCAGCCGCTGGTTCGCGTCGCGGCTGTCGGGTGCCGCGTCGCGCAGCAGGATGAGGCTCGCCAGGGCCCGGGCCACGTCGTCGGCGGTGCCGCCGGCAAGGTAGAGGTCAGACAGCTCCGCCAGCGCAGCGGTGTCCCGCGCGTTGCGGCCGACGGCGTCACTCAGCTCGCGGATCCGCTCGACCCGCGCGTCGCGTTCGGCGAGGCCGAACGGTGCCGGCAGCGCCAGACCGATCAGCAGCAGGGCTGCCAGTCCCCCGCCCATGAGCGCCGCGAGGCGCAGGCCCGGGCGTCTCGGCTCCGGCGGCATCTCGGTGGCGGTCGGCGGCCCGGCGTCCAGGGCGCGGCGCGTCTCGACGGCATGCTGCTCGGCCTCGTCCCGCTCGCGTCGGTACGCGTCGTCGTCCAGCGAGCCGGCGCGATGGTCCGCCTCCACGTCGCGCAGCGCCTCGAGCGCCAGGCGGTGTCGGATCTGGAGCGCCTCACGCTCTGGATCCACGGCGTGTGACGGGACGGTCGCAGGTCGGTCGAGCAGCGGCCAGGCAACGGCCAGCGCGACGGCGGCGAGCAGGAGGGCGAGGAGGAGGAGCTCACCCATCGAGCAGGTCCGCCTCGTCCCGGATCCGCTGCCGCTCGACGGCGGCGATGTCCCGGGCGTCGGTTGGCGCGGAGGGTGACGGTCGACGGCCGCGCAGCCACCAGCCGAACACCGCAACGCCGGCCAGCAGCGCCACGATCGGCACCAGCCAGATCAGCGGGCTCATCGGCTGGAGCAGGATCCACTCGCCGTAACGCGCGACGAAGGTGTCACGGATGTCGGCCGGTGAGCGGCCGGCGGCCAGCTGCTCCTCGATCTCGGCGCGGATGGCAGCCGCCGCGGCCGTCCGCGACTCGGCCACCGACAGCGACTCGCAGTCAGGGCAGCGCAGCTCGGCGGCCAGCGCGCGCGCCTGCTCCTGCCGGGTGGCCGCCGGGGCCGGCTGCAGGACGACCAGCAGCACCGCGACGGCCAGCGCAACGAGGGCCAGCGCGGCGGCCGGCAGCGCCCAGCGCCTCATGGGGCGATTCCGATCAGCGGTAGCTGCTGCGCCAGCACCTCGGCCGTCAGCGGCCCGACCTGGTGGTAACGAACGATGCCGGCGGCATCGACGAAGAAGGTCTCCGGCGGGCCGGTCACGCCCAGGCTGACGGCGACGCGGCCGGATGCGTCATCGACATCGGGCCATCCGCCGTCACCATGACGGGCCTTGAACGCGGCGGCGCTGTCCGCGGTGTCCTGGTAGAGCACGCCCACGACCTGGAGCCGGCCGGCGTCTCGGCGTGCCACGTCCAGGAGCAGCGGGTGCTCGGTCACGCACGGCGCGCACCACGAGGCCCAGACGTTGATCAGCGCCGGCTTGCCCGCCAGCGAGGCGCTGTCCCACTGGGCGCCGTCCAGGGTGGTGCCCGAGATCGACGGCAGCGGCTTGCCGATCAGCGGCGAGGGGATTGTCCGTGGATCACGGCCGAGGCCGGTAAACAGCAGCCAGCTGATGGGCAGGACGAGCACCGGCACCAGGAGCCATCGCCAGCGACCCAGGCGGCTCACCGGTGCCTCCTCAGGCTGCCGCGGCAGCGGCAGCCACCGCGCGGCGCCGCTCCGGCCAGATGGCGAAGAGCGCGCCCAGCGCGACCAGCGCGCCGCCGATCCAGAGCCAGCCGACCAGCGGGTTGATGAAGACGTGCAGCGTCGCGGCCTGGGTGGCGGGGTCGTAGCCCAGCAGCGTCACGTACAGGTCCTCGGCGAACGAGCTGCGCACCGAGGGCGTGGCGATCGGCGTGGTCGAGCTGGGATAGTCGCGCAGGGCGGTGCGGATCGGCCCCGACTGCGGCCCCGAGACCGTCAGCTCGGCCCGCGTCTCGCGCACACGGGCGTCATCGGGCAGCGGCTCGGTCACGAGGCGGTCGTGACGCAGCGTGTAGGCGCCCACCGTCAGCGTCTGGCCGGGGCGCAGGGTGGCGGTGACATCGGTGCCCATGGTGGCCGACACCGCGATGGCCACCGCCATGACGCAGATGCCGGCGTGGACCACGTAGCCGCCATAGCGGCGCCGGTTGTGGGTCATCAGCCCCCAGGCGGCCGCCGGTGGTGACTCGCCGCGGCTGCGGCCTCGGGCCCGAGCGCCGCGCACGACCTCGTCACCCATGACCACCAGCACGAACAGCGCGAAGCCGATGGCGGCCAGGGGCGCCACCTGGCGCAGGCCGAGCAGCAGGCCGAGCGCCACTCCGGCCAGTCCGGCGAGGATCGGGATGCCGAAGCGCTCGCGGACCGTCCGCCATGACGCGCCGCCCCAGGGCAGCGCCGGGCCGATGCCCATCAGGAAGAGCAGCGCCACGAAGGCCGGCGCGCCGACCCGGTTGAACCAGGGCGCCCCGACGCTCACCTTCTGGCCCGATACCGCCTCCACCGCCAGCGGATAGAGCGTGCCGACCAGGACGGTGACGCTGATCGCCAGGAAGAGGACGTTGTTGAACAGGAAGGCGGACTCGCGGCTCACCGGCTCACCGGCCGCGCGGCGGTCGCCGAGGGACGGCAGCCGCCAGACGAGCAGCGACAGGCCCACGGCCAGCGTGACGGCCAGCGCCCCCAGGAACCAGGCGCCGATCCCCGATTCGGTGAACGAGTGGACGCTGGCCACCACACCGGAGCGGGTCATGAAGGTGCCGAACAACGTCAACCAGAAGGTGAGCACCACCAGCAGGTGGCTCCAGACCCGCAGCGTTCCGCGACGCTCGGCGACCATGCTGGAGTGGATGAAGGCCGTGGCCGTCAGCCACGGCAGCAGCGCGGCATTCTCGACCGGATCCCAGGCCCAGTAGCCGCCCCAGCCCAACACCTGGTAGCTCCACCAGGCGCCCGCCACGATGCCGGCGGTCAGGAAGATCCACGGCACCAGCGTCCAGCGCCGGACGATGCCGAGCCACTCCTCGTCGGTGCGCCCGGTGACCAGCGCCGCCACGCCGAAGGCGAACGGGATGGCCAGCCCGGTGTAGCCCAGGTACAGCAGCGGCGGGTGCAACCCCATGAACGGGTGGTTCTGCAGCAGCGCGTTCGGGCCGCTGCCCTCCGCCGCGATGGGCGAGATGCGCTCGAAGGGGTCGCCCGGCCAGGTCATGACGGCAAAGAAGAAGGCCGCGCCGAGGGCCAGCGTCACGCCGACCCATGGCACCAGCGCCGGCGCGCGGTTCCGGAACCGATGCAAAACCAGCGCCGCCCAGCCGGTGGCCAGCAGCGTCCAGAACAGGATCGAGCCCTGCAGCGCCGCCCACAGGCTGATGACCGAGTAGAACGGCGGGGTGGTAGTCGCGTTGTTGCGGACCACGTAGGCCACGCTGAAGTCGTGGCTCAGCAGCGAGACGATCATGGCGCCGCTGGCGAGCGCTGCCAGGCCGAACGCCGCGTACATCGCGCGGCGGGCGAGGAGGACCAGCGCCGCATCACCGCGACGCGCGCCGACCGCGAACGTGGCGGCGGCAAAGAGCGTGGCCGCCAGCCCGACCAGGACGGCGACGTGGCCCAGGGTCGGAATCATGTGCCGGGGTCGATGACCTGCGACGGGATGGCGCTGCCGCTGGGCGCCACGTAGTTCTCGTCGTGCTTGATGATCACCTGGGTGG
>DASSNX010000050.1:0-6050 GCA_035701185.1 Candidatus Limnocylindria bacterium
CGCGCTACCGTGCACCTCCACACCGCGGGACGAGGGAGGTCGCACATCCATGACCCGGCTGAGCGTCTTCGGCCTGGGCTACGTCGGCGCCGTCACCAGCGCGTGCCTGGCCGATCTGGGCGTCGAGGTGATCGGCGTTGACCTCAACCCGCTGAAGGTCGACACCATCAACGCCGGCCGCAGCCCCATCGTGGAGCGCGGCCTCGACGAGCTGATCGCCGCCGGCATCGCGTCGGGACGCCTGCGCGCCACGGCCGATGCCGAAGCCGCCGTCCTCGACAGTGATATCTCCATGATCTGCGTGGGCACGCCCAGCAACGCGAACGGCAGCCTGGACCTGTCAGCCGTCGACCGCGTGGCGGAGACCATCGGCGCAGCCATCGGCCACAAGGGCGCCTGGCACCTCGTGATCGTGCGCAGCACGATGCTGCCCGGCAGCACCGAGGAGCACGTGGTGCCGCTGCTGGAACGCCACTCGGGCCTGCGGGCCGGGACCGACTTCGGGGTCTGCTACAACCCGGAGTTCCTGCGCGAGGGCAGCTCGATCGAGGACTTCCACCACCCACCCTTCACGATCATCGGCAGCAACGACCCGCGCGCGGCGGCCATGGCGGCCGAACCGTATGCGGGGCTGGAGGGCGAGGTGATCACCACCTCGATCCGGGCAGCCGAGATGGTCAAGTACGTGTGCAACGCCTTCCACGCCCTGAAGGTCACCTTCGCCAACGAGGTGGGGCTGATCGCCTCGGCGCACGGCGTCGACAGCCACGAGGTGATGGACATCATCGGCCGCGATCACAAGCTGAACATCTCGACCGCCTACCTGCGACCCGGATTCGCCTTCGGCGGGTCGTGCCTGCCCAAGGACCTCCGGGCGCTGACCCATGACGCGAAACGCAACGACCTGGAGGTGCCGGTCCTGTCCGCCATCCTGCCCAGCAACGACCAGCACGTGGCGCGGGCCTACGAGCTGGTGCGGGCGACCGGCGCGCGGCGCATCGGCGTGCTGGGGCTGAGCTTCAAGGCCGGCACCGATGACCTGCGCGAGAGCCCGCTGGTCGCGCTGGTGGAGCGCCTCATCGGCCGCGGCTATGACGTGCGGGTGCACGACCCGAACGTGGCCTACGCCAACCTGCACGGGGCGAACCGCGCCTACATCGAGCAGGAGATCCCGCATATCGTCTCGATCCTGACCGAGACGGCCGATGACCTGCTGCAGCACAGCGAGGTGGTCATCGTCGGCAATGGCGATCCGGAGCACGTGCGCACGCTGCAGCACCTGCGCGAGGGACAGCACGTCATCGACCTGGTGCGGCCCAAGGGCCTGGAGCCGATGGATCCGGCGCAGTACACCGGCATCGCTTGGTAGCCCTGGCAACGGCTCTGGTGCGGGTCAGCCGACGACCCGCTAGGGTTCGCGGCGTGACCCGAGAGCGTGTCCTGGCATGGCTGACGGCGGTCGTGCTGGCCACCTTGGGCGGCGCCGTGGTCGCGGTCCCGCTGTCGCTCCTGTTGCGCGCCTGGCTCGGGGACTGGCCTGACGGCACCTGGGCAGCGGCGATCGTCATCGGCTACGTCGCCTGGGCTGCCACCTCGCTGGCCATCAGCGCCTTCTGGCTTCGCCGGCAGGCGAGCCGATGAGCCCCTCGTCCGCCGAGCGGCGCGCCCTGGTCACCGGTGGCGCCGGTTTCGTCGGCAGCACGCTGGTCGACCGCCTGCTGGCCGATGGCTGGGAGGTCGTGGCGCTCGATTCCTTCGACGAGTCGGCCTACGGTCGCAGCGCGAAGCTGCGCAATCTCACCGGGGCGGTGGCCTCTCCGAGCTTCGATCTGCGCGAGGTGGACACCCGCGACGCGGCTGGGGTCATGGCGGCGATGCGCGAGGTGCGGCCGAGCGTCGTCTTCGACCTGGCGGCACGCGCCGGAGTGCGGCCCTCGATCGCCGATCCTGCTGCGTACGTGGCCACCAACGTGGCCGGCTTCCAGAACACCCTGTCGGCCGCAGCTGCCGCCGGAGCTCGCGTGGTATTCGCCTCGTCCAGCTCGATCTACGGCGACGACGACCGTCGCCCGTTCGTCGAGGACCAGGCCCGCGGCCGCCCGGAGTCGCCGTACGGCGCCACCAAGGTCGCCGGCGAGGCGCTGGCCTTTGCGCATGGCCGCGCCAGCGGGCTGCCGGTCGCGGTGGCCCGCCTGTTCACGGTCTACGGACCGCGCCAGCGGCCGGACCTGGCGATTCATGCCTTCGCGCGACGGATTCTCGACGGGGAGCCGGTGGTCCTGTTCGACGAGGGCCGCGGGTTGCGCGACTACACCTTCGTGACCGACGTGGTCGAGGCCCTGGTCCGGCTGTCGACGGTCGACGAGCGCTACCTGGTGGTTAACGTCGGCAGCGACCGCCCGGTGCTCACCTCGCAGGTCATCGACGAGCTGGAGCGCGCCCTGGGCACGGCGGCGACCCGCGAGATGGCACCGGCCCAACCCGGCGACGTGCCGGCCACGCACGCGGACATCAGCCGCGCGCGGAGCATCCTCGGCTGGACCCCGCGGGTCGAATTCGCGGAGGGGATCGACCGCTTCTGCGCCTGGCTGCTCGCCGAGCGGGCGGCCGAGTCGGGTCAGCCCCCGGCCATCGAGGCGCGGCCCACGCCGACGTAGCGCAGGCCGGCGGCCTGCACCGGACCCGGCTCCAGCGCGTTGCGCGCGTCGAACAGCAGGTTCCCCGTCATCACCTCGGCCAGTGCCGCCGGGCTCAACGTCACGTACTCCGGCCATTCGGTGGCCAGGACGACGGCATCGGCTTCGCTGGCGGCCTCCAGCGGTCCCGCGCAGATCGTCAGCCAGGCTGCCTGCCGCGCCACCGCGGAGGCGGCCTTGGGATCGCAGCCGACCACGGTCGCGCCACGCTCGCGGAGGACCGTCGCCAGGGCCAGGGCGGGGGAGTCGCGGATGTCGTCGGTGCCTGGCTTGAAGGCGAGCCCCAAGAGCGCCACCCGGCGGCCGGCGACGTCCCCGTCGAGCTCAGCGGCCAGGCGGTCCGCCGCCAGGCCGGGCTGGCCGGCGTTCACCGCGTCGACGGCACCGGCCAGCGCCAGCTCGACCTCGCGCTGGCGTCCCATGGCGATCATCGAGCGCACGTCCTTGGGCAGGCACGAGCCGCCGTAGCCGATGCCCGGGCGGAGGTAGTCGCCGCCGATGCGCGGATCGGACGAGATGCCACGCAGCACGTCATCGATCACCGCGCCGGTGGCGTCACACAGCATGGCCAGCTCGTTGATGAAGCTGATCCGCGTGGCGAGGTAGGCGTTGGCGGCGTTCTTGGTGAGCTCGGCGCTCTCGGCGTCGACCACCAGGATCGGTGCCTCCAGCGGACGGTAGAGCGTCGACAGCAGCTCGACGTGGTCATCCTCGCCCAGGTCCGCCTGCCCGACGACGACGCGCGAGGGATGGAGGAAGTCCTCGAGCGCGCGGCCGGTCCGCAGGAACTCGGGGTTGGCGAGCACCGGCACCACCCAGTCGAGGCCTCGGGCACCGAGCGCCGCGTTCAGCTCGCGCTCGGCCGCCCGCGTGGTGCCCACCGGAACGGTGCTCCGCAGCGCGACCACCACGGGATGGTCGAGGGAGCGCCCCAGCGTCGCGAACACGCTGTGCACGGCGGAAAGGTCAGCCTCACCGGTTGCGGCCGACGGTGTGCCGACGCAGACGAGGACCACGTCCGCCTGGCGGAGGGCGTCGGTGGCGTCGAGCGTGAATCGCAGGCGACCCTCGCTCTGCTGGAGCGTCAGCTCCGACTGCAGCCCGGGCTCGTAATACGGTGCCTCGCCGCGCTCCAGCGACGCGAGCTTTTCCGCGTCCACTTCCAGTCCCACCACGTGTTGGCCCAACCGGGCCAGACAGGTGGCGGTGACGAGGCCCACGTAGCCGAGGCCGATGACGGCAATCTGCATCTGCGTTCCCTTGATGGCGATGTGGATGAGTTCGGGGACCGGATGATAGCGAGTGCTGTCAGCCCCTTCGGCGCGCGGATAGGGCACTTCTGGCGCGATGGTGGATAATCCACGCTCCGCGCTCGCGTATCGTCGAAGGGGTGCCCGATGGCAGCTGCCGCGCGTCGGCATTGCATGGTCGTTGACAACGTCTATCCCGATCCCCGTGTCGAGCGCGAGGCAAACGCCCTGCTGGAGCGCGGCTACTGGGTCGACGTCGTCTGCCTGCAGGGCTCGGGGAGCCCACGGCACGAGCGCATCGGCCGCCTGACCGTCCGCCGGCTGCCGATCAAGCGGCGCCGTGGGGCAAACGCGCTGACCCAGCTGTGGGAGTACGTGGCGTTCGCTGCCTGGGCGACGGCGCTGGTCGCCGTCCGCCACCTGCGATCGCCGTATGACGTGGTGCAGGTCCACAACGTGCCCGACTTCCTCGTCTTCAGCGCGGTTGTCCCGAAGCTGCGCGGCGCCAAGGTCATCCTGGACCTCCACGACCTCATGCCGGAGTTCTTCGCCAGCCGTTTCGGAGGTGACCTGCAATCCCGGCTGGGACGGGCGGTCCTCTTCCAGGAGCGCCTCTCGGCCGCGTTCGCCGACGAGGTCATCACGGTCACCGAGCTGTGGCGCTCGCGGCTGGTGCGGCGCGGCTTGCCCGCCGAGAAGGTGCACGTCGTCATGAACCTTCCCGACCCGCACGAGTACCCGATGCGCGAACCCGTCGTGCGACGCACGGACGGCCCACTCACCGTCGTCTATCACGGGACCATGACGCGGCGCTACGGGATCGACGTCCTGCTCATGGCCTTCGCCCTGGCTCGCACTCGGGTCCCGCTGCGGCTGCTGATCCACGGGCGTGGCGAGTACCGCGACGAGGCGATGCAGCTCGGCGAGCAGCTCGGGCTCGGGGACGCGGTGCGCTGGAGCACGGGCCACCTGTCGACCAGCGCGCTGTCCTCGTTGATCAGCCACGGCGACATCGGAGTGGTGCCCAACCGCAACGATGTGTTCACGGACGAGATCCTCCCCACTAAGCTGATGGAGTACGCGGCGCTCGGGATCCCGACCATCGCGTCGCGTTCCAAGGCGATCGAGAGCTACTTCACCGACGAGATGGTCCGGTTCGTCGAGCCGGGCGACGCCGAGGCCATGGCCGAGGCGCTGGTGGAGCTCGCGAGCGATCCCGATCGGCGCGCTACGCTGGCGACCAACGCGCAGCGCTTCTCACGACAATTCCAATGGGCCGATCAGGCAGCAGCCTACGTGGCGCTGGTCGATCGGCTCGCAGGAGCCAAGCCCACGACCATGGAGACTGCATGATTCCAATTGCCCGCCCCGTGCTCGGGGAAGAAGAGAAGGCCTTGGTGTGGAGCGCCATGGAGGCAGGCCAGCTGGCGCAGGGCGCCCGGGTGGCCGAGTTCGAAAAGCGCTTCGCCGACTTCATCGGGGCGAAGCACGCGGTGGCGGTCAGCTCCGGCACCACGGCGATCCACCTTGCCCTGCTGGCGGCCGGCATCGGCCCCGGCGACGAGGTCATCACCGTCTCGTTCACGTTCACCGCCAGCGCCAGCGCCATCCTGCACGCCGGCGCGCGGCCCGTGTTCATCGACGTCGATCCGGTGAGCTTCACCATGGATCCCTCGCTGATCGAAGCCGCGATCACGTCGCGCACCCGCGCCGTCATGCCGGTCAGCCTGTACGGCAATCCGGCTGACATGCCGGCAATCACCGAGATCGCGCGACGCCACGGGCTGCTGCTCATCGAGGACGCCTGCCAGGCGCACGGCGCCTCCCTCGACGGACGCCGCAGTGGCGCGTGGGGCACGGCCGTCTTCAGCTTCTACCCCACCAAGAACATGACGACCGGCGAGGGCGGCATGATCACGACCGATGACGCCGAGCTGGCCGAGCGCGCCGGCCTGCTGCGGGCGCACGGCATGCGTGAGCGTTACAAGCCGGAGATCCTGGGCTACAACTTCCGGATGACCGACCTGGGGGCCAGCATCGGCCTGGCGCAGCTGGAGAAGCTGCCCGCCGCGAACGCTCGCCGCCGGGCCATCGCCGATCGCTA
>DASSNX010000051.1:0-3823 GCA_035701185.1 Candidatus Limnocylindria bacterium
GAGCGGATCTATCGGCTCAGCCAGGTGCGCCCGCCGGAACCCGGTGCGGGCGCCGCACGCCTGGCCGCGGCCGCGGACCGCGAGACCGTGGGCAGCTGGCTGGTCGAATTCGAGCGTGAGGCACTGGACGAGGAGGTCGAGGCCGGCCTGCTGGCGCGGGCCCTGGAGGCCTGGCGCAACGGCGTGCGTCGCTTCTGGCTGTGGGAGGCCGATGGTCGGCCGGTCTCGATGGTCGGAGCTGGTGGGCGGACGCCCAACGGCGTCCGCATCGGCCCGGTCTACACCCCTCCGGGCGAGCGCCAGCACGGCTACGCCAGCCGCCTGACGGCTTACGTCAGCCAGGCGATGCTCGACGAGGGGCGGACCTACTGCTTCCTCTACACCGACCTCGGCAACCCGACGGCGAACCACATTTACCAGGCCATCGGCTACGAGCCGGTGACCGACGCGCTGATGGTGAGCTTCGGCTAGTTCGCCGTGGGCGGGTCCCAGGCGCGCCGGCGGTCCAGCGCCAGCCAGTCGTCGCGCAGGATCGACATCAGGTGCACGTCGTGATGCTGGCCGCGGTGGAACCGGGCGTGGCGCAGGGTCGCGTCGACCTGGAACCCGGCCTTCTCGTAGGAGCGCCTGGCCCGCACGTTGAAGTCGAAGACGTGCAGGTAGATGCGCTCCAGGCGCAGCTCGCCAAAGCCGAAGTCCACCAGGCAGTTGAGCGCATCGGTGCCCAGCCCCTTGCCCTGCAGCGACTTGTCGGTGATGACAATGGCCAGCTCGGCGCTGCCGTTCTCACGGTCCAGATTGCGCAGGTTGACCGAGCCGATGCGCCGATCGTCCGCCAGCAGGCAGATGACGAAGGCCCAGATGGAATGCCCCTGCTGCGACAGCATCTGCTGCGCGAACTGCTCCGCTCCTTCGGGGCTGATCGGCTGCTTGATCCCCAGGAAGTGGCCGGTTTCGGCGTCGCTGACCGCGGGTGCCTCTTCGACGAAATCCGCTTTGGTGGCCGCGCGCAACCACACCCGCTCGCCGCGGAGCATGGGGAGATAAGGCGTGGTCTCGGTGGCCATTTGAGCCGATCATACCGGCCGGTTGCGTGCGGGACCCGCCGCGCGTACCGTGCCGGCACGATGGATCGTGCCCTCGTCGACTGGTTCCGGCGTTTCCCAGAGGGCTGGTGGGGATACCACTGGTCGCTGCCCCAGCCGATGAGCGCGGTCGAGATCGTCCGTTCCGGCAGCCTCGACGCCAGGCTGATGGCCACCCTCTGGGCCGTGATGGCCCGCCGCCGTGGGGTGATGCTGGCGAGCGAGGCGCCCCAGGCCGGCAAGACCACGACCCTGTCGGCGCTGGTCGACTTCCTGCCCGATGAGACCGTCGGCGTCTTTCTGCGCGGCTGGGCGCAGGACATGACGTGGACCGATGAGATCGGCCCCGACCGTGGCTTCCTGCTGATCAACGAGCTGAGCGACCATCTGCCGATCTACGTCTGGGGCCCGAACGCGCGTGCCGCGCTGCGGCTGGCCGGGTCCGGCTACGGCTTCGGCGGCACGATGCACGCCGATTCCCTGGACGAGGCACTGGACTGCCTGCGCGGCGAGCTCGGTGCAGCCGATGCGGACCTCGCGGGCCTGACCATCTACCTCCAGTACTCGGCCTACCGCACGCCGAACGGCATGTACCGCCGCGTGGAGGAGGCCTGGCACCTGCCGCTGGATGCCGATGGCGCCCTGGCACCCGTCCGCCTGGCGGCACTCGCCGGTGGCCGCTCGCCGCGGCTCACCGGCGCGCAGCGCCTGCCAGTCCCGCCGATCCTCGCCAGCGATGGCGGCCGCCGCGGACGTGCCCTGGAGCACGATGATGCCGCTTACCGGGTGCTGGCCACGTCCCTGCGCCTGACCGCGGAAGAGCTGGACGCGGAGCTGACGCAGCGCGCCGCCTTCCTGGTCGCGCTCGCCGACCGTGGCATCTGCTCGCCACCGGACGTGGCCCGCGCCGTACTCGATTACCCGAGCCTGCCCGACACCGCGATCGAAGGAGCCAGCGCATGACCGAGTCGCCATCCATCCGCACCCTGGGGGAGCTGCGCGCCAGCGGCTACCGGCCGCGCAGCGTCAAGGCGGAGATGCGCGCCAACCTGCTCCGGATGCTGCGTGCCGGCGAGCCACTGCTGCCCGGCATCCTGGGCTACGACGACACGGTCCTGCCGCAGATCGAGAACGCGGTCCTGGCCGGCCAGGACATCATCCTGCTGGGGGAGCGGGGGCAGGCCAAGAGCCGGATCGCGCGCTCGCTGATCAGCCTGCTCGACGAGTGGATCCCCGAAGTGGCAGGGGCGGAGCTGCACGACGACCCGCTGCGACCGGTGAGCCCCTACGCGCGGGCCGTGGTCGCCGAGCACGGCGACGACGCGCCGGTCGCCTGGCTCCATCGCGACCAGCGCTACGGCGAGAAGCTGGCAACGCCGGACATCACGATCGCCGACCTGGTGGGCGAGGTGGACCCGGTCAAGGTGGCGGAGGGCCGCTACCTGTCTGACGAGCTCACCATCCACTACGGCCTGCTGCCACGCACGAACCGCGGCATCTTCGCCATGAACGAGCTGCCCGACCTGGCCGAGCGCATCCAGGTGGGCCTCCTCAACCTGATGGAGGAGCGCGATGTCCAGATCCGCGGCTACAAGGTCCGCCTCGAGCTTGACCTGTTCGTCATCGCATCGGCCAACCCAGAGGACTACACCAGCCGGGGCCGGATCATCACCCCGCTGAAGGATCGCTTTGGCGCCCAGATCCGGACGCACTATCCCGAGGATC
Organism: Candidatus Limnocylindria bacterium; assembly: GCA_035701185.1. Taxonomy (GTDB): domain Bacteria; phylum Chloroflexota; class Limnocylindria; order QHBO01; family QHBO01; genus DASSCW01. The sequence continues at coordinate 2,811 of DASSNX010000051.1, forward strand.
CGGAGGTCGAGATCGCCATTGTCGAGGCGGAGCGCACCGCCTTCGAGGACGAGGCCGCGGCCGCGGTGCCGGTCCACGTGCCGGGCTTCATGCGCGAGGTCGTGGCCGAGCTCTCTCAGCTCGCACGCCGCTCTTCGGAGGTCAGCCAGCGCTCCGGGGTGAGCGTCCGGGTCACCATCGCCAACCACGAGACGCTGCTGGCGGCCGCCCTCAAGCGCGCTGTTCGGCTGGGCGAGCCGACAGCGGCGCCGCGCATCAGCGACCTGCCGGCGGTCATCGCCTCGACCGCGGGCAAGATCGAGCTCGAGACGCTGGGCGATGAGGCACGCGAGGACAAGGTCATCGACAAGCTCGTCCAGCGGGCCGTGATCAACGTCTTCAACCGCCACTTCGTCATCTCGGAGCTCGCCGGGCTGATCGAGCGCTTCGAGGATGGGGCCGATGCGGAGGTCGGCGAGTCCATCGGCTCCGACGTCCACGAGCGCCTGGTCGACCAGCTGCCGGAGCTGCGCCGCGCGGTGAGCCGCCTGGACGTCGGTGAGTCGCCGGCCGGCGTGGCCAGTGGCGTCGAGTTCGTCCTGGAGGGGCTGCACCTCAATCGCCGGCTGAACAAGGAACGCCGTGGCGGCGGCATCCGCTACGCCCGCTGATACGCGGCGGCAGACGCCAGACCCCTTCCCGCGCGAGGCGGTGGTGGCCCTGGTGCGACGCCTGCCCGCCTATGCCCGCCTCGGCTGGGCCCTGAGCCGCGAACCTGCGCTGAGCAGGGGGCGTCGCGCGGCGGTGGTGGCGGCGGCCGCCTACCTCGTCTCGCCCATCGACCTGGTGCCGGGGATCATCCCGCTGGCGGGGCAGCTGGATGACGCCGCCGTCGCGCTGCTGGGACTCCGCTTCGCGCTGCGCGGCCTGCCGGCAGCCCGGCGCGACGTGCACCTGGCCGCTGCCGGCGTGACCGCGTCGCAGCTTGACGAGGACCTGGCAACGGTCGGACGGAGTGCGGCCTGGCTGGCGCG
>DASSNX010000052.1:0-14934 GCA_035701185.1 Candidatus Limnocylindria bacterium
CTGACCACGATCAGGACCGCCGCGCCCAGGCCGAGCAGGGTGACGCCCAGCACCATGAGCACCAGCCAGCGCTTCAGGTGCATGCCGGGGTACATCCAGCGCGGCAGGCGGAGCTTCATCGCTCCAGCTCCCGGTGGAAGATGCTGACCGTCGCGTTGTCCAGCGGTCGCAATCGGCTGGCGAGCTCCTCCGCCAGGGCAATGGACCGATGGTGCCCACCCGTGCAGCCCAGCGCCACCGTCAGGCGTCCCTTGCCCTCCGCCCGATAGGCCGGCACGGTCAGGATCAGCAGCTCCGCGACCAGGTCGAGGAAGCGGGCAGCGGTCGGCTGGTTGAGGACGTACTCGCGGACCGGTGCCTGCAGCCCGGACAGCGGCTTGAGATCCGGGACGTAGTACGGGTTCGTCAGGAAGCGGGCGTCGAAGACGAGGTCGGCCTCCAGCGGGATGCCGTACTTGAAGCCGAAGGTGATGATGTCGATCTGGATCGCGTCCCGCGCGCCGGCGCGCGGCAGGACGGCGAAGAGCCGCTCCTTGAGCTGCGGGATCGACAGGTCGCTGGTGTCGATGATCGCGTCGGCCAGCTGGCGGGTCGCGGCCAGCCGGAGCCGCTCCTCGGCGATCCCGGCCTGCACGCCGGCCCGGGTCTGGAGCGGATGGCGGTGGCGCGTCTCGCTGTAGCGGCTGACGAGCGCCACATCGCTGGCCTCGAGGTAGAGGACCTGCAGCGGCACGCCGCGCGCGGCAAGGGCCGCCCGCGCGCGCTGGATCGCCGGCGCCGGGTCGCCCGCCCGGATATCGAGGATCAGCGACGCCTGCCGGTAACGCTCCGGATCGGCGTCGCGCAGCGCCAGGAAGCCGTCGAGCAGCTCCGGCGGCAGGTTATCGACGGCGTAGTAGCCCAGGTCCTCGAAGAGCTTCGAGGCCTGGCTCTTGCCGGCGCCCGAAAGCCCGGTGATGACGAGGAGGTGCTCGGGCGCCTCGTCCTGGTCGGCCGCGGGGGCATCGCTGTCACGCCGCGTCCGTTCGCGCGCCGGCTGCGTGCTTGCTCGCGCTCGTGCCATGCTCCGGTCCTGGTCGTGGGTGCGTTCGAGTATAGCCCGCGAGCTCAGCCCTTCAGCCCCTCCCAAAGGCCCATGACCGTTGCCGCGCTGCACGCGCGCAGGGCGGCGGCGTCATACCCGCCCTCGAGCGTCAGCGCCACGCCGGCCAGTCCCAGGCGCCGCGACACGGCGCCGAGCTCGCGTGCCACCGTGCGGTAGCCGTCAGCGCTGACCTCCAGGAAGGCCAGCGGATCGTCGCGATGCGCGTCGTAGCCGGCCGAGACGAGGACGGCCGCCGGCGCGAAGGCCTCGACCACGGGCAGGAGCTGCAGCAGCCATGCCTCGGTGAAGGCGTCGTCGCCACTCCCCGCCGGGAGCGGCACGTTGTGCTTGGTGCCGATGGCCGGCCCGCTCCCCCGTTCCTCGGCGGCGCCGGTGCCCGGGTAAAACGGCGACTCGTGGGTCGAGGCGTAGCAGAGATCCGGATCGGCGTCGAAGATCGCCTGCGTACCGTCGCCGTGGTGCACGTCCCAGTCCACGATCGCGATCCGCTGCGCCAGTCCAGCCGCCCGCAGGCCGGCCGCGGCGATCGCCACGTTGTTCAGCAGGCAGAAGCCGGCCGCACGCTCCACGCCGGCATGGTGGCCGGGTGGGCGTCCCACTGCGAAGGCGACGCCCGCCTCGCCGCGGACGGCGGCGAGGGCTGCCTGGTGGGCGGCACCGGCAGCCAGCCGCGCGGCCTGCATCGAGTCCGGTCCCACGAACGTGTCTGCATCCACCCAGCCACCGCCCCGGGCCGCTACGGCGTCGAGCGCCTGCACGAACCAGCCGGGATGCACGCGTTCCAGCAATTCGTCGCTGGCCGGCTCGACCGTCGGCCGCTCCAGCTCGGCGCCGAGCTCGGCGGCGGCATCGGCCACGCCATCGGCCACCGGCGCCAGCCGTTCGGGGCGCTCCGGATGACCCGGGGCGTGGTGCGCCAGCATCCCGTCGTCGGTCAGCAGCTGGATGATGGGCGTGGGCGGCATCGGCTCGGGCGAGGTTAGCGCCGGATCATGCGGATGATCAGCAGCGAGCCCTCGAACAGGATGAACATCACCGACGACAGGATCAGCGGCGAGATCGGGTCGCCGCCGGGCGTCAGCACGATGGCGAAGATGACGATGGCCAGGATCGCCCAGCGACGCCGGCTGGCGACGCGGCGGTAGTTCAGGACGCCGACCCGGGCGAGCCCGATCAGCACGATCGGGAACTCGAGCACCAGCCCAAAGGCCAGCATCATGGTCGTCACGAAGCCGATGTAGGCGTCGATCGTCAGGTTTGGCGTCGCCACGCCCTGTGAGAAGTCGAGCAGGAAGTTCAGGGTGTACGGGATGACGATGAAGCCGATGACGATCCCCACCGCGAAGAGCGCCAGCGCGGTGATGATCACCGGCCACGCGTACCGTCGCTCTCCGGGCGTCAGGCCCGGCGAGACGAAGCGCCACAGCTGCCAGAGGATGACGGGCATGGCCAGGGCGATGCCCACGAAGCCCGCGATCTTCAGCTGCGCGGTCAGGGCATCGGCCGGTCCCAGGAAGACGAGGTTGCGATAGGCCTCGGGCAGCCGGTCCCGCAGGATGGCCAGCACCGACCGGCTCAGGATGAAGCCGATGACCGCCGCCCCCATCACGGTGAGGACGATGACGATCAGACGGCGGCGGAGCTCCTCGAGGTGCTCCACCAGCGTCATGGTGGCGCTGTTATCGGTCACGGGCGGTCACCGTCCAGGGAGCGGAGCACGGCGAAGCGGGGCGTGCGTCCGCGGGGCGCCGGGCCGCGGCCCGGCGATCACGTGGGGCAGTCGCCTGCCGTCAATCGGTGTCGGTGCGTTCCGCGGCAGGCGTGGATGACGTGGGCGGCTCGCTGGGCTTCTTGGTGTCCCCGCGGATCGATTCCTCGAGGTCATTCGATGCCTTGCGGAATTCACGCACGCCGCGGCCGATGGCGTTGCCGATGTCCGGCAGCTTGCCCGGCCCGAAGACGATCAGGACGACCACGAGCAGGATGATGAGCTCGGGCCAGCCGATTGGTCCCATGGTTCGCAGCTGTTCCTCAGTTCAAGGGCGGGTTCGGCGGCTCCCGACCGCTAGGCAGGGAGTGTAGCACCGACCTCGCGCATGGCCGCGACCATCTCCCGGGCGGCCGCTGCCGCCGCTTCACGCCAATTAGGCCCCGATGACGCGTGCGCGATGGCGCGGCTGACGCTCACCAGCCCGGGTGCCTGGGTCCCGTGGCAGGCACGAACCGCCGCGGCCAGGTCACCGCCCTGGGCGCCGACCCCCGGCACCAGGAAGGCGGGTCCTTGGACGGCGGTGCGCAGCTCGGCCAGCTCACCGGGGGCAGTGGCTCCGACCACCAGGCCCACCCGTGGCTCGGGCCAGCGCTGCGCGACCCACTCCGCCACGTGGCGGTAGAGCGGGATCGCCCCCACCGCCAGGTCCTGCAGCGTGGCGGCCGACGGGTTGCTGGTGCGAGCCAGGACGTAGACGATCCGCTCCTCGTAGGCCAGGAACGGGGCGATCGCGTCCTCGCCGAGGTACGGCGAGAGGGTGACGCCATCGGCCTCCAGCACCTCGAAGATCGAGGTCGCCTGGCGGTCGGCAGTGGAGCCGATGTCTCCGCGCTTGGCATCGATGATGAGCGGCACGTCGTCGGGCACGTCGCGGCGCAGCCGCTCCAGCGCCGCCCAGCCGGCGGCGCCGAAGGCCTCGAAGAAGGCAAGGTTGACCTTTACCGCCACGACGCTGTCCGCCGCGGCCTCCAGGATGCCGCGGGCAAAGGTCTCGATCCCCTGGGCGTCGGGGGCCAGCTCCTCGGGCAGCGCCGCCGGATGGGGGTCGAGGCCGAGGCACAGCGCGGCCCCGACGGCATCGAGGCGCGCTCGCAGCCGGTCGAGTGGTGGCGTCATCCGACGGCCGCCGGCGCGACGACCGGGATCGGGGCCGTCGATGGCTGCGCGGCCCGGCGACGGGCGGTCAGCGGCGAGCCATCGGCCGTGGCGTAGTCCTCGATCCGGATGCGCAGCCGCGGCTGGTCCTGGAATGTGTCGCGCTCGAGCGTGCCGACCAGGTCGACGAAGCTGCCCTCCTCGGGCAGCGGCCGGTCCTCCGGACAGCCGAAGGCGACTGCGTCGAACGTTTCCACGCCACGCAGCATGCGCAACGACAGGTGCTTCCCGTCAGCGCCGATGCGGCGCGCACTGCCGACCCGCAGTCCGGTGATGGCCAGCATCGGCTCCGCATGGCCCGGCCCGAAGGGCGCCAGCCGCGCGATCTCGTCGGCCAGCTGCCAGCCCAGGTGCGCGGCGGGCAGCACGAGATCCACGGTGATCCCGCCGCCGAGGGAAGGCTGAAGGCCCGTATCCGCGGGGAACGGGCGCCCCAGCGCGCCGAACCGTTCGGCGAAGGCCTCCCAGCCGTGAGCGGCCACGCTGAAGCCGCCGGCGCCGGCATGACCGCCGCGCTTCAGGAGGACGTCGGCGCAGGCTTCGAGCGCGGCCGCCGCGTGGAAGTCAGCCGGCGCGCGGACCGAGCCACGCAGCTCGTCGCCGATGGCGCCGGCCACCGCCACCGGCCGCCCCAAGCGGTCGGCCAGGCGTCCGGCGATCAGGCCCACGATGCCCGGCGCCCACTCGTCGTGGCGCAGGGCCAGCGGCCCCTCGCCGGGGAGTGCTTCCGCCAGCTCCATTGCCTCGGCCACGGCGGTGGTCGTCATGGCGCGGCGGGTGCGGTGCACCGCCTCCAGCTCGTCGGCCAGCCGCTCGGCCTCGACCGGATCCTCGGCCAGCAGCAGCGAGATCGCCAGCTCCGCCTCGGCGATCCGCCCGGCGGCGTTGATGCGCGGGGCGAGGCCGAAACCAAGGTCGCGCGGCGTCGGACGCTCGGGCACCTCACAGGCCCGCGCCAGGAGCGCGCGCAGCCCGGCACGCGCGGTCGTGGCCAGCTCTGCCAGGCCCAGCCCCACGATGGCGCGGCTCTCGCCCGTCATGGGTGCCAGGTCGGCGACCGTGCCGATGGCTGCCACACCCGCCAGGTCCGCGGCAGCTCCCCCGCGGCGTGCCAGCAGCGCGGTGGCCAGCTTGTAGGCAATCCCCGCGCCGGTGAGGTCCGGGTCGGGATAGGTGCAGTCGCGCCGGTGCGGGTCGACCACGGCGACCGCTCGCGGCAGCGCACCGGCCGGCAGATGGTGATCGGTGACGATGACGTCAACGCCCAGCGAGCGCGCGTGCTCCACCTCGGCCACGTTGACGACGCCGCAGTCACAGGTCACCACCAGCGACACGCCGGCGGCGGCCAGGCGCTCCAGGCCCGCGAGCGAGAGGCCGTAGCCATCGGCCAGGCGGTCCGGGACGTGGCGCACCGCCTCGGCGCCGAGCGCACGCAGCGCGATTGACCAGACGACCACGGCAGTCATGCCATCGGCGTCGTAGTCGCCCCAGATCGCGATGCGCTCGCCCTGGTCAAGGGCCCGCGACAGGCGATCGAGGGCGATGTCGGCATCGGCCATCAGCAGGACGTCGTGGAGCGAGGCCGCGCCGCCCTCCAGGAACGCGGCGAGCTGCGCGTCATCGCGGAATCCGCGACGCGCCAGCAGGGTGGCGACCGGGCGACCGAAGCCGGCGAAGGCCGGCGGATCGAGCAGCGGCTCGGGCAGATGCCACTCCAGTCGCGGACCGATCACGGCCGCCATGGTAGCGGCGAGCGGCTTACCGGCGCCTTATCTGAGCGTTATCGGCCCAGCGGTTATCGGCTCAGCGGACGGACTGCGCGCGACCCGGACGAGCGCCGCGCGCGGCGACTCGCATCCCACTCGTACCAGCTCACCAGCAGCTGGCTGGCGTTGAAGATCGAGGAATACGTCCCGCTGACCACGCCGATCAGCAGGGCCAGGGTGAAGGTCCGGATGCTCAGCGGACCGAGCAGCAGCAGCGCGCTGAGCGTCACGACGACGGTCAGGCTGGTGTTGATCGAGCGCCCGATGGTCTGCAGGATCGAGTGGTTGACGATCGCGCCGAACGGCTCCCCGGCGTGGCGCACCCGGTTTTCCCGGATCCGGTCGAACACGACGATCGTGTCATGCACGCTGAAGCCGATGATCGTCAGCAGCGCGGTGACGAACAGGGCGTCGAACTCCAGGCCGAAGAAATAGCCCAGGATGGCGAACATCCCGACGACGACGATCACGTCGTGCAAAAGCGCCACGATGGCCGCCACGCCGAAGCGGATCCCGAACCGCACGCCGAGGTAGATCATGATCACGATCTCGCCGACGATGATCAGGATCAGCGACGAACGGATGAGCTCCGCCCCGATCAGGGGGCCGATGGTCGTGACGCTCCGCGGCCGGCCCCCCACCGGCTCGCCGAACTGCGCCTCGAGCTGACCCTCGATCCGGGCGAACTGGGTGTTGTCGGGAATCGGCGCGAACGACGCGCCCGCCGACGGCACCGGCGTCGGTGACGCCGCCGGCGTGGGAGAGGGCGTCGGCTTCGGTGTCCGGCTGGGTGCGGCCGACGCGCTGGCGGAGCCGCTCGCGGAGCTCGCCGCCCCGCTCGGCGCCGCCACGGAAGAGAAGCTCGGGATGGGCGTCTGCGGCGGCAGCAGGCCGATGGCCGCGGTCCGGATCTCCAGGAAGCCATCCGACAGCCGCCGCACGCTCGCCTCGTGGTGGCCGAGCTTGACGAGCGCCGCCTGGACCGCTGCCGGGGCCGGGTCGCTGGCGTAGCGGACCTGCCACACCGTCCCGCCGGTGAAGTCGACGGACGGCTTCAGGCCGCCGAGAAGGACGAAGATCAGGCCGGGAACGGTGAGCAGCGCGCTCAGCAGGTAGTACCAGCGGCGCTGGCCGACGATGTCGAACATGGCTCAGCGCTCCACGTGGTAGAGCTCGAGGCGGCGGCCCCAGTCGGTGCGCACCACGTACTCGAGCATCGTCCGGGTCAGCGTCACGGCACTGAACATCGAGATCAGGACGCCGATGATCAGCACCAGGGCGAAGCCGCGCACGACGGTGGTGCCCTGCCAGTACAGCCAGCTCGCCACCAGCAGCGAGCTGACGTTCGAGTCCAGGATGCTCGACCAGGCGCGGTTGAAGCCGGAATGGATGGCCGGCAGCAGGCTCTTGCCGGCCCGGATCTCCTCCTTCATCCGCTCGAAGATCAGGATGTTGGCGTCGACCGCCATGCCGATGCTGAGGATGAAGGCCGCCACGCCCGCCAGCGTCAGGGTGACACCGATGAGCCGGAAGACCGCATAGCTCACCAGCGTGTAGTAGACGAGCGCGATGGCCGCCAGCACGCCCGGCAGGCGGTAGAACGCGATCATGAAGATCAGGACCAGCACGAGGCCGATGCCGCCCGCCACCAGGGCCTGTGCCAGGAAGTCGGCGCCGAGGGTGGGTTCCACGCGGTCGAAGCCCTGCTCCTGCAGCGAGACCGGCAGCGCGCCGAAGCGGAGCGTGTTGTAGAGGTTCGTCCGCTCCGTCTCGGCCGCCTGGCCGGTGCCGCCGACCGTGATGATGGTCGTGCCGCCGCAGATCGCGCTCTGGATGGTGGGTGTGGTGATCACCTTGCCGTCCAGCGCGATGGGTCCGGGCTGCCCGACGTGGCTGGTCGTGTAATCGCACCAGATCTGCGACCCGCGGCTCTTCAGGTTGAACTGGACGGCCAGCTGCCCCTGGTCGGTGGCCGGTGCGACGCTGGTCGGATCGATCTCGCCGCCGTTGAACAGCTCGGCGACCTTGCCGTTGGCCAGCAGCGGCGCGACGTCCTGGTTCACCGACAGGTCTTCCTGCTTGGGGTCGATGAACTGGAGCTGGCCGGTGGAGCCGACCAGGTCACGAACCTGCTGCTCGTTGTCGACGCCCGGCACCTCGACCACGATCCGGCGGCTGCCGTCGTTGCCCTGCTCGCTGCGGACCTGCGGCTCACTGACGCCGATGCCGCTGACGCGCCGCTCGATGATGTTGCGGGCCGTCTCCACCTGGTCGCCGGTGATCGTCTGGCCGGGCAGCGGCTGGACGTTGAGGGTCACGCGCACGCCGCCCTGCAGGTCGAGGCCCAGGACGGTCTTGATGTTCGAGCCCGGGAAGCTGCTCGGCAGCCACTCGCGCGGGATGTCGATGTAGATCGCCAGCAGCAGGGTGACCAGGATCACCCACGGGGCGAGGCGGCGCCAGCTCATTACGGCCTGTTGGTCCCTTTCGCTCGGGCTCGGCTGTCCGCGATCGGCGACGTGGCGCGCGAGTGCCGCGAACACGAAACACGCCGCTCGTGGCGGCGGGCCGCGGAATTATAGGTGCCGCCCGAAGGCGGCCGCAAGGAGCGCTAGGCCAGCATCCCCTCGCGGGCGAGATGCTGCTTCAGGCGCTCGGCGGCGACGCGGCCGACTCCCGGCGTGGCTGCCACGTCCTCCAGGGACGCCTCGCGGATGCGGCGGACCGAGCCGAAGCGCTTGAGCAGCGCCTTCTTGCGAGCGGGGCCGATGCCCGGCACCTCGTCGAAGACGGAGGTCAGCGCGCGCTTGCCACGGACCTCGCGGTGGTAGGTGATGGCGAACCGATGCGCCTCGTCTCGGATCCGCTGCACGAGGTAGAGGCCCTGCGAGCGCTGGGGCAGGATGATCGGCGCGGAGCGACCCGGCACGTACAGCTCTTCGAAGCGCTTCGCCAACCCGGAGAGCGGCACGTCCGTCAGCCCGAGCTCCTTCATCACGCCGACCGCCGCGGACAGCTGTCCCTTGCCGCCGTCCACGATCACGAGGTCGGGCAGCGCCCAGCCGGTGTCCCGCCGCTCTCGATGCCGGCGGTCACGCTCCTCGCGGCCATCAGCTTCCACCGGGCCGCTCCCCGGCTCGAGGTCGAGCGGCTCGTCCGGATCGCCGTCGCCCTCCGGCGCCTCGTCCGCGCCGACCGCGGCCAGGGACAGCGCGCCGGTCTCGGAGCGCAGCCGGGCGGCGCGCATGAACCGTCGACGGAGGACCTCGGCCATCATCCGGAAGTCGTCCGGCGTCTCGCCGGAGCGGATGCGGAAGCGGCGGTACTCACGCGGCTCCGGGCGGCCGTTGACGAAGACGACCATCGAGCCGACTGCCGACGTCCCCTGGATGTTGCTCATGTCGTAGCACTCGATCCGCTCCGGCGGGCGCGGCAGGCCCAGCGCCGCGGAAAGCTGTTCCAGCGCCTCGTCGCGCTTGCCCTCGTCGGCGAGCCACTCGGCACGCTCCTTGGCCAGCGCCTCGACCGCGTTCTGGGCCGCCAGGGCGACCAGCCGCCGCTTCTCCCCCCGCTCCGCCTGGTGGACGTTCACCCGCGAGCCGCGCCGCTCGGTGAGGAAACCGGCCAGCGCATCGGCCTCCGCCGGCTCCACCGGCAGCAGCACCTCGCGCGGTGGCCGCTCGGACACCGCGTAGTACTGCTGCAGGAACGAGGTGAGGACCTCGCCGTCCGTCGCCTCCCGTGCGTTCTCCACGATGAAGTGCTCGCGACCGATCATCTTGCCGTTGCGGATCACGAACAGCTGCAGGCATGCCTCCCCCTCCTCGCGGGCCATGCCGACGACGTCATATTCGGCCCGGCTGAACGCGGCGACCTTCTGCGACTCGATCGTCCGCTCAACGGCGCGCAGCTTGTCGCGAGCGATGGCGGCCTGCTCGTACCGCAGCGCCTCGGAGTGTGCGGTCATCTCCTCACGGAGCTCGTCGGCGATCCCCTCCTGCTTGCCCTCCAGGAAGTCGACGATCCGCTCGATCGTGGCCCGGTACGGCGCCTTCTCGATGGCCTGAATGCACGGCCCCTGGCAGCGATTGATGTAGTAGAGCAGGCACGGCCGCTCCAGGACGCGCTTGCCCTCGGGGATCTCCAGGTTGCAGGTGCGGAACGGGAAGATCTTGCGCAGCAGCTTCAGCGTCTCATCCACGCTGGAGGCGGATGCGTACGGGCCGAAGTAGCGGCTGCCGTCGCGCTTCAGCTTCCGGGTCCGCACGATGCGCGGGAAGTCCTCGCCCAGCGTGATCTGCACGAACGGGTAGCTCTTGTCGTCGCGCAGCCGGATGTTGAAGCGTGGCCGGTGTTCCTTGATGAGGTTGCCCTCGAGGATGAAGGCCTCGCTGATCGTGTCGGTCAGGACGTAGTCGATGTCCGCCACTTCCTGGGTCATGCGCACGATCCGGCTGTCCACCCCGGTCTTGCTGCCGAAGTAGGAGCGCACCCGGTTGCGCAGCGAATCGGCCTTGCCCACGTAGAGCACGCGGCCATCCGCGTTCTTCATCAGGTACACGCCCGGCGAGGTCGGCAGCTGGCGCAGGATGGCGCGCAGGTGCTGCTCGCGTGCGTCCACGGTGGGGGCCATACGTTCGATTCTAGGCCGATGCCCGGCACCGACCGGGTGTGGGCCTAGGACGTCGGGCTGGGCGTCGCGTTGGCCTGGCGTTCGGCGGATCGGCTCAGGCGGTCGAGCTCGTTCGCCAGGAACTCCTTGAGCGGCGAGTAGTCGGTGGAATTCTTCTGGCCCATGACGACCAGGATGTAGGCACCATCGGTGTTGGTCGTGGCCTGGAGGACCTTGCCCTCCTTCATCGTCAGCCGCCGGTCCGGGCTGAAGTGGCTGCTCAGCAGGGCGAGGTCGATGGCCGACAGGTCGGTCTTCATCCGGCCTTCCAGGGCATCCATCATGGCCAGGCCGGGTCCCAATGAGCCGATGCCTCCCGAGCCCAGCTTGGCGCGCAACGCGCCCAGGACGCGCTGCTGCCGCTCGGAGCGGGCGAAGTCGCTCGACTCGGCCAGCACGCTGGTGTAGCGCGCCCGCGCGTAGGCCAGGGCCTGCGCCCCGTCAAGGTGGATCTTGCCGGTCCTGAACACGAGGTCCGGGTTGTTCTGCGCGAAGGCGTGGTGGTTGTAGACCCACGGGCTCCACGTGTAGCGGAAGAAGCGGCGGTTCTTCACGTCCACCCCGCCGACCGCGTCGATGATCTCCTCGAAGCCGCCGAAGTCGATCGCCATCCAGTGGTCGATGTTCAGGCCGGTGACCTTGCTGAGCACCTTCGTCGTCAGCCGCGCCGCGCCGGCGATGTGGCCGCGCTCGTAGCCGATCGCGAACGCCTCGTTGATCTTGCCGTTGTCCGGCATCTCCGGCAGCCCCTCGACCCAGAAGTCGCGCGGCACCGGGATGATCGTGGTCTGGTTGTGCTTCGGGTCGATGGAGAGGATCTGGATCGAGTCGGCCAGGTAGTTGCCCGCGTGGTGCTCCTTGCCACCGTAGCCGAACAGCGCGATGTTGATGCGCTCGGTGCCGCCCAGCGGTCCCCACAGGGCCGATGACGCGGCCGGCGCGGTCGACACGCTGTCGTTGAACTTCGAGACGCGCTGCCAGAGCAGGATGCCGCCGACCAGCGCCACGATGAGGATCAGGAGGAAAGCGATCAGCAGGACGACCTTGATGGACGGTCCGCGCCTCCGCGGCCGAACCGCGGTTCCGCCGCTCGCCGCGGAGCCGTACGCGTCGCCGCCCTGGGCCCGAAGCTCCTCCTCGCGGCGGGCCGAGTCGCGCAGGCGGCGACCATCGGCGGTCAGCCTGGCCTGGTCACGGTTGCGGCGGATCACGCCGGGCAGCCCTGCATGCGGTCTCCAATCTGGGCGGGCGCGGTCAGGATAGCCGGAGTAACCGCCCGATGAGCCGGCGGTAAGCGACCGCCCGCATCCTCGGGGCCATGACGGTAGCCGCCGGCGGTGGCGTTGCAGACCTGGCCGAGCGACTGGTCGCGTCGCTCGATCCGGAGCAGCGCGCCGCCGCCACGCTGCCGGACGGTCCGGCCCTCATCATCGCGCCGGCCGGCAGCGGCAAGACGACCACGCTCATCGCGCGGCTGGGCGTGCTCCTCTCGCGTGGGGTTGCGCCGGAACGCATCGCCGTGGCCACCTTCAACCGGGACGCGGCGCTCGAGCTGACAGCCCGGATCCAGGCCCGCGTGGTGCCAACCGAGCCCGCCGCCGCGCGGATCGAGGTGCGGACGCTCCATGCCCTGGCCCGGCAGGTGATGCTCGACCGCGGGAGCGGCCGCAACCTGGTCGCCGACCGGCTGCCGCTCCTGCGCGCCGTCCTGCGCCGGGCCGCGACGCGGGCCGGACCCGACGATCCGCCGCTTCCTGACGCGGCTGCCCTGGACACGGCCATCTCCGCCTGGAAGGTCGAACGCCGGCCACCGACCCACCAGTCGCTGGTGGACGATTACCAGGCCCTGCTGGCGACCCGCGGGGCAGTTGACTTCGACGACCTGGTGGTCGGCGCGGCGGATGCCCTTGAGCAGGACGCCGCCCTACGCCTGCGCTGGCAGGCGCGCTTCAGCCATATCTGTGTCGACGAGTTTCAGGACGTCGACGCGGCGCAGTTGCGCCTGGTCCGGCTCCTGGCCGAGCCGCAGCGGAACCTCTTCGTGGTCGGCGACGATGACCAGACGATCTATGCCTGGCGCCTGGCCGACGTGCGCCGCATCCTCACGTTCGAGTCGGCGTACCCGGGCGCCCGCCGCGTCCAGCTGGCGACGAACTACCGCTGCCCGTCACCGGTGGTCGCCATCTCACGCCGGCTGATCGGCGTGAACCACGAGCGGTTCGCGAAGCGGATCGACGCATCGCCATCGGCTCCGAACGCGGCGCACGCGGTGCAGGCCGTATCCACCGCCGCGCCCGACTGGGCCGATGGCCTGGCGGCCCTCGCGGCCAAAGAGGCCAGGGCCGGGCGCACGATCTGCTTCCTGTCGCGGACGCGCGCCGAGCTCGGCCCGATGCTCCTGTCGCTGGCTCGCCTCGGCCAGCCGCACACCACCTCCGTCCCGGCGGCGGTCCAGGCCGAAACCGTCCAGCGGCTGATGGCCGCGGCACGACCGCTTCCCGTGCACGAGCATCCGTTCGACGTCCTGCGAGCGCTGCGCGCGGGCCATGGCTGGCGGCGTGCCGATGCCTCGGATGCGCTGGGCGATGATGAACACGCGGCACTGGATGCGCTGCTCGGCTGGGCCGTGGGCTTTCGACGGCTGGACCGCTTCGTGGAGGCGCACGACCGCGCGGTGGCCCGCCTGGAGGCCCTGCGCGTCCCCGACGCACCGGTGGAGCTGGTCACGGTCCACGGTGCCAAGGGTCGCGAGTGGCAGACGGTCGTCGTCCTCGGCATGGAGGAGGAGCGCTTCCCGAACCGGCGCGCCCTGGTGGACGCGGCCGATCCCGACCGCGCCGTCGAGGAGGAGCGCCGCCTCGCTTACGTGGCACTGACGCGGGCCACGCGCTGCCTGATCCTCGCCTTCGACCCGGCGCGGCCGTCCCGCTTCCTGGTCGAGATGGGCCTCCTCCCGCCGGGGAGCCCGAGACGTGGCTAGAGGCCCACCGCCGGCGCGACGACCGACAGGTGGCGAACCATATTGCTGACGTGCTCGTCGAAGTCGAGGCCGATCTCCTCGGCACCGGCCAGGAGCATCTCGCGCGGCACGGCGCGGGCAAAGGCCCTGTCCTTCATCCGCTTCCGCACGTTGGCCGGCTCCACGTCGGCCAGCCTGCGGCTCGGCCGCATCAGGGCCACGGCGACGAGGAAGCCGGCGAGCTCGTCGCAGGCGTAGACGAGGTGGTCCAGGCGAGTCTGCCGAGGCACGCCCAGGGCGTCGTTGTGGCGGCGCACGGCGTCGACGACTTCGGGCGGGTAGCCGCGGCGCGCCAGCTCATCGGCTCCGATGGCGCCATGCGTGGAAGCCTCCGGGTGGCGCTCGTAGTCCAGGTCGTGGAGCAGCCCCGCCATGCCCCAGCGCTCGACGGTTGCCGGATCCTGGCCGTCATCGGCCGCGTAGCCCCGGACGCCGGCCTCGACCAGCAGCCCATGCTTGCGCAGCGACGGGTTCTCGTTCCATTCGTGGAGCAGCGCCAGCGCTTCGTCGCGCGTGGGATGAGTCACGCGCGGCGGGTCGTCCGGTTGGCGATGCGCAGCTGGAGCAGCCCCGCACCCATGATCACGCCCAGTCCCAGCCCGATGAGCCACAGGTTGCTGCCACCCAGGACCCCGATGATGAGCAGCACCAGTCCGATTCCGACGAGCACCCCGGCCATGCCAATCCCTCCGACGCTCGATTTCCCCCGCGGACGGCGATGATACGACCGCGCGCAACGCCCCTCGGCTAGGCCGGCACCGCTGCTCGCTGGCGGGAGGCCGCTTCGGCCGCGCGCTCACGCCCATCCTCGAGCGCGCGGCGCAGATAGCGCCCCGTGTACGAGGCAGCGCGGCGTGCGACCTGCTCCGGCGTGCCGCTGGCCACCACGTCGCCCCCGGCATCCCCGCCCTCCGGGCCGAGGTCGATGATCCAGTCGGCGCTCTTGATCACGTCCAGGTTGTGCTCGATGACGACCACGGTGTTGCCCGCGTCGGCCAGGCGGCCGAGCACGTCCAGCAGGCGGGCCACGTCGTCGAAGTGGAGGCCCGTGGTCGGCTCGTCCAGGATGTAGAACGTCTTGCCGGTCGCCCGCTTCGACAATTCAGTGGCGAGCTTGACGCGCTGCGCTTCGCCGCCCGACAGGGTGGTCGCCGGCTGCCCGAGGTGGATGTAGCCCATGCCGACGTCATGCAACGTCTGCAGCTTGTTGGCGATCGACGGGACGGCGCTGAAGAAGTCGAGCGCCTCGTCCACCGTCATCTCCAGGATCTCGGCCACGTTGCGGCCCTTGTAGTGGATCTCCAGCGTCTCGCGGTTGTAGCGCTTGCCCTTGCAGACCTCGCACTGGACGTAGACGTCGGGCAGGAAGTGCATCTCGATCTGGACGATGCCGGCCCCCTCGCACGCCTCGCAGCGGCCGCCCTTGACGTTGAAGCTGAACCGTCC
>DASSNX010000053.1:0-32619 GCA_035701185.1 Candidatus Limnocylindria bacterium
GGGAGGCGTGGCCGAGTACCTGGACGTCGACCCGTCGATCGTCCGCATCATCTGGGCGGTGCTGGCCATCGTGACCGGTGGCCTCTTCCTCCTGCTCTACATCGTGATGTGGATCGTGGTGCCGGAGAGCCCGTATGCGGCCGGACCGCCGCCGGGTGGTGTCACGTCGCCGCCGGCCTCTTCCGGCGACCCGGGTGCCGCCCCGGCGGGCGCGCCGGCAGAGCCGGCCGCGTATGCGCCGGCTTACGGCGGACCCCCGCCGCGCCATCGGCCCAGGGGCTCAAATGGCGCGTTGATCTTCGGGCTGATCCTCATCGGCGCCGGGGTCTGGTTCCTGATCGAGCAGTACCTCCCCGCCTTCGACCGGCGCTTCGTCTGGCCGGTCGCCCTCGTCCTGCTGGGGCTCGTCCTGCTCCTGGTCGCCATGCGGCGGCCGCGGGCCGAGTAGCGGGCGACCGAACAGGGCGAATGCGGCGGCGCTGATCGCCACCAGCGTTCCGGCAGCGAGCTTCAGCGCGTTCGTGCTCACCAGCTCGGCGCGCGGGCCCTGCGGCGGGTTCGGGAACTGGAAGGCGTAGTTCCAGGGCGGGTAGGAGCGGGCTGCGTTGATGTACCAGTCCGGCATGGCCATGGCCGAGCCGAGCGGGTACACCAGGAAGCCAGCGGCGGCGGCCAGGACGAGGTAGGCGATCGCGTACGGGCGCCAGCTCCACGAGCGCAGCGCCTCGTCGACGACGTAGGCCACCGCGACCATGGCGAAGATCAGCGCCGTCAGGTAGTGGTAGGCGAAGGTGGCCCGCTCGATCCGGGTCCATGGCAGGAACTGGAAGGCGAAGGCCACGACCAGCAGCACCAGCGCCGGTGAGCGGCGGCGCCACGCCTGGAAGGCGCACCAGATCATGGCCGGCACACCCGCCCAGAACAGGATGGGATTGCCCCCGTTATAGATGACCCCGTTCCGCCGCCCGTCGAACTCGTGGCCGTAGAACCAGACCGGCTTGAGGTCCAGCGGCCAGCTCCACCACGGCGAGCTGGACGGGTGCCCCGCCTGCAGGCCGAAGTGGTAGCCGAACATCTGGGCGTGGAGCTCGTCCAGGGTCCAGCCGTAGCCCGGGCCCGACTTGGCGCCGGCAATGGCGTGGCCCAGCTCCAGGTACGGGATGTAGGCCACGAAGTAGACGAGCAGCGGGACGACCGCCAGGCAGGCCCAGATCCACGGCCAGCTGAAGCCGCCCAGCTCGCCGGGCTGCATCCACCGGGCGTCGCTGTCCGGGTCGCGCAGGGACCAGGCAGCGCGCAGCACGATCAGCACCCCGGCTACGGCGAGCATGATCCAGGCGGGCCACGCAACCTGTGCGCCGCGCGCCAGCACCCCGAACACCAGCTCCACCGCGCCATTCGGGTTCCGCGCGTCGGGCACCTGGTTGTAGGCCATGGCGAAGGCCAGGCCGATCCCCGACAGGACGGCGACGGTGGCCGCCAGGCCGATGAGGTCGCCGAGCTCCAGCTGGATGGGCCGCACCCAGACGATCAGCAGCGCCAGGGCCAGCGTGCCAAGGACGAGGACGGTGAACGGCCACGGGGCATCGATGCCCGCGACCACCGCCACCAGGCCGATCAGCGCCACCAGCAGGAAGCGGCCCAGGGCCGATCTGGCGAGGACGAGGATCCAGATGCCGGCCAGCGCGTAGATACCGACCCACTTGCTGGCAGCCGCCAGGCCGATGAGCACGCCAACGAGCGGGAGCGCCCACCAGGCGCTGCGCGCCCATCGGCCCGACCAGATCTGCCAGAAGACGAGGTATGCGGCAGTGATGAAGAACGCCACGAAGATGTCGTTCATTGAGATGCGGCTCATCACGTAGCTCATCCCGTCGACCGCCACGAAGATCGCGGCCAGCACCGCGATCCGCCGCCGGCTGAACATGGTCAGCGCCAGCAGGTAGACCAGCGCGACCAGCAGCGAGCCGAAGACGACGCCGGAGATGCGCCAGGCGAAGGCGTTGCTGCCGGCGTCGATCTGGATGAGCGAGGGTGGCCCGCTGCCCGCGTCCGCGGCGACGAGCAGCCGCTCGTGGTCCAGGTCCTGGTCGTGGTCGTTCGCGTCGAACGCCATCGCCAGCGGCTTCGCGGGCAGCAGCGTCGTGTCGAAGGCCGCGAAGCCAGCGCTCTGGGCGCCGCCGTTCCCGATCGGCTGCACGGTCCACACCGCCGGCGCCTTGCTGCTCTCGTCCTGCCCCGCGATAGAGATCATGTTCACGACGCTGTTCCAGCCGATCAGCGCCGGCCGCCCCGGCAGCGGGGCGGTATCGATCACGTTGACCTTCTCGTCGAAGACCGTGATGCCGCCCTGGGTCGGACCGTGCTCGCTGTCGGCCTTCAGCCGCCCGACCGGCACCCACACCTGGAGGTCGTCGCCCGCGCCACGGACCTGGATGGGGCCGATGGGCGAGGACGGCAGCTGCTCGCTGCGATCGCCGCCGACCCCGGCCTCGACCGGCAGCAGCGACGCCGGATCGAGGACCGCCAGCCTGCCGGCCTGCATGTCGGTGGCGACCACGAACGGCCCGGTGGTGACGTCGTTCTGGCTCACGGCCGGGACGTAGCCGACCCCGCCCGCCACCAGCTTGGTGCGCGCCAGCTCAACGCCGGTGCCGCGCTCGGTGGCCACGATCCCGTTCGGCCCGCGGAAGAGGGTGTTCGGCTGCCCGGCGGGGATGTCGATCTGGAGCACGCCGCGCAGCCCGGTGTCGATCTGCTGCCCCTCGGGCGGCGGCCCGCGCGCGCCGGTCACCGCCAGGAAGGCCTGCGTGTCGTAGGTGTGCACGGTGCCGTCCCTGGCGAGGCCGACCAGGAGCCGATGGTTGTCGGGGTCGAACGCCAGGCTGGCGACTTCCCCGGAGGCCTGCCAGCTCGCGACGGCCTGGTTGCCCAGCACGGTCATGGCGGTGATCGTCCGGCCCGAGGCCCCGAACACGATCGACTCGGCGATCCCGTCCTCGGCCCGCTGGGACGCCACCGCCAGCGCGGTGAACGGCGCCGCCAGCGACGTCTGGCCGATGATCTTGTTCGGGTCCGCCGCCACGATGCCGGCGGCGATGAGGTACTTGGCCAGCATCGGGTGGGTCCACTCGTAGGTGTCGCGCTTCCAGCCCTCCTGCCAGTCGGCCAGCCACTCGGTGGCGGAGCGGGCGTGGTAGACCTCGTCGAAGTGCATGGAGCGCGGTGTGTCCAGCCGCCAGAGACGGAACACGAAGGCGAACAGCACCAGGCCGACGAGCACCGCGACGTCCAGCCGATCGATCCGCCGGCCACGCTCGCGGAGGTACGGATCCGAGCGGTCGGGGCGCAGCCAGGCACGGAAGCGCTCGAGCCACGGGACGCGCCAGCCCGGCTCCCAGGCGTAGTCGTCCGCCTCGTCCTCGTCTGCGGAGACCGCGGAAGCCACGGGCGCCCCCATGCCCGATGGGTGGCTGGTGGCGGGCATGGGACGCATCGGCTCAGTGGCGGCAGCCAGCCGGTCGTCGGCCGCCGCGTGCGCGTGGGCCAGTGCCCGCCAGGCCAGCATGCCGAGCACGACCACGATCATGCCGGCCACGGTCCACACCCCCACGTCGCTCAGCAGCGTGGCGCCCAGCAGCTCATCGCGGGCCATGGGCTGGCCGTTCACCCCCGGGTTGATGATGGTGCCCTGCACGAACGACCAGTCCGCGGTGTAGACCCAGTACACGTTGGCGAAGAACGAGAGCGACAGCAGCGCGTAGAGCGCGCCGCCGCCCCAGGTGGCGAGCAGGATCGGCACCGCCGCGATCATGAGCGTCGCAATCCGCCAGATCGCCGACCCGTCCTGCGCGTCACCGGACGGCACCACGTACAGGAGCAGCGCCAGGGCGGCGGCCGCCACCGTCATCGCGCCGAGCACCGTCCCCGGGATGTGCCAACGCCGCAGGATCAGCGGCGCCGCCAGCGCCAGGGCCGGGAACATGTAGCGCTCGTGGACGCGCGTCGGCAGCACGAAGAAGGCCACGGCCAGCAGCAGCGCGCCGAGCAGCAGCCCCTCGGCGTCGTCACGCCGGGCAAGCTGCCACAAGGCGATCAGCACCGCCACGCCGAAGAGGACGAAGCCGACCGTCTGCCAGCTCACCACGGTGGAGCCGATGCTGAAGGCCACGCCCGCGCCGTTCACGCAGTCGACGTTGGGCGGGACCGATGGCGCGTCGCAGCCCCACGCCAGCCCGGTCGAGAGGTGGCTCCAGGCGTTGCGCCACAGGTTGATGGCGTTGATCGAGAGGCCGGCGTACGTCCGCGACGCGTCCTCGAACTTCTGGAACAGGCCATGGGTGACGTCGCCCGGCGCGTAGAGGGTGAGGCCGAAGGGCCAGATCAGCGCCACCAGCGAGCCCAGGCCGACGGCGAGGGAGGTGAGCACGCGCAGCAGGTCGCGCTGCCCGTCGTGCTCCGGATCGGCGGAGCGGCCGGCGAGATGCCGCTTCAGGCCCACCACCAGCACGATGGGGATGACGAAGACGAACTGGAACTTCACCAGGAAGGCAACGACGGCGCCCAGCGCGGCGAGCTCGGTCCAGCCGCGAGCCAGCCAGTAGAGCGTCACCAGCACGACCAGCGTGCCGACCGAGTCGATCTGGCCCCACACCGCCGAGTTGAAGATCGTGCCGGGGTTCAGCAGGTAGATGCCCGCGGCCAGCAGCCCGACCTGCTCGCCGCTCCAGGTCCCGAACTTGCCATCCAGGAAGCGCCGGGAGTAGAGGAAGAGCATGACCGCCACGCCCGCATCGGCCAGGATGCCGGGGATCTTCACCAGGCCGAAGGTGATGTCGACACCGATGAGCGCCTGGAAGGTGCGGCCGATGGTGCCCAGCACCCACAGCACGTAGAGGTAGCCAGGCGGATAGTCGGCGAAATAGCCCGGTGAGTAGAATGCGCCCGGTCCGCCGGCCGCCATGCGCTGCGCCCAGGCAGTGAAATCGCCGACGTCGGTGCGGAAGCCGGACAGCGGGAGCAGGAAGCCGCCCACCAGGACGCGCAGGAGCAGCCCGCCGATGATGATGACGATGAGGGTCGCGACCGCGTCGCGCGCCAGGGGGAGACCCGAAGGCCCCGCGCCCCGCCGCCTCACGGAGTCGCGGGTCATCGCTTCCGGCCCCGTCACGGGCGCCGGATGGTCGTCCACGCCAAGGTGGCGGTGAGTATACATCGGGGTCCGGACGCTCCCGGCCCCGCCTACGTTCCCCCGCTGCTGGCCTGGACGGCGGCCGCGGTCAGCCTGGTGGCGCTGGCCATCTACGGGCGGACGATGCTGCCGGCGACCGCCTTCTGGGACACGGGCGAGGCGCAGACCGTGCCCTACACCCTGTCGATCTTCCACCCCACCGGCTTCCCGCTGTACACGCTGATCGGCTGGGCCTGGACCCACCTGCTGCCGTTCGGCGGTGTCGCCTGGCGCATGAACCTGCTCTCCGGCGTCTGCATCGCGCTGGCGGCGGGGCTGGTGGTCCTGATCATCGGGCAGCTCGCCGCCGAGCGGCACCGTCCGACGGTGGCGGTCGCAGCGGCGATCGGCGGGCTCGCCTTCGCCTTTGCCTCGGAGCCGTGGCGCAACGCCATCCGGGCCGATGTGCACGCCCTGCACATCCTGCTCGTCGCGCTGCTGATCTGGCTCTTGCTCTGCTGGCGCTCAGCGGTCGATGGCGGCTCGGCGCATCCGGGCCGGTGGCTGGCCGCCGCAGCCCTGACCTTCGGGCTGGGGATGGCCAACCATCCGCTCATCGGCCTCACCGCGTTCGGTATCGCCGCCTGGGTGCTGCTGGTGGACCGCCATCTCTGGCGCAACTGGCGCCTGGTGCTGGCCTGCGCGCTGCTCATCGCGCTGGGCATCAGCACCTACGCCTACATCTACCTGCGCGCCATCATCCCGCCCGAGCCGCCGCTGTTCTACGCCCACCCCAACACGTTCGAGCGCTTCCGCTACCTGGTCTTCGCCGAGCAGTTCCACGACCTGTTCGACCCGCTGACCAGCCCGCTGTACAACCTTGGCCTCAAATGGGCCGATGCCGAGGCGCTGCTCGAGCGCCAGTTCATCGGCCCCGGCTGGCTGATGGCGGCCATCGGCGCCTCGGTGCTGGCAGCGCGCGAACTGAAGGCCTTCGCCTTCCTGGGTTTGCTGGTGCTCGCCAACGTCGCCTACTCCATGAACTACCCCGACGGCGACATCGCGCGCTACTACATGCTCACCGTGCTGGTGGCGGCGGTCTGCATCGGCCTGGCGCTGAGCGCGATTGCCGCCGCGGCCGCGCGGGCCGTGGCCGAGACCAGCCGCCGCGCGCTCGCCTGCGCCGGCCGTCGCCGCGCCGCAGTGCTCACCGGCGTGGCCGTGCTGCTGGCCGGGGCCCTGCTGCCGCTGGGCAGCCTGCTGTCGCTCTACCCCGAGCGCGCCGAGCAGGGGGCGAACCGGGATGCCGACCTGTGGGTCGCATCGGTCTACAACCAGCTGCCGCCGGATGCCGTGGTCGTGAGCTGGTGGAGCTACAGCACGCCGCTGTGGTACCACCGCTGGGTCCTGGGCGACCGACCCGATGTGACCATCATCGACGAGCGGAACATCCTGGATGATGGCTACGGTACGATCGACGGCGCCATCGACCGCTTCCTGCCGTATCGCCCGGTCTACGTGGTCCCGCCGTTCTGGGAGCTAGACCAGATCCTGGCCACCTGGCAGACGCAGACGCTGCCGACCTACCCCGGTTACACCGACCTGCTTCGCATCGAGGGCCGCCGATGACCTCCGCGCAACTTGCCGACGAGCGGCCGCGTCTGACCTTCTTCTTCCCGGCCTTCAACGAGGAGGAGAACGTGGAGCGGACCGTGGAGCTGGCCCTCGCGGAGATCGGCCCGCTGGTCGACGGCTCGCTGGAGGTCCTGATCGTCGACGACGGCTCGTCCGACCGCACGCCCGAGCTGGCCGATGCCCTCGCCGCGGCCGATCCCCGCGTCCGCGTTCACCACCAGCCGAACCGCGGCTACGGCGGCGCCCTGAAGGCCGGTTTTGCCAACGCCCGCGGGCAGCTCATCTCCTTCAGCGACGGCGACCTCCAGTTCGACCTGCGCGAGATGGCGCGCCTGCTCGACCGCCTGGCCGATGCGGGCAAGCCCGTCGACGCGGTCATCGGCTACCGGATCAAGCGGCGCGATCCCTTCCACCGCATCTTCATCGCCAAGACCTACAACGCCATCGTGTCGGTGGCCTTCGGGCTGCGGGTGCGCGACATCGACTGCGCCATGAAGCTGTTCCGGCGCCAGGTCTTCGACGGCCTGCGGCTCGACTCGGACGGGCCGTTCCTGTCGGCCGAGCTGCTGATCAAGCTGCGGGCGCGGGGCGTGCGGATGGCGCAGGTCGGCGTGAACCACTACCCGCGTGCGGCGGGCACGAACACGGGGGCCTCGTTCACCAAGATCCTGCGCACCTTCCGGGATCTGGCCGTGCTGCGCTGGGCGCTGTGGACGCGCCGCGACGAGGTGCTGTCCGGCCGCTGACGGCGCCGTGGCCCGGAACCCGCGGAATGTCGGCTCGAACCGCCATTTCGGGGATCACACACACCCGACTGCCGATATGCGCCCCCACTAGCGTTACGTCGCTCGGACGTGGTCGCGCGCCGCGGTGAGCGGACGATTCACGCTCAGCGAAGGCCACGCTGCGAGCTGCGCGCAGCTCCACATCGACATAACGCTATCCCCAGTCGCATACCGCAAGTCGGTGACGGCTCGTGGCTGCCACGTGGGTAGGGTTGGGCAATTCTCTCCCGGCCAGCCATGCCTGATGCGCCTTGGGTATCAAAGGTCGAAGGAATCCGCCCAAAGCCGGGTTCCTTCGACGGCTATGCACCTGGCGTATCGGATATCGAAGGAGCCGCCCGTTCTTCGCCGTTCGATACGCCAGCCGTATCGCAGCGGGCCGGTGCCGCTAGCTCTGCTCTTCGGGCGGCGGGCTCTCCCCGGATTCGAGGTCCACGTCCAGCGAGTTGACGAACTCGCGGAAGACGGCGAGCTTCTCGTCCGCCTCCCCGTCCTCCTGCTCGGGCTCGACGCCGGCCTCGTCCAGCACCCGCTCGTCGACGTAGATCGTGGACCCGGTCCGCACCGCCACGGCGATCGCGTCGGAGGTGCGGGAGTCGATCTCGGCCTCGCTGCCATCGGCCAATTCCAGGTAAAGGCGCGCGTGGAAGGTGCCGTCGGTCACATGGGTCACCACGACCCGGCTCAGGCTGGAGTTCAGTGCCCCCAGCACCGAGACCAGCAGGTCGTGGGTCAGCGGCCGCTCCGCCGTGAGCCCCTGCAGGCGCATGGCGATGGCGTTGGCCTCGGACGGACCGATCCAGATGGGGAGGTATCGGTCCCGTTCGGACTCCTTGAGGATGACCACGTGCTGGCTGGAGAGCATGTGGACGCGCACGCTCTCGACCACCATCTCGATCAGCCGAACCCGGCCGAATGGCTGGTCGCGCATGGGACCGATTCTAGTCGGCCTTACTCGAGAACGACCCGGACGATCCGGTCCGAGGTCAGCAGGGTGGCGACCGGCGGCCCGTCGGGCACCGATCCGACGTTCATGGCGACCACGTCGTCCAGCAGCCCGGCCCACTCGCCGGTGCGCGGCGCCATCCACTGGCGCACGAAGGCGCCATCGGCGCGCTGGAAGGCGATGATCCGGGCGTTGGCCGCGTCGTACACGTAGAACAGCTCGCGGTCGCCGACGGTGGCCCCATCCAGCAGGCGGTAGTCGAGCGCATGGCGCACCTGGCCGTCCGGCGGCGGGTCGAGCGAGTAGTCCTCCTGGGACAGCGGCACGCCAAAGTTCACCCGCGTGACCGTGGCGCTGTGCAGCAGCCAGAGGTTGACGTCCACGAAGATGTCGCGCGCCTCGGACGGCTTGAGGTCCGGCTTGCCGACCAGGAAGCGCTCCGGCCGCTGCGGGTAGACCACCGGCACCACGTCGCCGGGCGCCCACTTGCGGACGTCGTTGTGCGCGCTGTCGACCACGTACAGGTTGAAGATCTCCAGCGGGGGCCGATGCTGCAGCGCGGCCAGCAGGCTGCTCTTGGCGCCGATGTCCTCCAGCCCCGGCAGCCGCAGCGCCCGCGGCTGCTGCTCCCGCAGGTCGAAGCGCCAGGCCTGGCGCTGCCGGTCAATGAGGACCACGTCGGTCGCGGCGGTGGCGATCATCCACGGCTCGCCGGCGGTCAAGCCGCCGATGAGCTGGCCGGACCGATACACCACGGTCGCCGTCCCGCGCGGCGTGACGTGCACCACCCGGCCGCGGCCGCGGTCCATGACCCACAGCGACCCGTCGCCGGCGACCACCATGTCGGTGGGGCGAATGCCCTCGAAGGCGCCGCGCAGGTCGGTAACGACGGCCGCGTCGCCCAGGCGAGTGACGTCGTAGATCCGGTCCAGGCCGCGGTCGACACGCGTCTCGAGCGCGTCCAGGGCGCGCTGCGGGATGCCGGCCTGGGCGGCGCGCTGCAGCGCAACGTAGGCGTCGTTGAGCAGGCCGGTGGCGGCCTCTGGCGCACGGTCGATGAGGTCGTGCCCGTCGACCTGCTCCGCCACCTGGGCCATCAGCTCGTGGGCATCCTCGATCGCCTGTCGCGCCACCAGGGCCCGCGGAATCGCCTCCGCCGGCGCCACCGACGGGAGGCTGGCCACGCTGGTGCCCAGCGCCAGGATGCCGGCCACACCGGCCATGCCCACCAGGCCGAGGCGCCGGCGGCGCCCCTCCTCGACGGCGGCGGTGCGCAGGATCTGACGCGGGTAGTGCGGCCGCCGGCGCGGGACGAAGGCCAGCAGCACGTTGAAGCCGTACAGCACCGCCCGGCCGAGCAATGCCTGCAGTCCGTCAATCGCGTCGCCCATGCGATGCAGGAAGCGGCCGACCGCATCGGCCAGCGGGACGGGGCTGGTGTCCGGCAACCCGGCCAGTGGCTCGGAAGGGCGCACCGGCTCGAGCTGGCGGGTGGTGGCAGTCAGCGGCAGCTCGGTGATTTCGATGGCCAGGATCCCGTCCGAGCCCTTGCCGCCGCGGATCTGGAACAGCCGCTCGACGTGCTCGACGGCCGCCGACGGACGGAGGGTGAGCAGCGCCTCCTTCAGCTCCTCCACCCCGACCACGGTCGCCAGGTTGCGGCTGACGAGCGCCAGCCGATCGCCCGGCGCCAGCTCGCCGTGCCAGGTGTAGGGCGTGATCTCCAGCGCCTCGCCGAGGGTGGCGGCCACGCGGCGCTCGCGGACGCGCGGATCCTCCTCGTGCACCGCCGGCGGGGGCGGCAGCTCGTACATGCGCCCCTCGCGCAGGATGACCGCCGCAGCCGGCCCGAGCTTCGCGACGTGTGCCTCGCGGCCGCGGACGGCCATCGCGATGATGCTCACCCCCGACCGCCGCGGGATGCCGAGCCGGCCACGCTGGTGGTAGAGCCGCCGATTGGCGTTGGCCAGCGCCTTGCCCAGCGCCCCCAGCGAGCCCGCCGAGAGGTCGTAGTAGTAGTCGTGCTCCAGCTGCTCCAGCGCCTCCGCCGCGGCGCGTGCCAGGTGCGAGTCGCCGCCGGTGAGCTGGGCGAGGAGGAAGAGGCTGCCCTTGGTGCGGGCCAGGGAGCCGGTGGCCGGCTCGTGGAAGCGCACCAGGTCCAGGGCGCCGGGGAGCCGGTCCTCCGGCGCCGGCAGCCCGAGTCGGGTGGCCAGGCGGTTGGTCATGGGCTACCCAGCGACGCGTCGCGGCGCCCGAGCGGATGCCGCATCGGGGCCGATTATAGGGAGCGGCCTGGGCCCCCGTGACCCACCGATATGGCCAGTCGGCGCAGCTCAATGGTCGCCCCCGGCCGCCCCTGCAGCCGGGTGTTCACGGCCTGGACCAGGGCCTCGGCGCGCAGCGTCAGCTCCTGGGCCAGGATCGCCTCGGAGGCCTCCACGAAGCCGGTCCCATTGTTGTGGCGCACCAGCCGGCTGCTCAGCCCGCCCCGGTTGAGCCCGGCCGCGTCGACGGTCTCCTGCCATGCCAGGCGCAGCTGGGCACTGGCCAGCTGCTCGGCCGCGGCGGGGCCCATGCAGGCCAGCAGGGCACGCTGCACCGCCACGGCGGCCTCCTCGGCGCGCTGGCTCACCGGCTCAGGCCACCTTCGGCGCACGGCGCAGCTCGCCGTCGCCCACGTTCCAGACCGACACGCCACGCCGCCGGCCGGCGGGTAGGAGGCCCAGGTCGGCAGTCGTGACCAGCACCTGCCCGCGCTCCAGCAGCAGGCCCAGCGTCCGCTCGGCGCGCTCGGGATCCAGCTCGCTGAAGACGTCGTCGAGCAGCACGATCGGCTCCGGCGCGCCCTCGCCGGCCAGCAGCTCGCGCTCGGCAAGCTTCATGGCCAGGATGATCGTCCGCTGCTGCCCGCGACTGGCGTGGGTCGCCACGTCACGGCCGGCCAGCTCCACGCGCAGGTCGTCGCGGTGCGGGCCGACCAGCGAGACGCCGTTCCACAGCTCCTTCTGACGGGCATCGGCGATGCGGCGGCGGAAGGCCGCCGTCAGCGTCTCGGCATCGGCTCCGTCGGGCCGCTGCGGCCACGCGTCCTTCAGCGTGTCCAGGTACGTGAGCCGCACGCGGTCGTCCAGCTCCTCGCGGGGGGCGACTGCGTCGTGCAGGTCGGGCAGCTGGGCGTCCATCTCCGCCACCAGCGCCAGTCGCGCGGCCATCACCCGAGCGCCGATGGCGGCCAGCTGCTCATCCCAGAAGCCCAGCCCCTCGTCCCCGGCCTCTTCGCGCCGGATGGCACGCAGCAGGGCGTTGCGCTGGGCCAGGACCCGCGCCAGCTCGGCCAGGTCGCGGGCCGCGCCGCGGTCGCGCTGGGCCAGGATCGCGTCCAGGAAGCGGCGCCGTTCCGACGGCGCGCCGATCAGCAGCAGCATCTCCTCGGGGCGGAAGAGGACGGAGCGGGCCACCTCGGCCACGCTGGCGGCTCGCCGCGAAACCCCGTTGACCAGCAGCCGCTTGCGGATCTCGGGCGTGGCCGCCTCACCGGGGAGCAGCAGCTCGATGCGCGCGGCGGAGCCATCGGCTTCGGGGGAGGCGAGGTCCAGGCGGACTCGCGCGAACGGCTGGCCGTGGCGCACCAGCTCGAGGTCGGCTGCCGCTCGGTGCGAGCGGCCAGTGATGGCCACGTGGACCGCCTCCAGCAGGTTCGTCTTGCCCGCCCCGTTCGGCCCGGCCACGATGGTCAGCCCGCCGTCCGGCATCAGCTCCGCGGTGGCGTAGCTGCGGAAATCGGTGAGGCTGAGATGGGTCAGTCGCATGGCGCCGGCCTTCGGCTCGGGTGGGTCGGCGTCAGGAGGCGGTGCGGACCGGCATGATGACGTGGACGTAGTCGTCCTTGCCCACGCCCCGGATCACGCCCGGGGCCAGCGGCCCGGAGAGCTCCAGCGCCGCCTCGTCGGCGCGCAGGTTGGCGAGCACGTCGATCAGGTAGCGCGCGTTGAAGGCAATGGTCGTCGCCTGCCCGTCCAGCGTGGCCTCCAGCGTGTCGGCGTTCTCGCCGACGTCCGCCGCGTGGGCCGTGATCGAGAGCCCGTTGCCGTCGTCGCCAGCCAGCTCCACCTTGACGATGTTGGCGCTGTCGCGGGCGAAGATGCTCGCCCTCCGGGCGCCGGCCAGGAACGACTCGCGGTCGATCACCGCCCGGCTGGTGTGGCTGGTGGGAATGACCGGCTCGTAGTTCGGGAACTGCCCCTCGATCAGCCGCGACACCAGGTCGATGCCCTCCACGTGGAAGAGGACCTGGCTCTTGTTGGGGGTCACGGTGATGTCGATGGGATCGTCCGAGTCCGGCAGGATGCGCATCAGCTCCGCGTACGAGCGCGCCGGCACCACGATGCTCAGCTCCGGTGCCACCGGCTTGGTGGTGGCCACGGTCCGGACCGCGATCCGATAGTTGTCGGCGGCGGCCAGGGTCATGGCCTGACCGTCCAGCTTGGTCAGCACGCCGGTCAGGATCGGCCGGCTCTCGTCGCTGGCGGCCGCGAACACCACTTCGCCCAGCGCGTCTCGGAGCTCGCGCGCTCCGACGCTGGTGGCCGGCGCGTCGCCGATGGCCGCGACCACCGGGAACTCGTCGGCATCGATGCCCTTGATGCTGGAGCGGCTGTTGCCGCACGACACCTTCAGGGTCCGGTCCTTGGCCGACAGCTGCAGGTCAATGCGCTGGTTCGGCAGCGACATCACGAGATCGGTCAGCAGCTTGGCCGGCACCGTGATCTCGCCCTCGGCCTCCACTTTGCCCGGCACCCAGCAGTTGATGCCGATCTCCAGGTTCGTGGCGGTCAGCTTCAGGCCGGCGTCCTCCGTCTTGAGCAGCACGTTCGCGAGAACCGGCAGGGTGGCCCGGCTGCTGACCGCGCGGCTGACCACGCCCAGGCCGCGTGCCAGGTTCTCCTGCATGACCGAGATGTTCATCGAGCCCTCACCCTCACTGGGCTTGACGGGCGTCTCGCTGCGCACCGTGAAGCGCCACTCCATCCGTTACGAAACCAGAGAGAAGAATACCTATTCCGTCGTCTCCCCTCGTAGGGGTGTGGACGTTGTGGACGGCACCCGCCAGCCGTGCTCAGGATGGCCGGGCGGTGGTGTTGGTATCGGCCGGTTTGCGGTGGATTCATCGGCCCCTGAAGGCCCCCTGCTGGTGCACGGACATGGGATTGCCTGCCCCTCAGCCGATGGTGCCCGGAGGCCGACGCGCGCCTTCGTCCACAGTCAGGAGCCGATATCCACCACCCCGGGACGGCTTTTCCACCCGCGGCACGTGGCCTCACTCGGAGTAGATCATCTCCCGCACGGCGCTGATCTCGCGCCGCATCTCGTCGTTCTCGGCCAGCTCCCGCGCGATCTTGTCGCAGGCATGCAGCACGGTCGAGTGATCGCGGCCGCCGAGCTCGGCGCCGATGCGCAGCAGGCTGATGTCGGTCTCCTCGCGGATCAGGTACATGGCGATCTGGCGCGGCACCACGATGGCCCGGTCACGCTTGCTGCTGCGCAGCTGGTCGAGGTTGACCCCGTAGTAGTCGGCCACCGCGCGCACGATGCGCTGCGGGGTGATCGACCGCTTCTTGGGGTTGTACATCACGTTGCTGAGCACCGCCGACGCGAGCTCGTTGTTGATGGGCATGCCCGACATCGACGCGTAGGCGATGACGCGGTTCAGCGCGCCCTCCAGCTCGCGGACGTTGCTCACCACCTTGCGGGCGATGAACTCGATCACCTCGGCCGGGATCAGGTTGAGCTGGTCCTCCGCCTTGGAGCGCAGGATCGCGATGCGCGTCTCCAGGTCCGGCGGCGTCAGATCGGCGATCAGCCCCCACTCGAAGCGAGAGCGCAGCCGCTCCTCCAGGGTGGTGATGGCCTTCGGCGGGCGATCCGAGCTCAGCACGATCTGCTTGCCCGCCTCGTGGATGGCGTTGAAGGTATGGAAGAACTCTTCCTGCGTCCGCTCCCGCTCGGCGATGAACTGGATGTCGTCGATCAGCAGCACGTCGATGCGGCGGTATCGGTTCCGGAAGTCCTCCATCTTCTGCTCGCGGATGGAGTTGATGAAGTCGTTGGTGAACTTCTCGGAGGTCGCGTACAGGATCCGCTTGCGCGGGAACTTGGCAGCCACCGCGTTGCCGACGGCGTGCATCAGGTGCGTCTTGCCGAGGCCCACGCCGCCGTACAGGAACAGCGGGTTGTAGGCATGGCCCGGGCGCTCGGCGACGGAGAGCGCCGCGGCGTGGGCCAGGCGGTTGGCCGAGCCGACGATGAAGTTGGCGAAGGTGTAGCGCCCGTTGAGATTGATGGTGTTGCCGCCGGCCGAGGCGGGTGGTGGCGGCAGCCCGTCCTCGTCCGCCTGGGCGGGGACCGGGCCGGGGGCATCGGCGACGACGAACTCGACCTGGACCGATCCGCCCACCACCCGGGCCAGGGTCTGGCTCACCAGGGTGCGGTAGCGGTTGTCCAGCCAGTCACGGGCGAACCCGTTCGGGGCAGCGATGCGAAAGCGGCTCTCGTCGATCTCGGCGAGGGTGGTGTCCTTCAGCCAGGTCTCGAAGTTGGCGGGCGAGAGAGAGACCTGCAGCTCTCCCAGGACGGCACGCCACACCTGCTTCGCATCCATCAATCGCCGTCTCCCATTGGAGTCACGGAGGGGGTCGTCGGGGCGGGAATCCTACTCCCTCCGGACGGCGCGGGACCGCGGGTTTTCGGCGCCCGGCCTCGGGGGTCGGGCCAGTGTAGCAGCGGCCTTTCGCGGCAAGCAATGGTTCGGCGCTGTCGGAAGTTTGACCGGGCTCCGACCCGCCGGTATCATCCGCGGCGCAGAGCGAGACGAGCCGGAAACGGCGATCGGAAGAGGCTGGCGCGAGCCAGCCGTTCGTGTGTTTGATGGACTTCGCAGCTCGCTCGCCGCTGAACTAAGAGGACTGGCACGCACCGATGAAGAGGACCTATCAGCCCAAGAAGCGCGCCCGGAAGCGGGAACACGGCTTCCGCGCCCGCATGGCTTCGAAGGGCGGTCGGCGCGTGTTGGCCCGACGACGCGCAAAGGGACGCAAGCGGCTCACCGCGTGACGCGAGGCGCTCGCAAGTGGCTGCCTTCCCGATGCTTCGGCACAAGGCGGACTTCGATGCGCTGGCGCGAAACGGAACGGCCCGCTCGAACCGGTTGCTGGTGCTGCGAACGCTGCGCACCGACCGGACCGAGACCAGGGTCGGGTTGAGCACTCCCCGGGCGCTCGGTGGGGCGGTTCAGCGCAATCGGGTACGGCGCCGGCTGCGCGAGCTGGTTCGCGAGCGCCATGGCGAGATCGGCTCCGGGTGGGACCTGCTGCTGATCGCGCGACCGGAGGCGGCCCTCGCCAGCCACGCGGAGCTGCGCGCGGCACTGGGATCGCTCCTGGAGCGATCCGGGATCGGGAGATGAGGAAGATCGGCCTGGGTATGGTCCGCGGCTATCAGTGGCTCTTCGCCTGGCTGCCGCCCAGCTGCCGCTACTACCCGTCCTGCTCCGAGTACACCTACCAGGCCATCGAGCGCTACGGGCTGCTGCGCGGCTCGTGGATGGGGATGAAGCGCATCGGCCGCTGCCATCCATTGCATCCGGGCGGCTATGACCCGGTCCGCTGAGCGCCC
The DNA here is from genome assembly GCA_035701185.1 of Candidatus Limnocylindria bacterium. Taxonomy (GTDB): domain Bacteria; phylum Chloroflexota; class Limnocylindria; order QHBO01; family QHBO01; genus DASSCW01. The sequence continues at coordinate 16,208 of DASSNX010000053.1, forward strand.
GCTGAACACTGGCCGAGCTGGAAGGACGAGCTGACCTTGCCGCTGCCGTTCGCCGACGGGTTCCTTGGCATCCAGCATTTCACCCCGCCGTGGGACGTCTTCTTCCTGCCGCTCTTCAACCTGCTGACGCTGCTCTACCGCGTCCTCTTCACCGACCTGGCCATCGCGATCATCGTCTTCACCATCATCGTCCGCTTCGCCCTGTGGCCCCTGTTCGTGCGGCAGATCCGGTCACAGAAGGAGATGCAGCGCATGCAGCCGCTGGTTCGCGAGATCCAGCGCAAGCACAAGGGCAACCGGCAGAAGGTCGCCGAGGAGACGATGGCCCTCTACCGCGAGCACGGCGTCAGCCAGTTCGGCGGCTGCCTGCCTCTGGTGCTCCAGATGCCGATCCTGATCGCGCTGTATTCCGTCCTCAACCGGATCAGCAGCGTCGTCTCGTACACGGCGCCGGACAACCTGAAGCAGCAGTTCACGCAGTTCCTGGCCTCGAATCCGGCCATCACCGCCGTCGCGGGCTCGCCGAACCACTACCACATCCCGGTCAGCGGGTCGTGCACCGTGCCGCCGGACTTCACGGCATTCCTGCCGCTGAACTGCCAGCTCATCGACCCGCTGAAGTTCAGCGCCGGCCAGACCGTGGACACGACCGTGGGCTGGCTTTTCAACCTCGACCTGGCACGGGTCGATCAAGTGTTCTCGGTGATGCTGTTCGGCTTCACCATCAGCGCGCTGGCGATCCTGACGGGCATCTTCCAGTTCGTGCAGGCCAAGATGACCAGCCCGCGCCCCAACCCGGACGATCCGACGGCCAGCACCGCCACCACCATGATCTACATCTTCCCGGTCATGATGGTCCTCTGGGGCTCCTTCCTGCCCAGCGGCCTGATCCTGTACTACGGCGTGCTGACGCTGATCCTGATCGTCCAGCAGTTCATGCTCATGGGTTGGGGCAACCTGTTCCCACTCTTCGGCTGGCAGCCGAAGTGGGCGCCCACCCCCGCTGATGCCCCGCTGAAACGCCTGAAGGCGGACGACGAGCGAGGCCCGCGGGACAAGACCAATGGGCGGGATGACCGCCCGCAAGCGACCAACGGTCCGGGCAGCGCGCCTGGCAGCACTCGCCAGCAGCCGCGCTCCGGGTCCAGGCGACGAAGGGGCCGAAGACGATGACGTTCAAGGAATTCACCGGCAAGAACGTCGAGGAGGCGATTCGGACCGCCATGCGCGAGTTCGAATCGGACCTCTCCGACCTGGATATCGAGATCCTCTCCCAGGGCAGCCGCGGCATCCTGGGCGTGGGTGGCGAGGATGCCCGCATCCTGGCCGCACCGAAGTCTGCCGTGGCCGCGGCCGACACCATCCGGGTGCCCGAGGCACCCGCCGTCGGCGAAGCCGATGACGAGGCGGCGGCGGCCGCCGCGATTCCCATCGGCGCCGACGACGAGGCCGGCGACCAGCTCGCCGAGCTCGAGCGCGCCGAGCGCAACCGCCGCACACGCGGAGGCCGTGGCCGCAACGGACGGGACCGTGGCGAGCGCCAGGGCCGCGCGCCGCGCGGGGAGCGCCCTGACCGACCGCCACGCGAGCCGCGCGAGCCGCGTGAGCCACGCGAGCCGGCGCCGTTCATCCCGGCCAAGCCACTGGAAGAGCTCAGCGATGCCGAGCGCAGCGCCATCGAGGGCGGTCGCGACGTGCTGACCGAGATGCTGAAGCTGATGGGCGTGGACGCGACCGTCGAGATCGCCATGGGCACCGAGACCTCGAAGCTGAACGTCAAGGGCTCTGACCTGGGCGTCCTCATCGGCCGCCGGGGAGAGAAGCTGGCCAGCCTGCAGCACCTCGTCAACCTGATCGTCGCCAAGCGCGAGGGGCAGTGGCACCGCATCAGCGTCGACGTGGAGAACTACCGCGGCCGCCGCGAGGAGCAGCTTCGCGACGTTGCCGAGCGGGCAGCCAAGCGGGTGATCCAGAGCGGCAAGATCATCCAGCTGGAGCCGATGCCCGCGGTCGAGCGCCGGATCGTCCACATGGCACTGGTCGAGAACCCCAAGGTCCGCACCCAGAGCGTCGGCGTCGAGCCGAACCGGCGCATCGTGGTCCTGCCCGCCACCAAGCTGGAGTCGTAGCCGGCAACCTGGCGGAGGTGGGCGGCAGCTGCCGTGGAGGGCGTCTGCGCCATCGGGCGCGTCAGCGATGACGGGCCCTGGATCGGCTTCCAGCCCGGGCCGGCGGGTTATCGCGTCGTGGCGGGCCGCGGTCCGGTCATCCGCGGGCGCACGGCCGATGCGAACGTCCTGCTCGCGCTCGCCATCGCCTGGTTCGAGGAGGCCTTCGACGACCCGCCACCGGAGCTCGAGGCCAGCCAGGCGGACCTCTCGGCGCTCGTCCGCCACGTCGCCGCGGGCGAGCAGGTCGCCGACCGCCGCCACCTGCTGGCGGAGGCGGTCGATGCCATCGACGACGGGCTCGCCGGCGATGCGGTCGCGAACCGTCTCAGCGCGGTGCGCTCAGCCAGCGACGAAACGAACGAGCAGGCCGATCCGATCGACCTGCTCGTGACGCTCGCCGAGGAGCTGTTGCAGGACTAGGCCTGATCCTCGCGCGTGCCGGTGTCACCCATGCCGGTGTCACCCATGCCGGTGTCACCCATGCCGGTCTCACCCATGCCCGAACCCTCGGTGCCCATCGGCTCATTGGCCGGCGCTGCCGGGGGAGGAGGCGGAGCGGCCTGCGGGGGAGCCGACTGCATCGGCTGGGAAGACGGTGCCGCGGGGGTGGAGGCGCTGGTCCCGCTCGGCGCGCTGCCGAGCTGGAACTTGCCGCCTTCCGCCTGGAATTCCTGCCAGCCGGCCCAGCCCATGAGGAGGCCGCCCGCAATTCCGATCAGCCACCCGAGGACAAAGAGGATGTCGCTGCCGAAGAAGCCAAGAAAGCCGATCGAACTGAGCAACGCCAACGCCGATGTCACTGCGGCAATCCCGCCGACGACGAGCATCAGGCTGCCCTTGGATCCGGGCAATTGCGTCTGCGGTGACCACTGGGGCATGAAGACGATCGCGAGCATGGCGATGGCCAGGAGAAGCGTGAACCAGCCGACGCCGAACCCAAACCCAAGCGACGCGAGGATGGGGCCAACGATTGACGCGACCGCACCGTAGACGGCCAACTTCTCATTCGAGTCGAGTTTGGATAAGTCCATGAGCCGAAGTGCCTCCGTTCGGCGGCCGGCGAGATCAATCGACTTGGACGGGGCCGCGCCCGGCACCGTAGCACACGTGTCCAGCCAGTCCTAGGGTTTCATTCCCGGTCAAACGGACATGAAAGAGCTCCGCGCGCCGTGGCGGCGGAGCTCGAATGAGTGCTGGTGGAGATGGGGGAGAATCGAACTCCCCGTCCAGAACCGAGTTGCCGGAAACGTCCTACAGGTTTGTCCGGCCTACGAGCGTTTCGCGGAACGGGCCCCCGACCGGCGGGGTGCTCCACTCGCTATCCGGCAGCCTTTCGGCCCTTTGACGCCACTCACCGGAGTCGGCGGCGCCGCACCTCCCCTGATGACATCTTCGCCGTCCGGGGAGGGGGGACGACGTCGATGCTCACTGACTAAGCAGCGAGAGCGAACTGACGATTGCCAGTTGCTGGCTTGCCCGCGGATTTACGAGGCCATGCGGGCGACCTCGACCTGCAGTTTCCGGTTCCTGAGCCCTGTCGAAACCTGACATCCCCACGAACCGAATTGACCACCCCATCCTACCACACGCCATGGCCGATGTGAACGCCCGTTCCAATCAGAGCCTTCCCGCGAGGTAGCGCTGGATGGTGGGGCCGATGGCACGCACCACCTCGTCCAGCGGCGCCGATGCAAGGGGCTCGACGCGGATGACGTAGCGGGCCATGGCCAGGCCCACGATCTGCGAGCCGGCCAGCGTGGCCCGCAGCGCGGCGTCCGGCTGTCCGCTGGCGCGGGTGAGGGCCAGGATTGGCCCGGCGGAGAGCAGCCGGCGGAGGATCTCTGCCGCGACCTCATCCGTCGTCGCCGACCGCACGATGCCCATCAATCGGGTCCGCATGGCCGGGTCCTCCCACAGCTCCAGGGTCTGCCGCACCAGCCGCGCCCCGATTTCCCGCCGCGGGCCAGCCATGACCCGCTCGACCAGCGCGCTGAAGTCGATGGGCAGCTCCATGGCCGCCAGGAAGAGTGCCTGCTTGGTGCCGAAGTAATGGTGCACCAGCGCCGGGTCGACCTGGGCTCTGGCCGCGACCTTGCGAACCGAGGCGTTCTCGAAGCCGTGCTCGCCGAAAACCTGCCGTGCGGCCGCCAGGATCTCCCCCCGGGTATCGGCCGAACCGGCCCGTCGACCGGAGCGCCTCATGCCACGTCGCGCCGGATGGTCAGCGAGGCGATGGTGGCGAAGAAGATGGCCACGCCGGCCAGCACCAGCAGGTCCACCTGGAGCTCCGGCACCGACAGGTCGGCGCCGCGCACGAAGACCTGGCGCAGGCCGTCGACCGCGTAGTTGAGCGGCATGATCTTGACGAAGGGCTGGATGACGTCGGGCAGGCTGCTGACCGGGAAGAGGACGCCCGACAGCAGGAACTGCGGCACCAGCACCAGCGGGATGAACTGGATGATCTGCAGCTCCGTGCGGGCGAACGTCGACAGGAAGATGCCCAGGCTGACGGCGCCCAGCGCCAGCATCAGGACCACCAGGAACGCCAAGAGCGGGCTGCCGGCGGTCGCCACGCCCAGGCCCAGGCTGAACTCGGGCAGCGGACCGATGGAGGGCACGCTGACCTCACCCAGCACCCAGCCCAGCAGGATGGCCACCTGCAGCACGGCGAAGAGGACGAAGCCGAGCGTGTAGCCGATGACGATCTCGCCGCGCGTCACCGGCGTGGCCATCAGCCGCTCCAGGGTTCCGCCGGTCCGCTCCCGCAGGAAGCTGACGCCGGTCAGCAGGTAGACGAAGAAGTAGGTGAAGAAGCCGACCATCGCCGGCGCGAAGTTGGCCATCGGGTCATCGCTCGGCGTCCCGAACAGCGTGTCGTGCTCGATGCGCGGCAGCGGCACGCCGCTGGCGCCGGCGAAGGTGCCGAGCAGGGCACGCTGCACCGCGGCCAGCTGGTTGGCATCTCCTGACAGGTCCAGCCCGTAGGTGATGACCCTGATCGTCGGGGCACCGCCGCCGGGCTGTGGCAGCACCACCGCCACCGAGGCCTGATCGTCGCGCAGGGCCTGGCTGGCGGCGGCCTCGTCGGCGACCTCGCGCACCGAGCCCCCGTTGGCCTCAAGCGCCGTGCGCAGGGCGCTCTCGATCTGGCCGCCCGGGGCGCCCATGGCGTTGACCACCACGGCGTCCACCGCCGGCGCCTGCCCCTCGCGCAGGATGAAGGTGAGCAGCCCGGTCACCAGCACCGGCGCGATGAACAGCAGCGCCAGCGAGGGCCGGTCGCGACGGATCTCGGCCACGACGCGGCGGAACAGCGCGCCGAGGCGAAGCGGGCTCATCGGTTCGCCGCCGTGCTCTCGCCCAGGCGCAGGAAGGCCTGCTCCAGGTCAGCCGTGCCCGCCTGCTCGCGGATGGCGTCGCCGCTTCCCCGGGCGATGACCCGACCCGAGCGCACGAACATCAGCTCGTCGCAGCGATCCGCCTCGTCCATGACGTGGCTGGACACCACGATGGTGGTGCCGTTCGCCGCCAAATCGCGGAAGTAGCCCCAGAACTGGACGCGCAGCAGCGGGTCGATGCCCACGGTCGGCTCGTCCAGGAACAGCACCGGCGGCCGGTGGACGAGGGCGCAGGCCAGCGACAGCCGGCGGCGCTGCCCGCCGGATAGCGTGCCGCTGATCGAGTGCGCTCGGTCGGCCAGCTGCACGATGTCCAGGGCCTGGCGCACGGGATCCGTCCCACGCACGCCGTACGCCGCCGCGAAGAAGCGCACGTTCTCCCAGACGCTGAGCGCGGGGTAGATGCCGTCGCTCTGGGTCATGTAGCCGATGCGCGCCAGGTTGGCCCGCGATGGCATCGGCACACCCAGCACCTCGGCGTGACCGCCGCTCGGCTGGGCGAGCCCGGTCAGCAGGCGGATGAGCGTCGTCTTGCCGGAGCCATTCGGCCCGAGCAGGCCATAGATGCGCGATGCCGCCAGGTCGAAGCTGATGTCGTCCACCGCGCGCAGGTCGCCGAACTGCTTGGTCAGGTCCACCGCGCGGATGGCCGGCTTTACGCTCGACTCGGAACTCATCAGGCGATGAATTCTACAGCCGATGAATTTCGTGTCAAGCGGATGGCGACTACAGCTTGATGCGGGCCTTGGTCTGGCGCTCGAGCTCGCGGCGCATGTCGCGCTCGGCGATGGAGCGCCGCTTGTCGTGGGTCTTCTTGCCGCGCGCGATGCCGATCTCCAGCTTGGCCAGGCCGTCCTTCAGGTACAGCCGCAGCGGCACCAGGGTGTAGCCCTTCGACTGGACGCGGCCGACGAGCTCGGCGATCTGGTCGCGGTGGAGGAGCAGCTTGCGGGTGCGGGTCGGCTCGTGGTTGTTCCGGTTGCCCTGCTCGTAGGGCGCGATGTGCGCGCCGATCAGCCAGGCCTCGCCGCGCTCGACGCGGGCATACGCCTCGGCCAGGTTGGCCCGCCCGGCGCGGATCGACTTGATCTCGGTTCCGGTCAGGACGAGGCCCGCCTCGATCGTCTGCTCGATGGCGTAGTCGTGGCGCGCGCGGCGGTTGAGGGCGACGGTGTGCTCGGCCATGGGTGGGGAATGCTAGGCGAAATGAAGAAGCCGGCCATCTGGCCGGCTTCCTCGTCGCTACCACACGAGGGTGGCTATCGCACCGCCTCGGTGGTGGCGTGACAGGAACTACTCACTGCACACCACCTCCTTTCGTTGTCGCGATCCTACCAGCCTTCGCCGGCGTTCCGCAACGGGTCAGTTCAGACCGGCGCGATCCATTGGCCGCTGGCGTCGTAGCTCGTTGGCGACAGCGCAGGCACCAGCCACGAGGATTGGTCGGCACCGGTGGGCTGAGCCGATGGCCGTGGCGCGCCGCCGGTGGCCTGGTGCTCGAGGAAGGACTGGGCGCGCTCCAGGTACAGGTCGCGCTCCGGCGGGGTGCCGTCGGGCACGGTCACGGTGATATCCGGCTGCAGCCCGTCGGGCGCCACGCTGTGGTGGTCCGGGGTGAACCAGCGCGAGATCGTGATCCGGACGCCGCCGCCGTTGTCCAGCCGGCTCCACAGCTGGACGGTGTTCTTCCCGTAGGTGTGCTGGCCGATGATCGTCGCCCGCCCCCGCTCCTTGAGCGCGGCCGACACGATCTCGGAGGCAGACGCCGAGCCGTTGTTGACCAGCACGACCAGCGGGATGTCCGGGCTGGTGGCCACGCCCTTGCCGGTTGCCTGCCAGCGGGTGACCCCATCGGCCTCTGATTCCTGGGTGAAGACCAGGCCCTCCTTGATGAACTCCGACGCGATGTTGTTGGCGGCATCGATGTAGCCGCCCGGGTTGTCGCGCAGGTCGAAGACGATGGAGGTCGCGCCGTCGTCCAGCAGCTTGGCCAGCGCGTCGTGGAACTGACCCGGGCTGGCGCTGGAGAAGCCGTGCAGCGCGATATAGCCGATGTGGTTCTCCAGCATCTTGCTGGAGACTTCCTTCATGGTGATCTGCGCTCGCGTGATCGTCATCTCGAGCGACTTGCCGTTGCGGATGAGAGAAAGGGTCACCTTGGTGCCTGCCTCGCCACGCACCTCCTTGACGGCATCGCCCAACGAGAGGCCGTTCACGGTCTTGCCGTCGACCTTGGTGACGATGTCGCCGGCCAGCAGCCCCGCGGCCTTCGCCGGGGAGTCCTCCAGCGGTGCGATGACGACGAGGGCGCAGCTGTCGCTGAGGGTCGTGCAGGCGTCCAGGTTCTTGGGGTCCTTGATGTTCTTGACGCCCATCTCGGCGCCGATCCCCGAGAACTCGCCGGACAGATCGCCCACGGCGCGCTGGTAGTCGTCCGGCGACATGTAGCCGCTGAACGGATCCTTCACGCCGTACTCGAACATGCCCTGGATGGCGCCGCTGGCAAGCTTGGAGTCGTCCAGCTGGTCGACGAACTGCGACTTCAGCCGCGCGTAGGCCTGGCACAGCGGCTCGAAGGCCTTCGAGGCCACGCACGACGAGCTGCCGCTGGCGCCGGCGGCCAGGTAGCCGCCCACAAACAGCAGGGTGCCGACCAGGGCGGCCAGGGCCAGGGCTGCGGCCCAGGCGAGCGGCGATCCGGAGAAGCGGCGACCGGGGGGAGCCGGCTGCGGCGCGGCCGCGGGCGCGGTGGGGTCAGCGGACGGCGGCGCGGCTGGCACGGGTGGCGGGGTCTGGTCGGTCATCTGAGGTCGGCGGAGCATAGCATCGGCGCTCGCGGGGCTCGATTACGCGCCGATTACGTTTCGCTTACTACGCTGCTACGCCGCGGCTGACAGGTTGGATCTGACGCTGATCCAGGAGCCGATGGCGCCCACCCCCAGGCCGACGGCCAGCACGATGGCTGACAGCGTGGCCAGGAACTCGGCGCTCACCGAGGTCGGCATCTGGAAGACCTGGACCATCACCGGCTGGATGGGATCCCACACGATCGCGACCAGCACGACGGTCACCAGCCCGCCGATGAGGCCGCAGAGGATGCCCTCCAGGATGAACGGCCAGCGGATGAAGGAGTCGCTGGCGCCCACCAGCCGCATGATCTCGATTTCGGTGGCGCGCGAATAGACCGCGATCCGAATCGTGTTCACGATCATGAACAGCACCACGGCGCCAACCAGGATCAGCGCCACGATGCCGACGGTGCGGATGGTGCCGATGATCCGCACCAGCTGGTCGACCGACGCCTGCTTGGTGGTGATGGTCTTGACCTCGGAGCGGGTCTGCAGGGCACTCGCCACCGAGTCGCCGAAGGTCGGGTCGGTGAGCGCCACCTCGATGCTGGCGTAGAGCTTGATGTCCGCTCCGCCCAGGTCGAGCTCCTGGCCGCGCTCGCGGTAGTTCTCGCGCAGCCGGTCCATGGCCATCTCCGGGCTGACGTAGAGCACGTCCCTGACGCCCGGCTGGCTGCGGGCGAAAGCGATCACGCCGTCCAGCTGCGGCTGGCTCAGGTCGTCGACGAGCACCGCGGTGACGGCAACCTTGCGTTCGATGAATTCCAGGCCCGAGTTCAGGCCGCTGATCACGATGAACAGGCCCGACAGCAGGATCAGCATCAGGATGACGGTGGCCGTGGCGGCCAGGCTCATCATCGCGTTGCGCCAGAAGCCCTGCCAGGCGCGCACCACCGCGAAGCCGATGAAGCGGATGAAGCGCATCGGCTCAGTACTCGCGTTCGTACGCCGCGCCGGACTCGTCGCGGACCAGCATCCCGTGCTCGAGTGCCAGCACGCGGCGGCGCATGGCGTTCACGATCTCCTGGTTGTGGGTGGCCATCAGCACGGTGGTGCCCAGCTCGTTGATCTGGATCAGCAGCTGGATGATCTCCCAGGACGTGACAGGGTCCAGGTTCCCGGTCGGCTCGTCCGCGATCAGCATGGCCGGGTCGTGGACCAGGGCGCGCGCGATGGCCACGCGCTGCTGCTCGCCGCCGGACAGCTGGGTCGGCAGGTGCTCGTCGTGCTCGTGCAGCCCCACCAGGTTGAGCAGCTGCGGTACGCGACGGCGGATGTCCGTGCGGGAGGCACCGGTCACCTCCAGGGCAAAGGCCACGTTCTCGAACACCGTCTTGTTCGGCAGCAGCCGGAAATCCTGGAACACGATCCCGATCCGCCGTCGCAACCGTGGGATCTCGCGGCGGCGCAGCCGGGCGAGGTCGCGGCCGGCGACCACCAGGCGGCCGCTGGTGGGCAGCTGCTCGCGGATCAGGAGACGGATGAAGGTCGTCTTGCCGGCGCCGGACGGGCCGACCAGGAAGACGAAGTCGCCCGGCGGGATGACGACGTTGACATCGGCCAGGGCAACCTTGCCGTTGGGGTAGGTCATGCCCACGTCCACCATGCTGATGACCGGCTGGACGTCGCTCGCCGCGGCGGCCAGTGGCCGCTCGATCGCCTCGATCATGCGGCGTCTCCATCGGTGCCGATCCGGGAGCGCAGGTAGCCCTCGATGAAGGCGTCCAGGTCGCCGTCCAGCACCGCGGTGGGGTTCGAGGTCTCGATCCCGGTCCGCAGGTCCTTGACCATCGTGTAGGGCTGCAGCACGTAGCTCCGGATCTGGTTGCCCCAGCCGGCCTCGACATGCACGCCGCGCAGGCGGGCCATCTCCGCCTCCCGCTCCTCCTGCTGGCGCTCGACCAGCTTGGCGCGCAGCACGGCCATGGCGCGCTCCTTGTTCTGTGCCTGGCTGCGCTCGTTCTGGCAGGTGACGACGATGCCGGTGGGCAGGTGCGTGATGCGCACCGCCGAGTCGGTCTTGTTGACGTGCTGGCCGCCCGCCCCGCTGGAACGGTAGGTGTCGACCCGCAGGTCGTCGTCGCGGATCTCGACCGCCGCGTCCTCGGCGACCTCCGGCATGACCTCCACCAGCGCGAAGCTGGTGTGACGGCGCTTCTGCGAGTCGAAGGGGCTGATGCGCACCAGCCGATGGACGCCACGCTCGCTCTTCAGCCGCCCGTAGGCGAAGCGACCATTGACCCCGAAGGTGACCGATTTCAGGCCCGCCTCCTCGCCCTCGGTCTGGTCCAGGATCTCGGCCTTGAAGCGGTTGCGCTCCGCCCAGCGCAGGTACATGCGCAGCAGCATCTCCGCCCAGTCCTGCGACTCCGTCCCGCCGGCGCCGGCATGGACCGATACGATCGCCGGCCGTTCGTCGTACGGCTCGGAGAGGAGGAGGCGCGACTGCAGCCGCGTCCAGTCGGCGTTCAGCGTGTCGAGGTCGCGCTGCAGGTCGGCCTGCAGCCCGTTGCCGGCGTCACCATCGGCCTCGGCCAGCTCGGCGATCTCGACCAGCGCGCCCGAGCGGGCCTCCAGGTCGCGCCAGGTGCCGATCTCCTCGCGCAGCTCATCGGCCCGGCGCAGCATCGCCTGCGCCGCGTTCGGGTCATCCCAGAGGTTGGGATCGGCCGATTTCTCGGTCAGCTCCGCGAGCTCGGTCTCCTTGGCGGGCAAGTCAAAGGCGCACCGCCGTGTCGGCCACGAGGCGCGCGAGCCGCTGCGCCTCGTCCTTAATTCCGTCCAACGGCCGTCACCATGGGAAGCTCCGCCGGGATGTCTGCCTCGCCGACGCGCAGCGCCTTGCCGCGGACGCGCGCCGGATTGACGCAGGGGCAATAGGTCTGGCGCGGGCAGGCGCCGCAGTTGCCGTCGCAGTCGAGGGTGTAGGCGTAGCTGCAGCGCATGCAGTCACGTTCGCACTGGATGAGGTCTTCGTAGGGCTCGTCGGGGTCTCTGAAGCGGGTGACCAGGGGGAGCGAGGTTGCCGGAGCGGGGAGGGTGGTGGCGGTCTCCTGACCTCGAGTGGGGCTGGTCAGCTGCTTCACGAAGCCCTCCGCGTTCCATTGGCACGAGGTCACCGCGCCTCGTCACCTATGGGACGTCATCGTAGCGGCTCGTCTCCGATCCGCCAACCCTCGAAATGGTCCTTATGCGCCGTGGCAGCGCTTGTACTTCTTGCCGGAGCCGCACCAGCACGGGTCGTTGCGGCCGATCTTGCCGCCGGCCCGGGTCCCGGCTGCGGCAGCTCCGCTCGCTGCGGCAGCTCCGCTCGCTGCGGCACCTGCCGCGCTGCGGGCCTGGTTGCGCGCCGGGTTGCGTGCCGCTGAGCGCCCGTTGCCGTTGCCGCTGGCGCCGCCGGTCGGCTCGGCAGCCACCGTGCCGGTGTCCAGGTCGATCCGGCCCTCGGTGACGTTGCGTGCCGGGCGCTGCTGTGGCTGCTGAGCGTCGCGGGTCAGGCTGACGCGGAAGATGGTGTGCGTCACGTCGTGCCGGATGGTCGCCTTCAGCTCGTCGAACATCCGGTAGGCCTCGACCTTGAACTCGTTCAGCGGGTCACGCTGCGAGTACGCCCGCAGGCCGATGCCGCGCCGCATGTCGTCGACCGCGGTGAGGTGCTCGACCCAGAGCCCGTCGATGACGCGGAGCAGGACGATCCGCTCCAGGACGTTGATGCCCTCCTCGCCGACCTCGGCGCGCTTGGCGTCGTAGGCCTCGGCGACGGCGTCGAGCAGCCCTTCGGTGAGTGCCGCCGGGTCATGCTCCTCGTCGATCAGGGCCAGTGCCCGGGCATCCAGCGTCGGCACCATCGTGGTAATCGAGGCCTTCAACAGGTCGCGGTTCCAGTCGCCGGGGTCGCCGGCGGTGTGCTCCATGACCTGCTCCCGCACCTCCTCGTCGAGCATGGCCAGGATGGTCGGCGCCAGGTCCTGGGAGCGCAGGATCCGCTCCCGCTCGTGGTAGATCGTCTCGCGCTGGCGGTTGATGACGTCGTCGTACTGGACCACGTGCTTGCGGGCGTCGAAGTTGTAGCCCTCGACGCGGGTCTGCGCGCCCTCGATCGTGCGGCTGACCATGCCCGACTCGAGGGCCGTGCCCTCGTCGAAGCCCAACCGCCCCATGATCGAGCTGACTCGATCTGATGCGAAGCGGCGCATCAGGTCGTCCTCCAGCGACAGGTAGAAGCGGCTGCTGCCCGGATCGCCCTGCCGGCCGGCGCGGCCGCGGAGCTGGTTGTCGATGCGGCGCGCCTCGTGGCGCTCGGTGCCCACGATGTGCAGCCCGCCGGCGGCGAGCACCCGGTCGCGGTCCTCGGCACAGACCCGATCGGCCTCCGCCAGGGCGGCCTGGTACTGCTCCGGCGTGGCCTCCAGCACGTTCGTGCCCTGCCGGTGCAGGATCTCGGCGGCCATCATCTCCGGGTTGCCGCCGAGCAGGATGTCGGTCCCGCGGCCGGCCATGTTGGTGGCGATCGTCACGGCCCCCGACCGTCCGGCCTGGGCCACGATCTCGGCCTCGTGCTCGTGGAACTTCGCGTTCAGCACGTTGTGCTTGATGCCCCGCCGCTTCAGGAGGTCGGACAGCATCTCGCTGATCGCCACGCTGATCGTGCCGACCAGCACCGGCCGGCCCTTCTCGTGCTCCTCCGCGATCTCGTCGATCACCGCGTTCCACTTGCCGCTCTGGTTCCGGAACACCAGGTCGGCGAAGTCGTCGCGGATCATGTCGCGATTGGTGGGGATGACCACGACCTCGAGGCCGTAGATCTTGCTGAACTCCTCGGCTTCGGTCTCCGCCGTACCGGTCATGCCGGCCAGCTTGTCGTACATGCGGAAGTAGTTCTGGAAGGTGACCGTCGCCAGCGTCCGCGACTCGTTCTGGATCTTGACGCCTTCCTTGGCCTCGACGGCCTGGTGCAGCCCCTCGGACCAGCGCCGGCCCGGCATCAGCCGGCCGGTGAACTCGTCGACGATGATCACCTCGCCGTCCTTGACGACGTAGTCGCGGTCCCGCTGGTAGAGCACCTCGGCCTTGAGTGCCTGCTCGAGGTGGCGCGCCATGCTGAAGTCGTTGCCGAACAGGTTGTCGACGCCGAGCCAGCGCTCCATCTTGTCGGTGCCGGCCTCGGTGATGGCCACCTGCTTGAACTTCTCGTCGACGATGTAGTCCTCCTCGGCCTTGAGCCGTGGAGTCAGGCGCGCGAACTGGATGTACTTGTCGGCCGATTCCTCCGCCTGGCCGGAGATGATCAACGGGGTCCGCGCCTCGTCGATGAGGATGTTGTCGACCTCGTCGACGATCGCGTAGAAGTGGTCGCGCTGCACCCGCTGCGCCAGGTCGATGACCAGGTTGTCGCGCAGGTAGTCGAAGCCGAACTCGTTGTTGGTGCCGTAGGTCACGTCGGCCGCGTAGGCGGCCTGGCGGTCGACCGGTCGCAGGTTGCGCAGGCGCTCATCGGTCTGCGGGAAGTCCGGGTCGAACAGGTACGCGGCGTCATGCTGGATGCTGCCGACGCTCATGCCCAGCCGATGGAAGACCGCGCCGATCCACTGCGCGTCGCGCTTGGCCAGGTAGTCGTTGACGGTCACGACGTGCACGCCGCGGCCGGTCAGGCCGTTGAGATAGGCGGCCAGCGGCGCCACGAAGGTCTTGCCCTCGCCGGTCTTCATCTCGGCGATCGCGCCCCGGTGCAGGACCATGCCGCCGATCAGCTGCACGTCGTAGTGGCGCTTGCCGAGCGCGCGCTTCATCGCCTCGCGTACCGCGGCGAACGCCTCGGGCAGGATCTCGTCCAGCGCCGCGTCGATCTCCTTGCGCTCGCGCTGGCGCTGCTCCTTGCGCTCCTCGCTGTGGCTCGCCGGATCGCTGCCGGTGAGCTCGGTCTCCTCTTCCTCGCCGGGCGCCACGTCGCGCAGCTCGATGGGGACGAGGAGGTCGCCGAGCCGATCCTCGAGCGTGGCGCGCAGCGTTGCCGACGTCCCGCGCAGCTCGGCGTCGGACATCGCCTCGTACTCGGGCTCGAGCGCGTTGATGCGCTCGACGAGGGGCTCCAGCCGGCGGACTTCGCGCTCGTTCGAGTCCACCAGCCGGGAAATGAACTTCATCATGGGCTTTCGAGTATATCCGCGAAGCCGATACGGCCCTGCTTGGCGTCGTGTGGCTCAGCCGCCGACCGGCCGCTCGGCCACGCTCTCCTCGAGCGCGTCGACGGCAGACACCTCCAGCTCGTGGATCCGCAGCGAACGGACCGGAGAGAACCAGATCACGGCAGCGCCGGCCAGCGCGCCGAGCGGTGCCATGACGGCTACCGCCCGCAGGCCGATGACCTCGGCCAGCAGCCCCGCCGCCAGCGTGGCCGCCAGCTGCGCCGCACCGGACGCGACCTGGATGGTTGACGCGGTGCGTCCCAGCAGCCGGTTCTCGACGGTCGCCTGGCGCACGGTCTGCTCGGTGATGGCGTAGACGGTGTCGCCGCCGTCGCCGACCAGCTGCTGCGCTACCAGGAATCCCGCGGCCACGAATGGCGCCCCGGCCGGCGCGAGCGGCACGAACGCGTTGCCCAGCGCGGCGAGCACCAGCCCGCCGACGGCCGTGAGGCCGATGCCCCAGCGCCGCGTCGCCCGTCCGACCACCAGCGCGCCGAGCAGCGACCCGACGCCGCCGGCCGCGGTGATCAGGCCGATCGCCGCCGGGCCGAGCTCGAGGACCTCGAACGCGAAGAGCAGATAGGTGGCGCCGAAGACGCCCCACAGCACGCCGTGGGTCATCTCGGTCAGCGCCAGGGCGCGGAGCACCGGGTCGCGCCGAACGAGCGCCAGGCCATCGCGGATCTCGACCAGGATGCGGCGCCGCTCGGCGACGGGTGGCGGCGGCTCCTCGACGGTGCGGATCGAGCCAAGCAGCAGGGCGGAGGCGACGAAGCTCACGGCGTCGACCAGGATCGCCATCGGCGCCGTCAGCACCTGGACCAGGAACCCACTCAGGCCGAAGGCCGTGAACTCCGCCGCCGACCCGCTGGCGGTCAGCGCGGAGTTGGCGTCCACCAGCTCGTCGCGGCGCACGATGCTCGGCAGGTAGGCGTTGTCGGCGGCATCGAAGAAGGTCGTCAGGATTGCCGTCAGCAGCGTGACCAGGAACAGCTGGGCGAGGGTCAGGATGCCCAGCACGAAGGCCAGCGGGACCGTGGCCAGCAGCAGCGCGCGACCGAGGTCGGCCCCGATCAGGACCGGACGCCGACGAAGCCGATCCACCCACGCCCCGGCCACCAGGCCGAAGCCCGTGGCGGCCAGGACGTCCAGCGAGCGGAGGATGGCGACCTCGAACGGCCCTGCGCCCAGGACCAGGATGGCGACGAACGGCAGCGCCAGGCGGGTGATCAGCGAGCCGAAGATCGAGATGGTCGCCGCCGACCAGATGCGGACGAAGGCGCCGTTGCGCCACAGTGGGGATGCGAACGGGCGCGGCACTGCCGGCCGGAGAGTCGCCTAGCGCTCGATGGGGATGGCGGGCGCCTCGTCCTCCTCGTCCACCCGGCTGCCCCAGAAGGTCATCTCCTCGACCAGCTGGACCTCGGACGAGAAGAGCGCGCCGACGCTCTCGCCGCGATGGATGCGCTTGATCGCCTCACCGAAGAGGGGCGCGACGCTCAGGACGGTGATCCGGTCGCGGGGCGCATCCTCGGGCAGCGGGATCGTGTCGGTCACGATCACCTCCTTCAGCGAGCTGGCGGCGATGCGTTCCAGCGCAGGGCGCGAGAAGACGCCGTGGGTCGCGCAGGAGTACACCTCGGTCGCCCCTTCGGCGACCAGGGCGTTGACCGCCTCCATCAGCGAGCCGGCGGTGTCGATCTCGTCGTCGATGATCACGGCGGTCTTGCCGGCCACCTCGCCGATGACGTTCATCAGCTCGGTGCGGTCCTCGTTGCCGAGGCGCCGCTTCTCGACGATGGCCAGCGG
>DASSNX010000054.1:0-3962 GCA_035701185.1 Candidatus Limnocylindria bacterium
CCGGCCTTGGAGCTCTCCACGAAGGCCGGGTACTCGTCGGGACGCATCGGCCGCAGGACGGTGCGAGCGGAGGTATCGGTCATTGGCGGCCAGATTAGCGGGACTGCTAGGCTAGCCGCCCATGAGCATCGACCGCGTCTACGTCATCGGCGCCGGCCTGATGGGCCACGGCATCGCCCAGGTGAGCGCGGCCGCCGGCAAGCAGGTGACGCTGGCCGACCGCACGCCGGAGCTGGCCGACAAGGGCAAGGCGCGGATCGCCGGCAACCTGGCCCGCCAGGTTGACAAGGGGAGGCTCGACCAGTCGGCCGCCGATGAGATCACCGGCCGCGTGACGACCGCCGTCGGGGCCGATGGCGTGGCTGGCCACCAGTTGATCGTCGAGGCCGTCTTCGAGGACGAGCCGCTCAAGCGCAAGACCTGGGCCGAGATCAGCGCCAAAGCCGATGCGGACACGATCTTCGCCAGCAACACGAGCAGCATCAGCATCACTGGCCTGGCGACCGCCACGGATCGGCCTCAGAAGTTCATCGGCCTCCATTTCTTCTCGCCCGTGCCGGTGATGGGCCTGATCGAGATCATCCGGGGCCTGGAGACCGATGACGCCACCCACGCCGCCGCCCGGCAGTTCGCCGAGGACCTGGGCAAGACGGTGATCGAGTCCAAGGACATGCCAGGCTTCCTGGTGAACCGCATGCTCGGCCCGTTCATCAACGAGGCGATCTTCGCGCTGATGGAGGGCACCGGCAGTGCCGCGGACATCGACACCGGCGCCAAGCTGGGCCTCAACCATCCCATGGGCCCGCTGGAGCTCAGCGACTTCATCGGCAACGACGTGATGCTCGGCGTGATGGATGTCCTGCAACGGGGGATCGGCGACCCGAAGTTCCGCGCCGCACCGCTGCTCCGCCAGATGGTCGCCGCCGGGCATCTCGGCCGGAAGGCGGGCCGTGGCTTCTACCGCTACGACGAGAAGGGCAACAAGGTCGAGTAGATGGCCGCCACCGCCCCGCCTCGCCACCACGACCCGTTCGCGCTGACCGAGGAGGAGCGGGCGGTGCGCGACACCGCCGCCCAGTTCGCGGCTCGCGAGCTCGCGCCCACGGTCGCCCAGCGGGACGAGGAGGAGCGCTACGACCGCAGCCTCTTCGACCGGATGGGCGAGCTTGGTCTCACCGGGCTGCCCTACCCGGAGGAGTTCGGGGGCGCCGGCATGGGCACCTTCCCCTGGGTGCTCGCCTGCGAGGAGCTGGCCGTGGCGGACATGGGCATGGCCGTCAGCCTCTCGGTCCACGTCCTCGCGCAGCTGTGCATCTACTCCGCCGGCTCCGACGAGCAGAAGGCGCGCTTCCTGCCGCAGATGACCGCCGGCCGGCAGCTGGGCGCCTTTGCCCTGACTGAGCCCCAGGCCGGGTCCGATGCCTCCGCGATTGCCCTGCGCGCGGAGAGGGACGGCGACGACTACCTGCTGACCGGGTCGAAGGTCTGGATCACCAACGGAGCCGATGCGGACGTCGTCGTCGTCTTCGCCACCCTGGACCGCGCACTGGGGCGCGACGGCATCACGGCCTTCGTGGTGGAGCGCGACACGCCGGGCTTCCGCGTCGGCGCCCACGAGCGAAAGATGGGGATCCGCGACTCCGTCTCGGTGGAGCTCATCTTCGACGGTGCCCGAGTGCGGGCTGCCAACCGCCTCGGCGAAGAGGGCAAGGGCCTGAAGGTCGCGCTGGGCTCGCTCGGAGCCGGGCGGATCAGCATCGCGGCGTGCTGCGTCGGCGTGGCGCGCGCCGCCCTGGAGCATGCCGCCCGTTACGCCACCCAGCGCAGCCAGTTCGGCCGGCCCATCGCCGAGCAGGAGATGGTGCAGGCCATGCTGGCGGATGCCGCCACCGCCGTCGACGCCGCCCGGCTGCTGACCTGGCGCGCGGCGCGGCTGCGCGACGCCGGCCAGCCGATCAACGCGGCCAGCAGCATGGCCAAGCTGTTCGCCTCGGACACCGCCATGCGGGTCGCGACCGACGCGGTGCAGATCTACGGCGGGGCGGGCTACAGCCGCGACAATCCGGTGGAGCGCTTCATGCGCGACGCCAAGGGCGCGCAGATCTACGAGGGGACCAACCAGATCCATCGGCTCATCGTGGCCCAACAGCTGATCGACGAGGTGCGCCGCACCGGATGACGACCACCGCCGCGGCAAAGGTCCGGCCCCGCCTCATGGAGACGACGGTCGAGCCGCTGACGATCCCCGCCGAGCTGCGTGCCAACTCGCTGGTCGACCTGGTGCACCGCACCGTCGAGCGCTACCCGGACAAGGAGGCGCTGCGCTGGAAGCTGCCGCGCACCAGCCGCCAGATGGGCGGCGCGGGGGGCGAGGAAGAGGCTGCCGAGTGGCGCAGCACCACCTACGCCGAGACCTGGCGCTGGATCACGCAGGTGGCCATGGGCCTCAAGCACCTGGGCATCGCCGATGGCGACAGGGTGGCGATCATGTCGCGCACCCGGCCGGCCTGGCTGACGGCGGACATCGGCGCCATGTCATTGGGCGCCATCACCTGCCCGATCTACCCCTCCTCGGAGCCCGGCCAGGCGGCGTACATGATCAACAACGTCGGCGCGCGCCTGATCTTCGTCGAGAACCTGCAGCAGTACGCCAAGATCGAGAAGATCCGGGCGGAGTGTCCGACCCTCGAGCACGTGGTGGTCATCGACGACAAGGGCAAGCTGCCGCCCATGGCGGTCAGCTTCGACGACATCTTCGACCTCGCCGCTGCCGATCCGGCCGAGATCGAGCAGTGGCAGGCGCACTGGCAGGCGTTCCGCCGCGACAAGGTGGCGACCATCGTCCACACCTCCGGGACGACCGCGAACCCCAAGGGCGTGGTGCTCACCCACGGCAACATCATTCACAACTTCGAGGCGGCCATCCAGGCGGTGGACTTCGTCGAGAGCGACCTCTTCCTCTCGTTCCTGCCGCTGTCGCACATGACCGAGCGTGCGGCCGGCCAGGTCGTGCCGCTGGGTCGCGGCTGCGCCATCGCCTACGCCGAGCCGGCCATCGAGCGCCTGGCGGCGAACATGGCCGAGACGAAACCGACCGTCATGGTGGCCGTCCCGCGCCTGTATGAGCGGCTCTACGCCCGCGTCATCTCGACCGTCGAAGCGGGGCCCGCGCTGCGCAAGCGCATCTTCTACTGGGCCACTCGGCTCGGCCGCCAGCACTACCAGAACCACCTCGATGGTGCCGCCGATTCGGCCTGGCTGCGGCTGCAGCTGGCCGTGGCCGACCGGCTGGTCTTCAACAAGATCCGCGCCCGCACCGGTGGACGGGTCCGCTACTTCGTGTCGGGCGGCGCGCCGCTGTCGCGGGAGATCGGCGAGTTCTTCTACGCCATGGGCATGCTGATCCTGGAGGGCTACGGCCTGACCGAGACGGCCCCGCTGCTCTCGCTCAACAAGCCCGATGACTTCAAGTTCGGCACCGTCGGCAAGCCGGTGGCCGAGACCCAGGTACGCATCGATCCGGAGACCGGCGAGATCCTGGCGCGTGGCCCGCAGATCATGCAGGGCTACCTCAACGATCCGGCGGGGACCGCGGCGGTGATCGATGCCGACGGCTGGTTCCACACCGGAGACATCGGCGAATTGGATCCCGAGGGCCGAATCATCATCACCGATCGGCTGAAGAACATCATCGTGCTGGCCAACGGCAAGAACGTGGCGCCGGCCCCGATGGAGATCGCGCTGCTGACCTCCAAGTACATCGCCCAGGCGGTGATCCTCGGCGACGAGCAGCCGTACACCGGGGTGCTGATCGCGCCCGACTTCGAGGAGGTCGGCAACTGGGCGGCGGCCAACGGCATCGGCGACGTCACGCCGGACCAGCTCGTCGACGAGCCGGCCGTAGTGAAGCTGATCCAATCGGAGGTGCGCTCCAAGCTCGAGGACTTCGCCAACTTCGAGCG
>DASSNX010000055.1:0-15743 GCA_035701185.1 Candidatus Limnocylindria bacterium
AGGGGTGGGGGATGCGCCCGCCGAGCCCTCTCCCGCGCGGCAGCGGCGCGCCGATTCCCGGCGGCGGAAGATCAAGGGCGGTCGGACCGCACTGGCCGGGATTGCCGAAGCGCTTGCTCGGGCCGAGGACCCGACGCTGGCCGAGCTCCCCGGCGCCGAGGAGGCCGCCGAGGCGCTGGCCGCGTTCCAGCGCGACGTCGAGACGACCCGCGCCGCCGAGCCGGAGGCCACAGCGGCCGTGGAGCCGATCGTCGCTGACGAGCCGCCTGCCACCGAAGAGCCTCTTCCGGCCGAAGAGCCAGTAGCTGCCGAGGAACCCGTCACCGACGAGGTGCCGTTCGAGGCCGCGGATGAGGCATCGGAACCCACTGCCGATTCAGCGGTCGGCGAGGCAGCGGAGGGGCTGGACGAGCCGGAGCTGGACGAGCCGGAGCTCGATGAGCCGGAGCTCTACGCGACCGTGTCCATGCCGCCCGTCAGCGTCCCGACCGCGGGACTGGTGGCGGCCGATGACGACGAGGCTGCGCTCCTCGAGGAGCCCACCGTCGAGTCCGAGGTCATGGAGGTCTCCTTCGAGGAAGCCCACGAGGCCGAGTCAGAGCCACTCCCCGATGCGGCCGAGCCCGCGCGTGTCGAGGTGATGTCCGAGGCACCCGTCGAGGCCGCCGAACCGGACGAAGACGAAGGCGTCGAGCCGATTGCGCCAGCCGAGGCAGCCGAGGAGGCACCTGCCCCGCCGGAGCCGCCGCATGAGCTCGTCGCCGCACCGGATTCGCCGTATTCGACGGAGGTCATCGAGCCCGACTGGTTCGCCGATGGTGACTTCACCTGGCTCGAGGCGGCGCAGGCCGAGGCTCCTACCGAGCCTGATGTGCCCGAAGCAGAGCCGATGACGCCCGCCGAACCGACCACGCCAGCGTCGGCCGAAGCACCGGAGCAAGCCGCCGGGCCCCGTGAGGAGTTCGAGCCATCGGCGCACGACGAGCTGCGCGCCGAACAGGAGGCACGGGCGGCGATCCAGGACGCGTTCTCCGAGTCTGCGGGACCCGAGCCCATCCCGTCGGAACCCGAGCCGATGGCGCCCGAGCCCACCGCCGAAGCGCCCGACGAGGATGCCGCCGAGGCCTCAGCCGAAGCGATCCAGGAGGCGTTCACCGAAGCTGCCGAACCCGAGCCCATGGCGCCTGAGCCCCCCGCCGAAGCGCCTGACGAGGATGCCGCCGAGGCGCCAGCCGAAGCGATCCAGGATGCGTTCAGCGAGGCCGCGGCGATCGCCTCCGAGCCGCTCCCCGATACCGCGCCGGAATTGGCCGTGGAAATCACCGAGGAGTGGGCCGAGCCTGCGGAGCCGGCCGCCGCGCCCGAGCCGATGCCACCGGTGGAGGTGGCCGAATCCGCCGCGGCGGAGCCGATGCCCGGCCATGGTGGTCAGCCCGGCGAGGAAGAGCTCATGTGGCTCGGTGACGAGTTCGAAGCGGCCGGCCTCGAGGTCGCCGCGCAGGGCTGGCGCAGCGCCGATGCCCCCGCCCGCCCAACCGACACGCCCGTGCTCGAGCTGTCCGACGCCGAGCTGTCGCAGCTCGCCGCCGACGAGGGCTGGGACGCCGCCGAGGTGGAGGCCATCCGCAGCCTGCTGGGTCGCCCCAATCCCACAGCGTCGACGCCCTTGGTCCCGCAGCCGGCCGCCGTCGAGCCAGAACCTCCGCCCGCCGCTCCGGAGCCGCCAGCACCCGTGCCGACCGGCGAGGACGCCGCACCGTCCGCGGCGGCGCCGCGACGCCACTCGATGTCGTCCATGAACGACCCGCAGTGGCTGAAGGGCCGACGCGGCCCAGCCGCCACGGCGTATCGGCGGCTGCGGAGGCTCTTCCCCGGCTGATCCAAACGCGGCGGGCGGTCTAATCGGCTGCGGCGGGCAGGCCGGGCAGCTCCTCCCGCAGCGCCTTCAGGTCGTCATCTTCCAGCGAGAACTCGCGGAGGTCCGCTCGCTTGGCGAAGGCGACGCGCAGCAGGGTACGGGCCTCGTCCAGGCGGCCCGCCAGGGCGTGGAAGCACGCCAGGTTGTAGAGGGCGGTGCCGCGATCGAGGTCCGCCAGCTCCATCGGGCCCATGCGGTCCTCCAGGTCGGCGGCGAAGCGCGTCACCCGAGCCTCGTCGATCGGCACGCCGGCATCCTGCAGCCAGGCAAAGTGCGGCAGCGCATGCATTGGACCGTTCCCGAAGATGGTTGCCAGGAGCTGGCCCCAGTCCGGGACCGTGTCCGGATCGGTGGCCGCGACCTCCGCGGCCAGCCGCTCGCTGACCTCATCGGCCTCCTGCACGATCGCGTCCCACGTCCAGTCGGCACGGGCCGCGCGGAAGGCCGCGTTGATCTCGTCGGTCTCGCCGGCCGGGCCGGGGTCCGGCTCGCGCCCGTTGCGAGCGGCATTCAGCCGGTTGGCCTGTCGCGCCTTCCAGGCCGTCAGATGCGCCTGGAAGTCCTTCGGGGTCCAGTCGCCCGGCCGGATCGGCGTCTCGCGGACGGACGGGTCGAGCCCGCCGAAGACATCGATCTCGGCCTGGCGGGTGAGGCGCAGCAGGTCCACGAGACCGTCGGTCAGGTTCGTCATCGCCATCTCCTCACATCAGGGGCCGGGCCCCAGGTGGTAGCCGAGCCGCCGCGGCAGCGCGGTGAGCTGCCGCAGCCACCACGACGCGCGGTGACCGGCGAGCTCCTGCGCCTCGCGCCGGACGATCGCCGTCCGCATGACGCGGGCGCCAATGTACCGGAAGGGCTCCGGCGGCAATCGGCCCGGCGGTGGACCAACGGGGCCCAGCCGGGTGATCGGCTCGTCGGATCCGAGCGCCAGCGCGGCCAGGATGCGTCCCGCCAGGTGCGATGGCGCCACGCCGTTGCCGGAGAAGCCCACCGCGTAATACACCGGCCAGTTACGGATGGCCCCGATGCGCGGCAGGTGGTCGCCGGCAACATCGATCGGCCCGCCCCAGGCATCGGTCAGGCGAACGTCGCGGAGCTGGGGAAACAGGGTGCGAAACGCTCTGGCCGCCCGCCTGGCTGAGCCGATGTCGTCGGTGAACACGGAGCCGATGCGCCCACCATAGCCCGGCACTCCTCCGCCAGAGCCGATGGCGATGCGCCGGTCGCGGGTCACGTGGAAGTACTCGACGTTGAAACGGGCGGTATAGATCGATTCGCCGCCGGTCCAGCCCAGCTCGGACAGCTGCGCCTCGGACAGCGGCTCGCTGCGGACCATGTAGCTGCCCCATGCCAGCGCCGCACGGCGCAGGGGTCGCCAGCCGATGGCCCACGCGTTGGCGGCCAGCACGACCTGCTGCGCGCGAACCTGGTGCGTACCGGCGGCGCTCCGCGCCGTCAGCCCGACGCTGCTGCCATCCCGGCGCAGCGTGGGCTCGGCCCGCGTGCGCTCATGGATCTGTACGCCACGTTGCAGGGCCACGCGCCGGAGGCCGCGGGCCAGCAGGGCGGGCTGGACGGTCGCCCCGTCGCGCATCAGCGCTCCGCCCCGGAACTGCGGAGAGCGACAGCGGGCCGCCACCTCCTCTGCCGTGAGGGCGACCAGCTCATCGCCGACGCCCAGCTCGTCCGCTACCCGGACCGAGCCGAGCGGCCGGTCGTCGTGGAGGGGCGTCGTCGAAACGGCAAGCATCCCATGGCGTCGGTAGTGGGCATCCACGCCGTTTGCCTCGCACCAGGCGCCGATGTCGTGCACCGACCGCGAGACCTCGCGCGCGGCCTCAACGGCGCGCTCGGCGCCGTAGAGTTCGACCAGGGTATCGAGCTCGTCCCACCAGGCGTTGACGAAGCCGCCGTTCCGACCGGACGGGCCGCCGCCACAGATGTCCTGCTCCAGCAGCACGATGCCCAGCTCCGGCGAACGCTGCCGCAGCTGCAGCGCGGTCCACAGCCCGGTGTAGCCGCCACCCACGATCACCACGTCGGCGCTCACCGCGGGCCCCGGTGGCGGCAGCGGGTCAGGATCCCCTTCGACGGCGAGCGCTTCACGCAGCCAGGGACTGCGTCGCCCGTGGCCGGGCCTCAGCTCCAGGTCGCCAGGCGTCAGCACCTCGTCCATGCGCGGCGGCACCATACCGCACGCGAAATGCTTGACGTCGAACGGTTCTGACTCGTAGAATCGTTCACTCGATGCGAACTATTAGCGACACACGAACCACCGGGAAGCAGGCGGACACCGCCGAGGCGCTGCTCGATGAGCTGACGGAGCTCGTCGTCAGCGAGCGGACGGCCTACATGACGCACGCGCATCAGCGTTCGCTGAGCCTGGCCCACATGTTCCTGATGGCCAAGATCCACGCGCATGGGCCCATCCCCATGACGCGCGTGGCCGAGCTCATCGGCTCCGGCCTCCCCACCGCGACGGGGCTCATCAGCCGCATGGAGGAGCGCGGCCTCGTCCAACGTCAACACGACACGCGTGATCGGCGCGTGGTGCTCGTCAGCCTCACCGAGCGCGGGGCGGCGGACATCGCCGCGCTGAACGACGCTCGCCGGCAGCGGCTGTGCGCCGCCATCGAGCGGCTTTCTGGCAAGGATCAGGCTGCCCTCCTCAGCGGGATCCGTGCCCTCCGAGCCACCTTCCAGCATCTCAACGAAGGAGATCCCATTCAGTGACGTCCACGTCAGCCACCCAGCCGAGGCCCGTCAACCAGGCGCCGGTGAAGGTCGAGTCGCGCGCGCGATTCGAGATCCTCGGCGCGGTGATGCTCGCCCTGTTCCTCTCCGCCCTTGATCAGACCATCGTCGGACCCATCCTGCCGCGCATCGTCAGCGAGCTGAACGGCATCGACTACTACACGTGGGTCGTCACCGCCTACCTGCTGACCAGCACCGTGACCGTGCCGATCTACGGCAAGCTCTCGGACCTGTTCGGCCGCAAGCCGATGCTGATGGTCGGCATCGGCCTGTTCCTGGTCGGCTCCATGCTCTCCGGGCTGTCGCAGACGATGTGGCAGCTGGTCATGTTCCGCGCGGTCCAGGGCCTGGGCGCCGGTGCGCTCTTCCCGATCAGCCTGGCGGTCATCGGTGACCTGTTCACCCCTCGCGAGCGCGGTCGCTACCAGGGCCTGTTCGGTGCCGTCTTCGGCATCGCCTTCCTGGTCGGCCCGTTCCTGGGCGGGACCATCACCGACAACTTCAGCTGGCATTGGGTCTTCTACGTCAACCTGCCCATCGGCCTCGTGGCGC
This sequence comes from Candidatus Limnocylindria bacterium, assembly GCA_035701185.1. Lineage (GTDB taxonomy): Bacteria > Chloroflexota > Limnocylindria > QHBO01 > QHBO01 > DASSCW01. The sequence continues at coordinate 5,225 of DASSNX010000055.1, forward strand.
TGGCGGTGATCTGGCACCTGCTGCCGACCGTCCGGCGTCCCAACGCCACCCGCAACATCGATTACCTCGGCGTGCTCACCTTCGCGGCCGGCGTGGTGCCGATCCTGGTTGGCCTCACCAACGCGCAGAACGGCGACTGGGGCTCGACCGGCGTGTGGGGCCTGCTGCTGGTCGGCTTCGCCTTCCTGGCGCTCTTCGTCTGGGTCGAGTTCCGGGCCGAGGAGCCGATGATCCCCCTGCACCTGTTCCGCAACCGGACCTTCTCGATCTCGATGATCGCCGTCTTCACCGCGATGTTCGGCTTCTTCGGCGCCGTCGTCTTCCTGCCGCTCTGGTTCCAGGTCGTCCAGGGAGCGAGCGCCACCGAATCGGGCTACAAGCTGCTGCCGTTCCTGTTCGGCCTGATCCTGAGCTCGATCGCCAGCGGCCAGATCGTGAGCCGCACCGGCCGCTACAAGTGGCTGCTGGCCGGAGCGCTGAGCCTGGCGGCCATCGGCGTCGCGCTGATGACCAACATCCGCACGGATACGCCGGATCTCATGCTGTGGAGCTGGATGTTCATTGCCGGCCTCGGCATCGGCCCCTCCATGGCCGTGTTCACGATCATCGTCCAGAACGCGGTGGACTTCTCGGAGCTCGGCGCGGCGACCAGCGACCTGACCCTGTTCCGCCAGATCGGCGGCACGGTCGGCCTGACCTTTGCCTTCACCCTGTTCCGGAACTTCCTCAGCTGGGACGCCATCCGCACCCAGCTCATCACGGCGGGCGCGCCCGCCCAGTACGTGCCGGCGACCGCGCCAGCCGGCTTTGACACCGGGCAGCTGACCAACGTGGCCGGCAACGGGCCTGACTTCATGGCCCAGGTGCCCCCCGCGCTGCAGGCGATCGTGGCAAAAGGCTTCCACGAGGCCTTCAGCATCGCGCTGGGCAACAGCATGTGGCTGGGCGTCGGGGCGCTGATCGTGGCCGTGCTCGGCGTGGCGCTGCTCCACGAGGCGCCGCTGCGCCACCATATCGACGAGACCGACGGGAAGAGCGAGGCGCAGCCGGAAGGCCCGGCACCGATGGCGGCCTATCACTGAGCGACGACCTATGATCGGTGCATGACCGACTACGGTCCGGAGACCGCGCTGATCGTGGTCGACGTCCAGAACGACTTCGCCGACCCGGCTGGCAGCCTGTCTGTCAGCCGGGCCGCGCATGTCCTGCCGCGCATCAATACCGAGATCGCGGATGCGCGGGCGACCGGATCACCGGTCTACTACACCCAGGACTGGCATCCACCCTCGACCCCGCATTTCGCGAAGGACGGCGGCATCTGGCCGGTGCACTGCGTGGCCGGGACGTGGGGGGCCGAGCTGCACCCGGACCTCGTCTTCGACGGGCAGATCGTCCGCAAGGGCGCGAACGGGGAGGATGGCTACTCCGGTTTCAGCATGCGGGATCCCGTGACTGGATCGGAAGTCGCCACGCCGCTGGAGGGCATGCTCCGCGACGCGGGCGTGACGCGGGTGGTCATCTGCGGGCTCGCGACCGACTACTGCGTCAATGCCACGGCGCTTGACGCGCGGCGGCTCGGCTTCGAGACGGTCGTCCTGCGACGCGCGGTGGCCGCCGTCAACCTGCAGCCCGGCGACGACGAGCGGGCACTGGCCGAGATGGCGACCGCCGGCGCTCACCTCGAGGACGAGTAAGAGTTACGCGGCGCGACTGCGCCGCGCCCAGGCCGCGACGATCACGCCGCCGACGACCAGCGCGCCGCCGATCCAGGCCCAGGCCGGATCGCCGGTCATATAGCTGCCCGGCAGGACGCCGACGCCCTGCAGGAAGAAGGTGCCCCCGGCCAGGATGGCCAGCACGCCCAGGATGGTCAGGATGGTCCGCATCGGCTCAGGATATTGCCGATCCGCCGCGCTTGCGGCCGCTTGGATCGAGCGTATACTCGCGGGCGAGTCGGGCCGCCCCGAGCGGCGCCAGCAGCCTTCCGTCCCCTCCCACCACGTCCAGCGTCGGCTCGCGGGGAAGCGGCAAGACCCGTGGCCGGCGCCCAGTTCCAGGCGGATGCCCGGCGCGGCAAACAGATGTGTGGGAGTTTCCGCGTGGCCTACACCGATCAGGTGATCAACTGCTCCGACTGTGGCATCGACTTCGTCTTTTCCGCGTCCGAGCAGGAGTTCTTCGCGCAGAAGGGGTTCACCTCTGCGCCCAAGCGCTGCCCGTCATGTCGAGCGCAGCGCCGTTCCGCCAACGGCGGGTCAAGCTACGGCAGTGGCGGCGGCTACTCGGACAGCTACAGCCGCGGGCCGCGCGAGATGTTCGACGCGGTGTGCGCGCGCTGTGGCAAGGACACCCAGGTTCCATTCCGGCCGACCGGCGCCCGCCCGGTGTACTGCAGCGACTGCTTCCGGCTGATGCGCGGATAGCCCAGCCCAGGCCGATGGATCGTGCGGCGCCACCGCCTCGGCGGGGCGCCGCTCTCTTCTTGCGCGGCACGCGAGATGCGGACCCTTTGTTTCTCTGAACAGCCGTGATATTCACGCGCTTTTCAGCAATTCATGCGCATCCTGATCGCGCGGCTCGAAACCAAATCGGCGGGCCTGGAGCGCGAAGCATCTTTCGGCCACCGATTGGGTCGAGCGCCGAGGCTCGTATCATGGAAGCCTCAACCATCGGCAGGGAACTTGCGGGAAATCGCCAACGTGTCGAACAACGAGCAGAACCAGTGGCGCGAGCTGGGACAGCAGCTGCGCGTCGATTCCATCCGATCCAGCTCCGCCGCGGGCTCCGGCCACCCGACGTCATCGATGTCCGCCGCCGATCTCATGGCGGTCCTGGTCAGCAAGTACCTGCACTACGACTTCGCCAACCCGAAGGACGCGCGCAACGACCACCTGATCTTCTCCAAGGGCCACGCCTCGCCGTTGCTGTACGCGATCTACAAGGCGGTCGGCGCGATCAGTGACGAGGAGATGCTCACCTTCCGGCAGCTGGGAAGCCGGATCGAGGGCCATCCCACCCCTGTGCTCCCCTATGTGGACGTCGCCACCGGGTCGCTGGGCCAGGGCCTGCCCATCTCGGTCGGCGTGGCCTACGCCGGCAAGTATCTCGACCGTCTGCCGTATCGGGTCTGGTGCCTGTGCGGCGATTCGGAGATGGCGGAGGGCTCGATGTGGGAGGCGTTCGAGGCTGCCGGCTTCCACGGCCTGGACAACCTGGTTGCGATCATCGACGTCAACCGTCTCGGCCAGACCGGCGAGACGATGCACGGCTGGGACCTGGACGCGTACGCCAACCGGGCCCGTGCCTTCGGCTGGGAGGCGATCGAGATCGACGGACATGACGTCGAGCAGATCGACGCCGCGCTCGGCCAGGCCAGCAACGGCGGCGGCCGGCCGACGGTCATCGTCGCCAAGACGGAGAAGGGCCACGGGGTGGCGGCCGTGGCCAACAAGAACGGCGCCCACGGCAAGCCGGTGCCCGACGAGGCGGAGGCCATCGCCGAGCTGGGCGGGGTGCGCAACATCTCCGTCCAGGTCGCCAAGCCGACCGGCGACGGCAAGCCGCACGCCTTCGAGACGAGCGGCGAGCTGAGCCTGCCCAAATACGAGATCGGCACCAAGGAGGCCACCCGCAAGGCCTATGGCGACGCCCTGGTAGCGCTCGGCAACGCGCGCGGCGACGTGGTTGTGATCGACGGGGAGGTCGGCAACTCGACCTATTCAGAGGAGTTCAAGGAAGCGCACCCGGAGCGCTTCGTCCAGGCCTACATCGCCGAGCAGCAGCTGGTGTCGTACGCGGTCGGCTTCCAGGTTCGCGGCTGGCGGCCGTTCGCGGCCACCTTCGCCGCGTTCCTGTCACGGGCCTACGACTTCGTCCGGATGGCGGCGGTCAGCCGCGCGAACATCGTGCTGGCGGGCTCGCACGCCGGGGTCAGCATCGGCGAGGACGGACCCTCGCAGATGGCCCTGGAGGACCTCGCCTCGCTGCGTGCCATCCATGGCAGCACGGTCCTCTACCCGTCGGACCCCAACCAGGCCGCCGAGCTGCTGGCAGCCGCGGCCGATCGCGAGGGCATCGTCTTCATGCGCACCACCCGCGAGAAGACGCCGGTCATCTACCAGCCCGGCGAGCGCTTCGAGATCGGCGGCAGCCGGGTCGTGCGCCGCAGCGACGACGATGCCGTGACGCTGATCGGCGCCGGCGTGACCCTGCACGAGGCGCTGAAGGCCGCGGACCTGCTAGCCGAGGACGGGATCGCGGCCCGCGTGATCGACCTCTACTCGGTGAAGCCCGTGGACGAGGCGACCATTCGCGCGGCGGCGCGCGAAACGGATGCGATCGTGACGGTGGAGGACCACTTTCCGGAGGGCGGGCTGGGCGACGCCGTGCTCGACGCGCTGGCCGAGGAACGAGGTCATGCCGTCGTCCACAAGCTCGCCGTTCGGATCATGCCCGGCTCGGCGACGCCGGCCGAGCAGCTCGAGGCGGCGGGGATCGATGCGGAGCACATCGCCGCGGCGGCCCGCGAGCTCAGCCGCGCACGCACCCCAACCCAGGCGTAAGGAGGCCACACGAAGATGAACGCGCTGCAGCGACTGTACGCCGAACAGGACCAGAGCCCGTGGATCGACTTCATTGACCGGCAGCTCATCGAGTCGGGCAAGCTGGCCGAGTTCGCGGCCGATGGCATCCGGGGCCTCACCAGCAACCCCACCATCTTCGGTAAGGCGGTGGCCACCGGGCAGTACGACGAGCTCATCAAGCGCGAGCTCGACGCCGGCCATGACAACCGGGCCATCTACGAGGAGATCGCCGTCGGCGACGTCACCGACGCCGCCGATGTCCTGCGTCCCATCTACGACGAGTCGGACGGGGCCGATGGCTTCGTGTCCATTGAGGTGGAGCCGGACCTGTCGAATGACACCCAGGGAACGCTCGAGCGGGCGCGGCACCTGTTCGGCCGCGTCAACCGGCCGAACGCCTTCGTCAAGATCCCGGCCACCCCGGCCGGCCTGCCAGCCATCGAAGATGCCCTGGCCGAGGGCATCAACATCAACATCACGCTGATGTTCAGCGTGGACGTCTATCGCGACGTGGCGCGCGCCTACATCAAGGCTCTCCGGCGCCGACTGGAGCGCGGCGAGGACGTGACGCGCATTGCCTCCGTCGCCAGCTTCTTCGTCAGCCGCGTCGACACGAAGGTCGACAAGGCGCTGGAGGCGATCGGCACCGATGCCGCCCGCGCGCTGCGCGGCCGGGCGGCGATCGCCAACGCGAAGATGGCCTACGCCGCCTTCCAGGAGATCTTCGAGGGCCCCGAGTTCGCCGAGCTTCGCGACGCGGGCGCTCGTGTCCAGCGCTGCCTCTGGGCCAGCACCTCGACCAAGAACCCCGACTACCGCGACGTGCTGTACGTGGAGGAGCTCATCGGCCCCCAAACGGTCGACACCATGCCGCTCGACACGATCGAGGCCTTCCTGGACCACGGCCGGCTGGAGCGCACGCTGGACCAGGGCGTTGACGAGGCGCGCGAGCAGCTGCGCCAGGTCGAGCAGCTGGGGATCAGCATGCAGACCGTCACCGACGAGCTGATCGACGAGGGCGTCAAGGCCTTCGGCAAGTCGTTCGACGAGCTGATCGAGGCGATCGACAGCCAGCGGAAGGCCCTCGCGCCGGCATGAGCCACGGCCCGCTGGATGCGGCAATCGCCGAGCGGCTCGCCCGATGGGACGAAGAGCGGGTCGCCGAACGCCTGTGGGCCAAGGACGGCAGCCTCTGGGCGGCATCGGGCAAGGATCCGGATGATCTGAGCCGCTGGCTCGGCTGGCTGGACCTGCCGTCGAGCATGGCCGGTCGCGTGGCCGACCTCGAGCACCTGGCGCGCGACGTGCGCGAGGACGGGTACACCCGCGCCGCGGTGCTGGGCATGGGCGGCTCGAGCCTGGCGCCGGAGCTGTTCGCCCGCACCTTCCCCGGTCACGGCCTCGAGCTGCGGATTCTTGATTCCACCAACCCCGACGCGGTGCGCGAGTTCCGCGACTGGGCCCAGGCGGCCCGCACCCTGTTCTGCGTCAGCAGCAAGTCTGGGTCAACGACCGAGCCGAACGCGTTCCACGCCGCCATGTCGGCCTTCGCGCCGGCGCTCGACTTCCTCGCCATCACCGATCCGGGCAGCTCACTGGCCGAGGTGGCCCGCGGCCAGGAGTTCCGCGGCATCGTCGACGGGCCGCCGGATGTCGGCGGCCGCTACTCGGCGCTTTCGGTCTTCGGGCTCGTCCCGGCGGCGCTGCACGGCGTCGACCTCGATGCGCTCCTCCGCCAGGCACAGGCCATGGCCGATGCCTGTCACCGCCCGGCCTCGGCCAATCCCGGGCTGCGCCTGGGCGCCTTCGTGGGTGAGGCAGCGGCGACGGGACGCGACAAGCTGACGATCATCACCACCCGCCGGCTGGCGAGCTTCGGCGACTGGGCGGAGCAGCTCATCGCGGAGAGCACCGGCAAGCAGGGACGAGGCATCGTCCCGATCGTCGGAGAGCCGCAGCAGGATGCGGAGCGCTACGGCACCGACCGCGCCTTCATCGTGATGACCCTCGACGAGCCGGCCGCCCCCGAGCTCGCGGAGCTGGCCGAGCTGGCTGACCTGGCATCGGCCCTGGAAGGGCTCGGCCACCCGGTGACACGCATCGGCATCGGCGACCCGCACGAGCTCGGCGGTGAGTTCGTGCGCTGGGAGGTGGCCACCGCCGCCGCGGGGATGATCCTCGAGATCGATCCCTTCGACCAGCCGAATGTGCAGGAGAGCAAGGACGCCACGCGCGAGCTGCTGGACGCGTTCCGGGCTGACGGTCACCTGCCAGCCCCGGAGCCGCTCGCCGAGCGCGATGGCATCTCGGCCTACGGCGATCCGTCGGTCGTCGGCAACCCGGCGGACCCGACTGCAGCCGTGGCTGAGCTGTTGAGCCGCGTCGGCGCTGGTGACTACCTGGCAGAGCTCGCCTACCTGCCTCGGACCGAGACCCACGTCGAGCGGCTGCAGCAGATCCGTGCGCAGCTCGCCGCGGGCAGTGGCCTGGCGACGACGCTGGGCTTCGGGCCGCGGTTCCTGCACTCGACCGGGCAGCTGCACAAGGGCGGACCGCCCAGCGGCGTATTCCTGCAGCTGACCGCCGAGCCGGAACGGGACCTGCCGATCCCGGGCTGGAGCGAGACCTTCGGGACGCTGGTGGCGGCCCAGGCGCTGGGTGACCTGCGGTCGCTGCAGGGACGTGGGCGGCGCGTCCTGCGGCTGCATGGGGCCGACGCCGACACGCTGCTCACAGCGCTGGAATCCATGGTTTCCGGCGCGCTGCGCGCCGGCATCGGCAGCTGAGCGCCGCTCGGCATGGGCGCATCGGCTTAGCAGTCCAGGAAGGAGTCGCAGTCAGGTGCAGGTCGGGATCGCGGGGCTGGGACGCATGGGGGCCGGCATGGCGCGGCGGCTGGCACGGGCCGGCCACGACGTCGTGGCCTGGAACCGCCACGCGGAGGTCGCGCGGGAAGTGGCCGCCGAGCCGGAGAACGGCGGGCGCGTGGCCGTGGCTGACCCGATCGAGGGTTTCGGCGACCAGCTCGACGGACCGCGCCACGTCATCATCAGTGTCCCCGCCGGCCAGGCGACCGACGACCTGATCAACCAGCTGGCCGGCATCCTCTCGCCCGGCGATGTGATCGTCGACGCCGGCAACTCCAACTTTCACGACTCCCAGCGCCGCGCTGCAGCGCTCGAAGCCAAGGGGATCGAGTGGCTGGACATGGGCGTCTCCGGCGGCATCTGGGGCCTGCGGGTCGGCTTCTGCGCCATGCTCGGCGGCAAGCGCGAGGTGTTCGACCGCTTCGAGCCTGCCGTGCGCGACCTCGCGCCCGAGGGCGGGTACCTGTACTGCGGTCCGGCGGGTGCGGGCCACTACGTGAAGATGGTCCACAACGGGATCGAGTACGGGATCATGCAGGCCTATGGCGAGGGCTTCGACATCCTGCACGCCTCCGATTACGACCTGGACCTGGCGGCGGTGGCCAAGATGTGGCAGCACGGCTCCGTCATCCGCTCCTGGCTGCTGGAGCTGGCCGGCGATGCGTTCACCCGCGAGGGCAACGATCTGGACGCCATCAAGGGCTGGGTGGCGGACTCGGGCGAGGGCCGCTGGACCGTGCAGGACGCCATCGACCATGACGTGCCGGCCCCGGTGATCACCCTCTCGCTGATCCAGCGCTTCCGCAGCCGTCGCGATCCGGACTCATTCACCGACCGCGTCCTTGCCGCGTTGCGCAACGAGTTCGGCGGGCACGCCATCAAGGCGTCCGAGGACAAGCCGGGATGATGAGCCGATGACCACCACGGGCAGCCGCCCCACGGTGGACCTGTCCGGTGACGGGGTGGCGCGGACGCTCGCGAACCCGCTGCGGGAAGGGCTGCGCGCCGGGCGCATGCCCGAGCCCTGCACCATGGTCATCTGCGGCGCGACCGGCGACCTGACGGAGCGCAAGCTCGGCCCGGCGCTCTACAACCTGCTCCTTGGCGGTTTCCTGCCGCCGGAATTCACGGTGGTCGGTTTTGCCCGGCGCGAGATGAGCGATGACGACTTCCGGGCGCACCTGCGCCAGGGCGTCGATCGGTACAGCCGCAATCGGCCGATCAAGGAGTCGATCTGGGACTCCTTCGCGCAGGGCATCGTGTATCACCAGGGCGACTTCGACAGCCCGGACGCGTGGCAGTCGCTGAGCGGCCTGCTCGACCGGATCGACCGCGATCGCGGCACGGCCGGCAACCGGCTCTTCTACCTGGCCGTGCCGCCGACCCTTTACCCGGAGATCGTCCACCAGCTGGGCGAGGCCGGGCTGGCCGCGAGCGGCGACGCACGGGCGGACGCGCGCAAGGGCTGGTCACGGGTCATCGTGGAGAAGCCGTTCGGCTTCGACCTGGTCAGCGCTCGTCGCCTCAACCAGGAGATCCGCAACGTCTTCGCCGAGGACCAGATCTACCGCATCGACCACTACCTGGGCAAGGAGACGGTCCAGAACCTGGCCGTCTTCCGGTTCGGCAACGGGCTGTTCGAGCCGATCTGGAACCGGCGCTACATCGACTCGGTGCAGATCACGGTGGCCGAGACGGTCGGGGTGGAGGGGCGTGGCGAGTTCTACGACCAGACCGGGGCGCTGCGCGACATCGTCCAGAACCACGCCCTGCAGCTGCTGGCCATGTTCGCCATGGAGCCGCCCATCGAGTTCCGGGCCCAGGATCTGCGCGACGAGAAGCTGAAGGTGCTGCGGGCGGTGCACGAGATGTCGACCGCGGATGTGGCGAACAACGTCGTGCGCGGCCAGTACGTATCGGGCTGGGTCGAAGGCCAGAAGATGCCGTCGTACCGCGACGAGCCGGAGATCGCGCCCGACTCGGACACCGAGACCTACGTGGCGCTGAAGCTGGAGATCACCTCGTGGCGCTGGGCCGGCGTGCCGTTCTACGTCCGCACCGGCAAGGCGCTGCCGACGCGCGCCACTGAGGTCGCCGTGCAGTTCAAGTCGCCGCCGCTGGCCCTCTTCCAGCGGGCAGGGGCGCCGACCATCGAGCCGAACATCCTGGCCATCCGCATCCAGCCCGACGAGGGCATCCTGCTGCGCTTCGGGGCCAAGGTACCGGGGCAGGGGATGCAGATCCGCAGCGTCAACATGGACTTCCGCTACGGCTTCACCTTCGCGGTGGACTCGCCCGACGCCTACGAGACGCTGCTGCTGGACGCCATGATCGGCGACGCCTCGCTGTTCACGCGCGACGATGAGGTGGAGCGTGCCTGGGTGATCCTGGACAACGTGCTGAAGGCGTGGGCCAACGGTGACGGCGGCCCGCTCCAGTTCTACGATGCCGGAAGCTGGGGTCCGCCCGATGCGGAGAACCTGCTCGAACGTGACGGACGCGCGTGGAGGAGGCCGTGAGGGAGACGCGCAACGGTCGCGCCACGAGGCCGGATGAGCGCGACGTGCACAGCGAGCTGATGCGGTTGCACGAGGCGGCCGATTCCAGCGAGACGCCTGCCTGGGAGCAGCGCGGCACTTCGGTGCGCGCCATTGAGCAGCAGCTCGCCGAGCTGTGGACACATCCGGACGACCGGGGCCGCATGATCGAGGGGCATCTGCCGCGAGCGCGCGCATCGGTCCTGAACCTGATCGTGACCGTGACCGATGCGGACGCGGCCGAACGTGCCGTGCGCACCATGATGGATCTGGGTGTCCGTCATCCGTCGCGTGCGATCGTGCTGGTCGCCGACCCGAACGCATCCGGCGAGCCGATCGATGCCCGCATCAGCACCCATTGCCATACGCCGCACGACGACGAGGAGCGCATCTGCTACGAGGAGGTCGTGCTGACGGTGCGCGGCGATGCGGCCAATCACCTGTCCGGGATCGTCGCCCCACTGCTGATCCACGACCTGCCGACCCACGTCTGGTGGCCTGGCGACCCGCCGTGGGGAGATCCGGTCTTCGA
>DASSNX010000056.1:0-23632 GCA_035701185.1 Candidatus Limnocylindria bacterium
CCTCCTCGGCGGGCTCGCCGGCAGCGCGCCGGGCGGCCAGGGCGTTCATCGGCTTGACCACGAAGAAGAAGATCGCGGCGGCGATGAGGATGAAGCTCACGAGCGCGTTCAGGAAGAGGCCGTAGTTGATGGTTGCCTTCCCGGCAGTGACGCTCAGCGTCGAGAAATCTGGGACGCCGATCAGGCCAAGCAGCGGCGTGAGGATGTCGGTCGTGAACGAGGTGATCACCGCGCCGAAGGCCGCGCCGATGACGACGGCGACCGCCAGGTCGGCGACGTTGCCACGCATGAGGAAGTCCCGGAACTCGCGAAACACAGCGTCTCCTCCATCTGAACCGGCTGGCACGGGCTCGGGACACGAAGGATAGGACCCGTGTCTAGACTCGCCCCATGCGCCTCGCGACCTGGAACGTCAACTCGCTGAAAGCTCGCCTCGACCGCGTGCTGGCCTGGACCGAGGCCAAGCAGCCGGACATCCTGTGCCTGCAGGAGACGAAGCTGTCTGACGAACAGGCGCCGATGCTCGACTTCCGCGCCCTGGGTTATGAGCTGGTGCACCACGGTCCGGGGCGCTGGAACGGGGTCGCCATCGCGTCGCGGGTGGGCATCGACGACGTGACGAACGGCATCCCGGTCGCCGACGGCTGGACCGATGATGGCGGCCGCTTCCTGGCCGCGACCTGCGGCGGCGTCCGCGTGGCGAGCATCTACGTGCCCAACGGCCGGATGGTCGACTCCGAGTTCTACCTGGAGAAGCTCGACTGGCTGGCGAGGCTATCGGCCTGGCTGGACGACTGTGACCCGGCCACGCCGCTCGCGATCTGCGGCGACTACAACGTGGCACCCACCGACGAGGACGTCTGGGATCCGCAGGCTGCCCATGGCGCCACCCACGTATCCCCCCGCGAACGAGCAGCTGTGCAGAAGCTGCGCGATTGGGGGATGGTTGACGTCGTCCGCCAGTTCCATCCCGAGCCCGGGTTCTTCACCTGGTGGGACTACCGGGCCGGCCATTTCCACAAGAACTTCGGGATGCGGATCGACCACGTCTACGTGACCCCGCCGCTGGCCGCCCGGGCGGTGGCCGCGGAGCGTGACCGCGACGCCCGCAAGCCCTCCACCTACCCGGGCATTCCGTCCGACCACGCGCCGCTGATCGTGGACTTCGCCGATGCGTGACCGATGCTGATCCGGCTGGCCCTGCTCGGGCCGCTGGTGCTGGCCGGCTACGTCGTGTTTGCCACCCTGGTGCCGATGACCACGCCGCCGGTCTACAACCCACTGGTCGAAGGCGAGCGCACGCCGCTGATGCTCATCCTGCCGCCGCTCTACCTGGTCGGCACCGGCTGGGCCAGCACTCTGTACGCCAGCTGGTTCGGTGGCCGAGCGCCGCTGCCCGGCTGGGTCCAGGGCCTCCTCCGAACGATCGAGGGCTTCCTGGGACGCTCGCCCATCGACCGGATGGAGGGCGGCCTGGCCGGCACCGCACGGATGACCTTCTGGCAGGCCATCATCCTGGCGGTGACCGCCTTCCTCTACGCGGCCATGCTGCTCGCGGTCTTCGTGCCGGTGTACGCGATCTTCCTGCTCTGGCTGCGGAGCGATGTCTATCGGCCGTGGGAGGCCATCCTCTGGGCGGGCGCCGGCACCGGGACGCTGCTGTGGATCGGCTACCTGGGCTACCGCTACCTGCGCTTCAGCGCGTTCGCCTAGCGAGCTCGCGGCCCATTCGGGACCGCGGCCAGCTCACCGTTCGGGCGCCGACGAACGCCCGATAGGCGCGCAGCGCCTCGGCCAGGGCCGCGACGAAGTCCGGCTCCTCCATCGGGCTGAAGCCCGGCTCGAACCAGATACCGACGATCTGGAGCCGATGCGTCCGGCGCTCGTAGCGCGGCTCGATCCGGCCGACCAGCCGATCTCCGAACAGCAGCGGCAGCACGTAGTAGCCGTGACGCCTCCTGGCGGCGGGGACGTACACCTCCCAGATGTAGTCGAAGTCGAACAGCTCGCGCAGCAGGCGCCGATCCCAGATCAGCGGGTCAAGGGGCGCCATGAAGGTCACGCCCGGCCGCTCGTCCGCTGGCTCGCGTGTCGCCTCGAGGATCGGCGCCTCCTCGGCCAGCAGGTAGCGCGGCTGCCGCATTCCCTCCACCGCGACGGGCGTCAGCACGCCCTCGTCGACCAGCTCGGCCGTCCAGCGCGCGCGGTCGCTGGCCTTGCCGGTGTTCAGGATGACCTCGGCGTTGGCCTGCAGTCCCAGCAGGCCGACCGCACGGTATCGACTCAGGAGCCGATGGCGATGCGCCTGCTCCGCCGTCTCGCGCCTCGCCAGCAGCTCGGCGGGCACCAGCCGCTCGATGAGGTCGTAGTAGCGTCGGTTGCCGTCCCGTCGGGCGATGCCCAGGCGCCCGGTCACGAACAGCGCCTCGGCCACGGCGCGGGCCGCCGAGGTCGGTGCCCACCACCAGTCGATGGCGTGGCTGTGCTCCTTGAACGCGGCGGTGGTCAGCGGCCCCTCGCGCTCGATGGTCGCCACGATCGCCTCCGCCACCGCCGCCTCGTCGCGCAGGATCCGGTCGCGGTAATACGCGCCCTCGTTGTCCCAGGTGATGGCGTAGTGCGGCAGCTGCTCGATGGGCAGGATGTTGAGGCTCTTGTTGTAGACCTCGATCAGGCGTCGGTCTTCGCCGTACAGCCACTCCTCGGCCCAACCGCGCTGGTAGCCACCGATCCGCGCGTGCAGCACCAGGTCGTGATTGCGCGCGCCCGGAACCTCCAGGGGGTCGAACTGCAGCAGCCCCAGTCGCTCCACGACGCGCAGGACCGATGCAGGCTCCGCCGGGAGCGCCCGTGGCGGCGCCAGCAGATGGCGGCGCACCAGGAAGCGACGGGCGTGCGCGGCGGAGATCTGGAGTGTGGGGCTGGTGGCGGGCATGGGCGCCGATCCTACAATGCGGTCATGAGCGTCGACCGCCTGCCTGATGGCGTGCCTCCGGCCTCGGCCCTGCCGCATGGCGAGGCGGCGCCAGCCGACGCGGAGGCCGCCGCGCGCCGAGCGCTTCGCGTTCAGATGCTCGCCACCGAGCACTGGAGCCTCCTCGCCACGCGATCCCTCTCCTGGAACGAGGCGTTCGCGCGGGCCGGCATGTTCCTCTCCCTCCTCTCCGGCGCCGTGGTGGCCCTGGCGCTGGTGGCCCAGGCCAACAACTTCGGCGAGGGATTCGTCACCTTTGCGCTGCTCACGCTTCCGGTGGTGCTCTTCGTTGGGCTGGCGACCTACGTCCGCCTGCTCGAGATCAACAACGAGGACTACATCTGGGTTCGCGGCATGAACCGGCTGCGCGCTGCCTACCTGGACGTGGACCCCGGCATTCGGCCGTACTTCATCAGCGGTGTCTCGGAGAAGGCAGTCGACATCTTCAAGACCTATGGCTCGACCGAGGAGGAGCTGCAGCGGGTCGACTGGTTCCACGGCTTCGTCACGACGCCGTCGACCATCGGCTTCGTGGACTGCATGATCGCCGCGGCGTTGGCCGCGATCGTGGTCGTCCAGCTCCAGGGAGCCATGGCCTCTGCCGCGGTGGCCGGCGTGATCGTCTTCTTCGTCTGCGCCGTCGCGCTGGGCTATTACGGGTTCCGCTCGCAGGCCATGGCACGCATCGTGACCGACGCATCCGACGAGGCCCGTGCGGCCATCGCCAGCCCTGGCGACGAATAAGGGTTTCACCGGCTGAGCACGAATTGCTGGCACTCTGAATCCTAGAGTGCCAATTTGTATAATCCCCGGCCGATGGCGATCAAGCGCGATTACTACGAGATCCTGGGCGTGCCCCGCGATGCCTCCGAGGAGGAGATCAAGCGCGCCTTCCGCCGCGCGGCGCAGCGCCACCACCCCGACGTCGACAAGAGCGACGGGGCGGAGGAGCGGTTCAAGGAGCTGAACGAGGCCTACCGGGTGCTGGGCGACAAGCAGCGCCGCAGCGCCTACGACATGTTCGGCCACGCCGGCGTCGGCGGCGCCGCGGGCGGCGGCTTCGAGGGCTTCGGCGGCGGCTTCGGGCCGTTCGGCGACATCTTCGACGCCTTCTTCGGCGGCTCGCCCACCGGCACGCGGCAGCGGCGCCGGGTCGTGGCCGGTGCCGACCTGCGCTACGACCTGACCATCGAGTTCGCGGAGGCGATGTCCGGGGTGACCAAGGAGATCAGCTTCCCGACGCTCGTCACCTGCGACGTCTGCGGCGGGTCCGGTGGCGAGCCGGGCACGGAGCCAGAGACCTGCCCCGAGTGCAACGGCACCGGCGAGCGGCGGCGGGTGAGCCAGACGATCCTGGGCCAGATGGTCAACATCACCGCCTGCCCGCGCTGCAACGGCGAGGGCCGCATCATTGCCACGCCGTGCCACAACTGCCGCGGCGACGGGCGTGTTCGCCAGGAGCGCACGCTGCACGTCACCGTCCCGGCGGGGATCGATTCCGGCCAGCGCATCGCGCTCGAGGGACAGGGCGAGTCCGGGCCGCGCGGTGGCCCGCCGGGTGACCTCTACGTGGTGGTGACGGTGCGCGAGCACCCGGAGCTGGTCCGGCGTGGCACGGAGCTGTACCACGAGCTGCCGATCACCTTCCCGCAGGCCGCGCTAGGCGCCACGTTGCAGGTGCCGACAGTGGAGGGTCCCGAGGACCTGGCCGTTCCGGCGGGCACGCAATCCGGCACGGAGCTGCGGCTCAAGGGCCGCGGCGTGCCGCGGCTGCGGGGCAGCGGTCGGGGCGACCTGCACGTGATCGTGACGGTGGTGGTGCCGGAAAAGCCGTCGAAGGCGGAACGCGACCTGCTCAAGCAGCTGAACGAGGTCAGCGGGCCGGCGGTGCTGCCCAAGGGCGGCGGCTCCGGGCTCTTCGACCGGCTGCGCGACATCTTCGGCTGAGTCCGGCTGCGGGGCGGATGCGCTGGCTGGAGCTGACCGTCGAGGCCGATGCGGAGGCGGTCGAGGCGGTCAGCGAGATCCTCGGACGCCTGGGGCAGGGCGCGGCGGTCCGTCCGACCCGTCTGCTCCGCGATCCGCGGGACGAGCTGGCGGTGCGCGAGGATCCGACCGCGCCCTACGAGCTGACGGCCCACCTGCCCGATGACCCGGCGGCGCCAGCCGCCATCGAGGCCACCGAGCGGGCGCTGTGGCACCTCCAGGCCTTCGGCCTCCGCCCGGTCGGGCAGCTGCGGGTGCGCGCCGTCGACGAGACCGACTGGACCGAGGGCTGGAAGGCCGGCTACGCGCCACAGCGCATCGGCCGGCTGCTGATCGTCCCTTCGTGGCTCGAGGCTGCGCCGGCGCCCGGCGAGGTCGTGATCCGGCTCGATCCCGGGATGGCGTTCGGCACGGGGCTCCACCCAACGACGCGCGGCTGCCTGGAGCTCCTGCAGCGCCTGGAGCCGATAGCGCCTCGGGTCCTCGACGTCGGCAGTGGCTCGGGCATTTTGGGGATCGCCGCGCTGGCACTGGGTGCCGGCCACGTCGACGCGCTGGACACCGATCCGGTGGCCGTGAAAGCCACCGCGGAGAACGCGCGGCGCAATGGCGTGGAGGATCGTCTGACGGCGGGCGCCGGCTCGCTGCCCGAGGCCTGTGCCGAGCCCTACCCGCTGGTCCTTGCCAACCTGGTGGCCGCGCTGCTGGTCGAGCTGGCCGAGCGGCTGGCCGCGCACACCGCGGCCGGTGGACAGCTCCTGGCCAGCGGCATCGTTGCCGAGCGCGGCGACGAAGTGGTCACGGCCCTGGAGGCCGCCGGATTTGCCACGGCGGATCGGCTGGACGACAGCGAGTGGCTCTCGCTGCGGATGAGCCGCACGTGACGCTACATCGCTTCTTCGTCGCGCCGGAGGCCATGGCCGGCGACCACTTTCCGTTGCCGGCGCAGATCGCCCGCCAGGTGACCCGCGTCCTCCGGCTGCGCGACGACGACCACCTGGTCCTCCTGAACGGGCGCGGGGAGGCGGCCACCGTGCGGCTGCGTCATGGCGAATGCGTGGTCGAGTCGCGGGGGCCGGCCGGCGGGGAGCCGCGGCATCGGCTCACCGTGTGGCAGGCGCTGCTGCGCGGGGATCACCTGGAGCCGGTGATCCGCCATGGCACCGAGATCGGGATCGCCGAGTTCCGGCTGATCGTCACCGAGCGCTGCGTGGCGCGTGACCTCTCCCCGCGGAGGATGCAGCGGCTGGAGGCCGTGGCACGCGAAGCCGCCGAGCAGTCGGAGCGCGGCATCGTGCCGCCGGTGTTCGCGCCGGTGCCGCTGGCGGAGGCGCTGGCGGCGACATCGGTCCTGCTGTACGAACGACACCCCGGGCAGGGGCTGTCCGCACTGGAGCCGCCGGCGAGCGTGGTCATCGGTCCCGAGGGAGGCTTCACGCCGGACGAGGTGGCCGCCGCCGAGCGAGCGGGTGCGCAGATCGCCGGCCTGGGGCCGCGGATCCTGCGCTCGGAGACGGTCGCGGTGGCCGCCGCCGCCGTCGTGTTGTCGCGCACCGGCGACTTCGCCTAGGCTCCCGCCATGGCCGATTACGAGCCGGACTGCCTCTTCTGCCGCATCGCCGCCGGCGAGATCCCATCGGACATCGTCCACAGCGACGACGCGGTGGTGGTCTTCCGCGACATCAGCCCGCGCGCACCGACGCACCTGCTGGCCATCTCGCGCCGTCATATCCCGTCCGCGGCGGAGCTGACTCCGAACGACGGCGAGCTGCTGGCGGCGCTGTTCGCCGCCCTGCGGCAGGTCGCCGAGGAGGCTGGTGTCAGCAGCTACCGGATCGTCACCAACGTCGGGGCCGACGCCGGGCAGAGCGTCTTCCATCTCCATTTCCACCTGCTGGCCGGCCGGACCATGGCTTGGCCGCCCGGGTGATGGCTGCGTTGACCCTCTGCACCCCCGCTGATAGACTCCGCGGGCTTGCGCGCCGGACCAGCGTGATCGCATCGGTCCATCCCCACGGCGCGAATTCACCGGCAGAAGGGAGGCGAGACGTTTGGCAGAGGTCCGCGTGGGCGAGAACGAAACGTTCGAGAGCGCGCTGCGCCGCTTCAACAAGAAGATCCAGCAATCCGGGATCCTGGCTGAGGCACGGCGCCGCGAGCACTACGAGAAGCCCAGCGTGAAGCGGAAGCGCAAGGAAGCCAAGAAGCGCAAGGCTACCCGCGCATAGTCGCCAGACGCACTCCCTCGGCGGGCCCCGGTCGGACGGTTCTTGACTGAGCCGATGATGAGGCCCATGACGCCCGCCACCCCCAGCCGATGACCCTGCAGCAGCGGATCGAGTCCGCCATGCGTGAGGCCATGCTCGCCCGCGACATCCGTCGGGTCGGCACGCTGCGCATGGCCATGGCCGCCTTTCAGAACCGCCGCATCGAGCTCGGCCGCGACTTGACCGACGAGGACGTGGTGGACGTCCTGTCGAAGCAGATGAAGCTGCGCCGCGAGTCGATCGAGCACTTCAAGGCGGCGGGCCGCGACGCCATGGTGCAGGTCGAGGAAGAGGAGTCGGCGATCATCGCCGAGTTCCTGCCCCAGCAGCTCTCCGCCGACGAGCTGGCCGCGATCGTGGATGCGGCCATCGCCGAGACCGGCGCATCGTCGCCGGCGGAGATGGGCCGCGTGATGGGCAGGGTCACTCCGCAGACCAAGGGCCGCGCCGACGGCAAGGCGGTGGCCGAGCTGGTGCGAGCCAGGCTCGGCGGCTGAGCCGATGTTCATTCCACGCACCCTGGCCGAGACCGAGGGCGGCGGTGGCCGCGGCCCATGGGCTCGCGCGCTGATCGTCGGCGGGCTGCTGGCCGGCCTGCTGTGGGCGATCATGACCCTGCAGGTCGGTGGCGGGGCGCTGGCGTACAAGGTCGGCGACGTGGCCCAGGCCGACATCATCGCGCCGGCCAGCCAGACCTTCATCTCCGACTCAAAGACGCGGACGGCCCGGCAGGAAGCCGCCGATGCCGTCGAGACGGTCTACGTGCCGATCGCGCCGAGCGCCGACATCAGCGACCAGCAGCTGACGGCCTACGGCGCCTTCGTGGACGGCATCACCCGCACCCTCCAGCGGCGCGACAGCGAGCACCTCTCGGATGCCGACGTGATCAGCGACCTCACCCGGGTCGCCCAAACGCTGACGGACGCGCAGCGCCAGCGCCTGGCGAACATGCCGCTCGGGACGTGGCAGAAGGTCGCCGATGCCGGCGCCACCGTGCTGGAGGCGGTGCAGGGCACCCGGATCGACTCGGACAAGGTGACCGAGGCGCGCGAGCAGGTCCGCACCAACATCACCAACGAGCTCAGCGGGCCCGATCGCGAGCTGGCCGGTGACATCACCGAGGACTATGTGCTGCCGAACTACCAGCCGTCGGAGAGCCAGACGGTCGCCGCCCGGCAGGCGGCGATGGATGCTGTGCCGGACGTGCGGGTCAGCCTGGAGAAGGACCAGACCATCCTGCGTCGTGGCGAGGTCATCACCGATCTGCACCTCGAGGAGCTGGACGCCCTGGGCCTGAGCGCGCCCCGCCTCCAGGCCAGCACCGTTGGGGGCAACGCGCTGGTGGCGGTGCTGCTGTCCGCCCTGCTGGTCGGCGTCCTGTGGCGCTTCGAGCCGGCGATCTGGTTCCGCAACCGCTCGCTGCTGCTGTTCGGCCTGGCCCTGCTGGGCACCGCCGTTGCGATCCGGATATCGGCCGACCGGACGCTGTGGACCTACGTCGTGCCGACGGCGGCGACGGTCCTGCTGACAGGCATCCTGCTGGAGGGCGCCGCCGGGGCGGCCATGGCCGTGGCGCTGGCAGTGCTTGCCGGCGTGATGAACTCCAGCACGCTGTGGCCGGCCTTGTACACCCTGGCCGGTGGCCTGGCGGCGCTGACCGTCATCGTGCGGGCGGAGCGGCTGAATGCCTTCGTTCGTGGCGGCCTGGTCCTGGCCGTGACGAACATCGGCGTGCTGCTTGCCTTCAACCTGCTCCAGCAGCGTGACGTCACCAGCGTGCTGCAGGGCATCGCGGCAGGCTCGGTCAACGCGGCGCTGGCGGTGGTTCTGGCGGTCGGCTCGTTCGCGGTCATCGGCAACCTGTTCGGGATCATGACCGTGTTCCAGCTGCTGGAGCTGGCCAATCCCTCGTCCCGGCTGCTGCGTCGCCTGCTCCTCGAAACGCCGGGCACCTACCACCACAGCGTGATGGTCGGTAACCTGGCCGAACGGGCGGCCGAGACCATCGGCGCCGATCCGCTGCTCGCGCGCGTCGCGGCCTACTACCACGACATCGGCAAGATGAAGAACCCGCTGGCCTTCATCGAGAACCAGGCCGGGGAGCGCAACATTCACGACGACCTCTCGGCCGAGGTCAGCGCCCGGATCATCAGCAGCCACATCCGCGACGGGATCGACCTGGGCTACGAGTACGGGCTGCCGGTGCAGATCATCGGCTTCATCCCGCAGCACCACGGCACCAGCGTGATGAGCTACTTCTACGGCAAGGCGCTGCAGGAGGTGGGAGGCAACGAGGAGCTGGTGCCGAAGGACCTGTACCGCTACCCGGGCCCCAAGCCACAGAGCCGCGAGGCGGCGATCCTGATGCTGTCTGACGGGGTGGAGGCATCGGTCCGGTCGCTGGACGACAAGGACGAGGCGAGCATCCGGGCGATGGTCGACCGCATCGTCGACGCGCGGGTCGAGGACGGGCAGCTGGACGACGCGGAGCTGACGCTCAAGAACATCAGCCAGATCAAGGACGCCTTCGTCCAGCAGCTGCTGGGCATGTACCACAGCCGCATCAAGTACCCCGACAACGTCGTGCCGCTGGAGCCGCCGCGCCGCGAACGGGCCTGAGCTTCGGCCTTGAGCGGGGCTCGCCGACCGCCTAGCATGCGCGCATGGGCTGCGAGGTCACGTTCCACGACCACGTCGGGCGGGACCAGCTGGCCATGGCGATCGAGCCGATGACCATCGACCAGCTCACCGAGCTCCTGGAGACCGCCGTGGGCGAGACCGTGTCCGCCTCCCTTGGACATGGCAGCTGCGAGGTCGAGCTGACCCTCTGCGGCGACGGCGAGATGGAGCGGCTCAACTTCGACCACATGGGCGAGCGCAGCCCCACCGACGTGCTCGCCTTTCCCCTCCACGAGTGGCACGTCGACGGCCGCCACTCCCGCCTGGCCGATGACGACGGCGTCTCCCCACCGGGTGCCACCCTGCTGGGGGACGTGGTGATCGACGTCGACCAGGCGGTGCGACAGGCGAGCGCCGGGGACTGGAGCGTCGCCGAGGAGATCGTCCTGCTCGCCATCCACGGGACGCTGCACCTGCTCGGCCACGACCACGCCGACATGGACGAGGAGGAGCGGATGCGCCGCGTGGAGCACGAGGTGCTCGCTACCTTGCACCGGCGGCATCGCGACGTGGCCTGGAAGCCGGGCTCGCTGTTCGACCGCGCCGGGCACGCGGTCACCACCGGCAGCTAGGGCCCGAACAGCACCGGCCGCGCCGGCGCGGACACCGGGACCAGCACCGACCCGGCCGAGTTCCCGTCGAGGGCGACGCTGACGACCCAACAGCCTTCCCGCGGCAGGTTCACGCCCACGAGTGTCAGGTACAGGTCGCGCACCGGCGTGGTGGGCGGTGAGGCGAGCACGCGCTGCACGCTCAGCGGCAGGGAGGCATCGGCGTCCAGCAGACGGGCCGTCGCAGTCACGGTGACGTCGGCCGCCGGCGGCGCGGCCAGGCGCAGGAAGAGCCGCAGCTCCGGGTCGTGGGCCCGCCAACTGTCGGTGCCGGTGGGCAGGGTCGCGAAGAGGCGCGGCCCGCCGATCTCCCGCAGGTCGCCGAACTTGTAGATCTCGCCGGGTGGGCAGGCGTCGGGCAGGGTGGGCGGCAGCCAGTCGCCGGCCACGGCATAGACCCGCGTCTCGCCGCTGAACGGGTCCATGGCGCAGGCCACGCGGCCGACGGGGCGCGGGTACATCGCCTGGGAGCCGTCGCTGTGCCAGCCCAGCCATTCGGCCTCCCCGGCGGTCACCAGCGCGAACAGCGGCCTGGCAGCGGCCGCCCCGGCGTTGCCCGTCAGGTCGCCGAGCGTCAGCCAGCCGCGATAGGCCACCGGCGTGCTCGACGGCTCGATCCGGCAGCCGGCCAGGGTCATCGGCCCTCGCGCGGCGCTGACGGCGATAGCCGGCAGCGTGGGTCGCGGCGACGGCACGCGCGCGCTGACCGGACGGTCATCCGCCGGGAGGGCCCAGAAGCCGATTCCTGCGACGGCAAGCAGCAGCGCGGCCGCGCCCACCAGCCAGGCAACACGGTTTCGCCGGCGGGCGGGGACTGGCGGTGCGGCCAGGGCGGCCGCGACGGCCTCGGCGCTGACGGTGAACGACAGCGCGGCGGCGGCCTCCTGATCCGGCGACGGGTCCACCTGGCGCCACTGCCGGCGAGCGGCAGCCGCTCGCCGGAGCGTCGCAGACGTCAGCGCTTCGCGGGTGGCGGGCGTCTCGGGCAGGGAGGTGGCGTTGCGCGCACGCAGGACGTCGGCGATGCCCGCCGCGGCCGCCGCCTCCGCTGCCTCACGGCTCTCCAGGGCTTCGTGCGCGGCCGCAGCGAGCTCACGGCCATACCGGCGCGCGAGGGCCGGCGGATCGAGCTCGTGCGGGGTGGCGTCCACCATGGGCGAGGATACGCCGGCCTCGGCTCCATGGTTCTGCGCCCCCTCCCGGGCGCAGGTGCCAGTCCTCAGGCCGGCTGCGCCTCGGTGGCGAGATCCGGCATGGCCGGCGAGGACTGCCGGACACGACGGCGGCGGTCGGCCGGTGCTGCCAGCCAGGCGGCCACGAGCGCTCCGAATGCCAGCAGCGCGGCGATGGTCATCTCGTACCTCCTCGGGGCTGCCTAGGGTTGATACGCGATCTCGCCGTGCTGCGCGAGGTCCAGCCCGGCTTCCTCCGCTTCGCGCGGAACCCGGATGCGAACCACCAGGTTCACGACCAGCAGGATGGCCGCGGTGGCGGCAGCGGAGTACGCCCCCACCGCCCCGATGCCGAGCAGCTGGATGCCAAGCTGGCCGGGGTTCCCCCGCAGCAAACCATCATGTCCCGCGGGATTGACCGCCACCGTGGCGAGCACGCCCGTGGCCAGCGCTCCGAACGCTCCGCCCACGCCGTGGACGGCGAAGACATCGAGTGCGTCGTCGATCCGCGAGCGCAGCCTCAGGAGTGAGGCGCCATAGCAGACGATCCCCACCCCGAAGCCGATGAGGATCGCACCGGCCGGCGTGACGAACCCGGCGGCCGGGGTGATGGCCACCAGGCCGGCGACGGCCCCGACCGCCGCGCCGATCACCGATGGTGAGCCGCGGTGCAGCCAGCTCAGCGTGACCCAGGTCAGCGCCGCCATGGCGGCAGCCGTGTTGGTCGTGACCAGGGCGACGGCCGCGACGCCATTAGCGCCCAGTGCCGAGCCGGCGTTGAAGCCGAACCAGCCGAACCACAGCAGGCCGGCGCCCAGGACGGTCATCGGCACGTCGTGCGGCTCGGTGGCCGGCTCGACCAGGCCCGTCCGCCGCCCCACCATCAGCGCCGCGACGAGCGCAGCAACGCCACTGGCGAGGTGCACCACCGTTCCGCCGGCAAAGTCGAGGATGCCGAGATGGCTCAGCCAGCCGCCCGGCGACCAGACCCAGTGCGCGATCGGCGCGTAGACCACCGTTGACCAGGCGACCGAGAAGAGGACAAAGGCCTTGAACCGCTTGCGCTCAGCAATGGCACCGGTGATCAGGGCGGGGGTGATGACCGCGAACATCATCTGGAAGGCCATGAAGGCCAGGTGGGGGACCGTCGGCGCATACGTTGTTGACGGCTCGGGCCCGACTCCCTCCAGCCCGAGCATGTCGAGCCGCCCGATGATTCCCAGCCCCGCATCGGGACCAAACGCCAGCGAGTATCCCCACAGGACCCACGTGACGCTGACCAGGGCCAGGATGAAGAAGCTGTGCATGATCGTGCTGAGCACGTTCTTGCGCCGGACGAGGCCCCCGTAGAAGAGCGCCAGGCCAGGCGTCATGAGCATGACCAGGGCCGTGGAGACCAGGAGCCAGGCAGTGTCCCCGGAGTCGATCGTCCCCATCGGTGCGGCTCCTCCCGCGGCGGTGTTGCCCGCAGCCTATGGAGCCGATCCGTCCCCGCGGCGGCCATTCCACGGCGCGGCGGGCCCAGGTATTGTGCATAGTGCACAACGGCGGCCGTCAGATTGCCCGATCGGCCCTCAGCGCGGCTGGCACGGCGGCGCCGTCGAGGATGGCGTCGACCACCAGGGCGGCCGACGCGGGCCCGGTGCTCATGCCCCACGGACCGTGGCCGGCTGCCACGTACGTATCGCGGCGGCCAGACAGCGGGCCGATGAACGGGCGGCCATCGAGTGACTGCGGCCGCGCGCAGACGCGTGACTGAACGATCCGGCTGCCGGCCACGGCGGGCACGAAGCGCGCCGCGTTCTCGAGCAGGCGCGGGGCCATCGCTGCTGGGTCGGGCTTGGCCGAGAGGAAGGTCGAGCCGATGGTGCTGGTGCCGCGCACGTTGACCAGCGAGAAGGTGACCACGCCCGCGTCCTCGCCCTGCACCTGGCGGTTGACGGTATGCACCGCTCCCTCTTCCAGCACGCCGCGCGGCCCGTCCACCAGGTCGATCTGGAGCGTCACGCCATAGGTCGGCCGGATGGCGGCGGGTCCGCGGCTCGCGGCCAGCAGCTCGCTCGACCACGGCCCCGCCGCGACCAGCACGGCACCGGCCTCCAGGCTGCTCCCGTCGTCCAGCGTCACGCTGGCCCCGTTGCCCAGCGCCGCCACCCGGCTGTCGAGTCGGAGCTCGGTGCCGGCGCGGCGCGCCCGCGCGGCGAAGGTGCGCGTCGCGGCTTCGGGCGGGATCGGGAACCCGGTGTCCAGGCGGATGGCGGACCAACCGCCGGCGACCATCGGCTCCAGGCGGCGGAGCTCGTCCTCGTCGAGCACCGTCGGCTGCAGCTCGGGGTGCTCGGCCTCGAGCTCGGCGACGCGCGCGCGGGCGGCGTCGAGGTCGTCGGTCAGCAGGAAGAGGCCAACCGGCGCGCGCGGGAAGTCGAAGGCAGCCGGATCGGCCGCCGACAGCTCGTCGTAGATGCGTCGGGTGGCGTGATGCAGCTCGGCCAGGACGCGGTCGAATGGGTGCTGCACGGCGCCGGAGTTGCGCCCCGAGGCGCCGGCCCCGATCTCCTCGGCCTCGAGCACGATCACGCTGGCACCGCGCTCGGCGGCGAAGGCCGCGGCGGAGCAGCCGATGATCCCGCCGCCGATGATGAGCAGGTCCGGACGGGCGCGGGCGAGCATGACGGCGCCGATTGTCTACCATCGAGCCGGTGAAAGTCGTCACCGGGCTCGGCAACCCCGGCGAGCGCTACCGGCTGACGCGCCACAACGTTGGATTCCGCGTGGTCGACCTGCTCGCCGACCGTTGGGGCCTGACCGGACAGGGTCGGGTCCGGGACGGCGCTGCCCAGCTCGAGGTGCAGCTGGAGGACCCGGCCCAGCGCGTGTTGCTGGTGAAGCCGATGCGCTACATGAACCGATCGGGCGCCCCGGTGAAGGCGGCCCTGCGCCAGACGAACGCCGAGCTCGCGGACGACCTGCTGGTGGTCACCGACGACGTGGATTTGCCGCTCGGCCGGCTGCGGCTGCGGCGCGAGGGCTCGGCCGGCGGCCACAACGGGCTGCGCGACATCATCGCCACCTTCGGCAGCAACGAGTTCAATCGCCTGCGCGTGGGCATCGGCCGCTCGGGATCGACGCGCGAGACGGTCAACCACGTCCTGTCGACCTTCCGACCGAACGAGCGCGAGCTGGCGACCGAGGTTATCGCCACCGCGGCCGATGCGGTCGAGCTGTGGCTGCGCGAGGGGATCGAGGCGGCCATGAACCGCTACAACGGCCTCGATCTGGCGGAGCCGATCGCGTGACCACCGCCACCCGTCCCGCGGCCCGCAACCCGGCGCCGACCCGTGGCGGCGCCGATCGGCGCATCGCCGCGCTGACCGAGGAGGTCGTCAGCCAGCTGCCGGCCCCCGGCGCGCTGCGTGTCCCCGCTGCCGCCCGCGCCGCCCATCTCGCCGCGCGGCGCAGCCAGCTGCCGGCGCGGCAGCCGCTGGTCGTGGTGGTCCGCACCGACGACGAGGCACACCGCCTGGCGGATGACCTGGCCGCGTGGCTGCCGCACGGCAGCGCGGGCGTGCTGCCGGAGCGCGCGGCCATGCCGCTCGAGCGGGCGCTGCCGGAGCACGACGAGTCCGCCGAGCGTCTGCGCGTCCTGTCGTGGCTGGCGTCGGGCCCGCGGCACGCCGTGCTCGTCACGCCCCTGCTCGCGCTCGTGCAGCGCACCCTGGCCCCGGCTCAGCTGGCCGAGCGAACGGTCACGGTCACGGTCGGCTCGCGGATCGCGCAGCACGCGCTGCTCACCGCGCTGGTGGCCGGCGGCTACGAGGCAGCGGTGGAGGTCAGCGGCGTCGGCGAGTTTGCCTCGCGCGGCGGGATCGTGGATGTCTGGCCGCCGGGGACCGGCGAGCCGGTGCGGATCGACTTGTTCGGCGACGAGGTGGAATCGATCCGCGCCTTCGACCCGGTCACGCAGGGCTCACGCCGTCGCCTGGAGGCGGTCACGCTGCTGCCGGCCAGCGAGTTCCTGCCGGCGGGCGGCTGGGAAACCATCAACGAAGCTGCACCGCCCGACCTGTCGGAGGCGTTGCGTGCAGACCTGTCTCGCCTCGAGCAGGGCGACCTGGGCGAGGCGGCCGAAACCTGGGCCGCGCTGCTGACCGCCGGCCCTGCCGCAGGCCACCTGCCGGCGGAAGCGCACCTGGTCCTCACCGATCCGGACGAGCTGGCGGCGATTGGCGGCGAGCTCGACTCGCAGGCCACCGAGCGCCGCGCGGGGCTGGCCGAAGCCGGCGAGCTGCCCCCCGATTGGCCGCTGCCATTCGACGCCGCCGCGACACTCACCGCGCTGCGCGGAACGGCGGCCGAGTCCCTGGACGAGCAGCTCGGAAAGGACGCCGGTTACACCAGTGCGCCGATGCTGCCGGGTCGCATCGAGCGGCTGGGGGACTGGATCGGCGAGCTCGCCGCGGATGCGCGCACGATCCTGTCCACCGACCAGGCCAGCCGGGTCAGTGAGCTGCTGGACGAGGCGGGCATCTCGGCGGCAGCCGTCGCGGAGCTCAGCGCGCCGCCGCCGCGCGGTGCCGTTGGCCTGGTGCATGGGTCGCTGAGCGCCGGGCTGGCGCATCGGCCCAGCGGCCTGCTGGTCCTGACCGACCGCGAGCTGTTCGGGGCGACGCGCGTGCGCCGGCTGACCCCGAGCAAGCGGGTCGTGACCCGCGACCTGATCGGCAAGCTGGAGCCGAGCGACCTGGTCGTGCACGTCGATCACGGCATCGCCCGCTACGCGGGCATGACCCAGCGCGAGTACGGCGGCGACGTCAAGGAGTACCTCCAGCTCGACTTCGCCGGGGACGACAAGATCTTCCTGCCGGCCGATCAGATCGGCCGCATCACGCGCTACTCCGGCGGCGCCGGTCCCTCGCTCAGCAAGCTGGGCGGCACTGACTGGGAGCGGACCAAGCGCCGGGTGCGCCGCGCGGTGGCCGAGCTGGCGGACGACCTGCTGGAGATCTACGCCGCCCGCGAGGCGGCCCCGGGCTTCAGCTTCTCCCCGGACACGGTCTGGCAGCGTGAGCTGGAAGAGGCGTTTCCGTACTCGGAGACGCCCGACCAGCTGCGCACGATCGAGGAGGTCAAGGGCGACATGCTGCGTCGCCGGCCGATGGATCGGCTGGTGTGCGGCGACGTTGGCTACGGCAAGACCGAGGTCGCGCTGCGGGCCGCCTTCAAGGCCGTGCAGGACGGCAAGCAGGTGGCAGTCCTGGTGCCGACCACGGTGCTGGCGCAGCAGCACCTGGGCACCTTCCAGCGGCGCCTGGCGCCCTTCCCGGTCAGGGTCGAGATGCTCAGCCGCTTCGTGCCGAAGCGGGAGCAGGAACGGATCGTGGCCGGCGTCGCCGACGGCAGCGTGGACGTGCTGATCGGGACGCATCGGATCCTCTCGAAGGACATCGCCTTCGCCGACCTGGGGCTGCTGGTCGTCGACGAGGAGCAGCGCTTCGGGGTCGGCCACAAGGAACGCATCAAGGCCATGCGCCGCGAGGTCGACGTGCTGACCCTCTCGGCCACACCCATTCCCCGCACGCTGCACCTCTCCCTGGTGGGCATCCGCGACCTCTCCGTGATCGAAACGCCGCCCGAGGCGCGCCTGCCGATCCAGACGCGCATCGCCGAGGACGACGACGGCCTGGTGCGCGACGCCATCAACCGCGAGCTCGATCGCGGCGGCCAGGTGTTCTTCGTCCACAACCGGGTCGACACCATCGAGACGGCAGCCGAACGGG
Organism: Candidatus Limnocylindria bacterium; assembly: GCA_035701185.1. Taxonomy (GTDB): domain Bacteria; phylum Chloroflexota; class Limnocylindria; order QHBO01; family QHBO01; genus DASSCW01. The sequence continues at coordinate 17,467 of DASSNX010000056.1, forward strand.
TGCGGCGGCTGGTGCCGCGGGCGAAGGTGGCCATCGGCCATGGCCAGATGGCGGAGGGCATGCTCGAGCGCGTGATGCTCGATTTCGACGCTGGGCGCTTCGATGTGCTGGTGTGCACCACCATCATCGAGTCCGGCCTCGACATCCCGAACGCGAACACGATCGTCATCAGCCGCGCCGACACCTTCGGGCTCGCCCAGCTCTACCAGCTGCGCGGCCGGGTGGGCCGATCGGATCGCCGGGCCTACGCCTATCTGCTTCACCGGCGCGGCCTGCCGCTGTCCCCGGTCGCGCGCAAGCGGCTGCACGCCATCTTCAGCGCCTCCGACCTGGGGGCGGGCTATCAGATCGCATTGTCCGACCTGGAGATCCGCGGCGCGGGCAACATCCTGGGCGCTGAGCAGCACGGCTTCATGGAGGCCGTGGGCTTCGAGCTGTACACGCGGATGCTGGCCGAGGCGGTCGACGTGCGGCGGGGTCGGGTGGTCGGTGTCGAGCCGGCGGCGGTGCGCCTGGACCTGCCGGGCTCCGCCTACCTGCCCGATGCGTACATTGGTGATTCCGGGGCCAAGCTCGAGATGTACCGGCGCTTTGCCGCCATCCGCTCCGATGGCGACGCGGAGCAGCTCCGCGGCGAGCTGCGCGACCGCTTCGGGCCGATCCCGGAGCCGGTGGAGGGCCTCTTCCGCGCCGTGGCCGTGCGGCTGGCCGCCGAGGCCGCCCACGTCCCCGAGGTGCGCGCCGAGAGCCGCGGCGTGACGCTGAAATGGCCGCGCTACGACCGCCACGCGGTGTCGGTAGCGCTGTCCACGGCCGGGTTCCGACCGACGCTGGCCTCGAACCAGGTGCGCATCCCGGTCGCCGCCGGCCGCGACCCGGTGGACGTCGCGGTGCGGGCGCTGACGGCACTCACCACTGCGCGCTAGCGTTCCCCGCATGACGACCTTCGTCCTCGTCCATGGCGCCTGGCACGGCGCGTGGTGCTGGGAGCGGCTGGTGCCCGAGCTCGAGCAACGCGGGCATGCGGCGCTGGCGGTGGACCTGCCGGTCGATGACGCCGCCGCGGGCCTGGCGGAGTACGCCACCGTCGTGGAGCAGGAGCTGCCCGCCGGCGAGGTGGTGCTGGTCGGCCACTCGCTGGGAGCGACCGTCATCCCGCTGGTGGCGGCCGCGCGACCGGTCAGCCAGCTCGTCTTCCTGTGTCCCGTCCTGCGCCGCCCGGGCAGCAGCCTGGCCGACCAGGCCGCCCTGGACGCCGACGTCTCGTCGTGGGACCTCGGCGCCGGCCGGACCTTCTACGACGACGAATCATCGGCCTGGACCGCTGCCGACGCCGCCATCGCGGCCTTCTACCAGGACTGTGACCCGGAAACCGCCCGCTGGGCCGCTTCGCGGCTGCGGCGCCAGTACTGGCGCTACTGGGAAGAGCCGAACCCGCTGGCCGCCTGGCCTGACGTCGAACGGCGGGCGATCGTCTGCCAGGACGACCGGCTGGTGGATATCGGCTGGGCGCGGCGGACGCTGCCCGCGGAGCTGGGGGTCACGCCAGCCGAGCTGCCCGGTGGTCACTCGCCATTCCTGTCTCGACCGGCGGCGCTGGCCGAAACGCTGATCGCCCGTCGCTGATGGCGGCCGAGCCGCGCATCCGGCTGCGTGACCTAACCCTGGTCGATGCTGACCTGCTCGACGCGTGGAACCGGGATGAGCCCTCCGAGTTCAACGATTTCGGTGAAGAGGCTTCGCCACTGCCGCGCAAGGCCATTGCCGCTGGTCCCCTGCGTAACGAGCGCAACGGGATGCTGGTGGTGGAGCGGGCGGACACGCTCGAGATGATCGGCACGGTGGGCTGGCACCGGGTCAGCTACGGGCCGAACCCGGAGTCCGACGCCTGGAACATCGGGATCGAGCTGCGGCCGGAGCACCGCGGCCACGGCTTCGGCGCCGATGCCCAGCGGCAGCTGGCCGAGTTCCTGTTCGCCGCCTACCCGCTCGATCGAGTCGAGGCCTCGACCGACGTGGAGAACCGCTCTGAGCAGCGGGCGCTGGAGAAGGCGGGCTTCGTGCGCGAGGGCATCCAGCGCGGCGCCCAGTTCCGGGCCGGCGCCCGGCACGACCTGGTCACGTACTCGCGGCTGCGCACCGACCCCTAGCCTCGGCTACAGCTCCTGGCGTCGGAAGGACAGCCATGCGGCGCCGACCAGGACGACGACCAATCCGATGTTGGCCAGCACCGGCCCGAGCACGTCACCGGCGTCAACGCCATTGGCCAGTGCCGCGCCCGGGCTCGAGAGGCCGCCCGGCGTATAGCGCGCGACGTTCGGCAGCGCCGAGACGACGGCCAGCCCCACCAGCCCGCCGACGCCGATGGCGGCCGCAGCCAGCGAGGAGCGGGTCAGGGTGCTGCCAAGGAATGTCAGCGCCGTATAGCCCAGCAGGGAAAGGAGCAGCAGCAGGGTCATCGCCAGCCAGCCCACGGCACCCGGCGCCGCGAAGAGGATGGCCGTGTAGAGGTACGCCGCCGCCGACGCGAGGGCGACGCTGACCAGCAATGTCGCCCCGATCGCCAGCACCTTGGCCACCAGGAAGGCGGCTCGACTGGCGGGCTTGCTCAGCACCAGGGCCGCCGTGCCACGCTCCTTCTCGTTGGCGACACTGCCCATGGCCAGCAGGATGGCGGTCAGCACGCCTGCCTGGCCGATGTTCTTCAGGAACTGGTCGACGGCGTCCCTGGCGGTCGGCTCGGGGAACTGGATCTCGAAGCCGGTGCCGCCGAGCGACTTGACGATCTCGGGCAGGTAGCGGGCCAGCACCGGCGAGGCGATGCCGAACGCCAGGAACACCACCGCCACCACGGGGAGTCGGCGCGTGCGCCACTGCTCAAGCAGCTCCTTGCCCAGCAGCACGCCCAGCCCGGTCACGCCGCCTCCTCGCGATCCCGCCCGACCAGTCGCAGGAAGACGTCCTCCAGGGTCGGCCGCTGCCGTTCGAAGGAGGCGATCAGCATGTCCAGCCCCGCCAGCGCGGCCAGCAGCGGCCGATTGGCGGCCACGGCATCGGTGACCGACACGCGCACCATGGCATGCCGGATCTCGGTGGCAACCACGCCCTCGACCGCGCCCAGCGCCGCCGCCACGTGGTCGAGCGTCTCCGGCGTGGCGGGCTCCGGCTCGACGAGATAGACGTCGGCGGCGTACCGCTCCAGCAGCTCGTCGACTGGCGCCTCCGTCACGAGGCGGCCGTGGTCCAGGATCGCGACCCGGTCGCAGACCCGCTCCACGTCGTTGAGGATGTGCGTCGAGAACAGGACGGTGGAGGTCCGGCCCAACGAGCGAATGGTGGTCAGCATGTCGCGCCGCCCCTCCGGATCGAGCGCGCTGACCGGCTCGTCCAGGAGGAGCACCGGCGGCCGATTGAGGATCGCCTGCGCCAGTCCCAGGCGTTGCCGCATGCCGCCCGAGTAGCCACCGATGCGGCGGTCGGCTGCATCCGCCAGCCCCACCTGCTCCAGCACCTCGCCGATGCGCGAGCGGAGCTCCGGGCCATCCATCGCGTACAGCCGGCCGACCATGGCGAGCAGCTCGCGCCCGCGCATCCAGCCGTAGAAGCGCGGGTCCTGGTCCAGGTAGCCGATCTTGCCGGCGCGGTTCGGCTCCCCCTGGCCGACGGCCACGCCGCCGACCGTGGCGCTTCCTGCCGAGGCCTGGGCCAGCGAGGTGAGGATGCGCAGCGTGGTCGTCTTGCCGGCGCCGTTCGGTCCCAGGAAGCCAAAGACGCTGCCTGCCGGCACGTCGAGGTCCAGTCCGTCGAGCGCGGTGATCGTCCCGTAGCGCTTCGTCAGCCCGCGGCAGGCGATGGCCGCCGCCGTGTCCGGCGAATTCGCCGTCATGACTCCTCGCGGCCGACCAGGAAGTAGAGCAGCGGCCCGAACAGGCTCACGAAGATGATGATCAGCGCCCAGATCAGCTTGTTGTCGCCCCGGACCCGGCGGTCGGGCTTGGTCAGGTCGATCAGCGCGGCAACGAGCAGGACCACCTGCAGCACGATCAGGGGCAGCACGAGGGCCAGCAGCGGCCCGAAGAGGTCCACGGTCATCCTCCGGTGAGAGCGAGCAAGCGTATAATGGACGCCTTCCTCGACCCGGGACGGGCGCACCCGTCCGGCGCCGACTCATCCCATCCCGCGCGAGCCGCGCGGAAGTGAGAAGGAGGCGCATCCGGTGTCCAGCCGTCCACCATCCATTGATCCCGGCGCGTCGCGCGCCGTGCTCCGCGTCGGCGACCGCGAGTACGCCTATCACCGCCTGGACGCGGCCGGCGTCGCCGACCTGGCGCGACTGCCATACACCGTGAAGGTCCTGCTCGAGAACGCGCTGCGCCACGCCGCGGCCAACGGCAGCCCGGTCGGCGCCGAGGACGTGCGAGCGCTGGCGGGCTGGGATCCATCGGCTCCGGGGGAGTACGAGCTGCCGTTCATGCCGGGGCGGGTCATCCTCCAGGACTTCACCGGCGTTCCGTGTGTCGTCGACCTCGCCGCCATGCGTGACGCCGTGGCCGAGATGGGCGGCGACCCGAGCCGCATCAACCCGCTGGTTCCGGCCGACCTGGTGATCGACCACTCGGTGCAGGTCGACCAGTACGGCACCGAGGCCGCGTTCCTCATCAATGTCGAGCGCGAGTACGAGCGCAACGGCGAGCGCTACGCACTGCTGCGCTGGGCGCAGCAGGCCTTCGACAACTTCCGCGTCGTCCCGCCGGGCACGGGAATCGTGCACCAGGTCAACCTCGAGTTCCTGGCCGACGTCGTCAGCGCCCGGCCGGATGCGAGTGGCCAGCTGGTCGCCTTCCCGGACACGCTGGTCGGGACGGACTCGCACACGACCATGGTCAACGGCCTGGGGGTTGTGGGTTGGGGCGTGGGCGGGATCGAGGCGGAGGCGGCGCTGCTCGGCCAGCCGCTGTACCAGCCGCTGCCGACGGTCATCGGCTTCCGGCTCGACGGCGAGCTGCCATCGGGCGCCACCGCCACCGACCTGGTGCTGACCGTGACCGAGAGGCTGCGGGCCCACGGCGTGGTCGGCAAGTTCGTCGAGTTCTTCGGGCCGGGCCTGTCGCGGCTGGGCCTGGCCGACCGGGCCACGATCAGCAACATGTCGCCCGAGTTCGGCGCGACCGCGACCCTCTTCCCGGTCGACGACGAGACGCTGCGCTACCTGCGCATGACCGGCCGGCCGGCCGACGTGGTCGCGCGGGTCGAGGCCTACGCCAAGGAGCAGGGCCTGTTCCGGACCGATGCCTCGCCCGAGCCGATCTTCAACGAGTCGCTGAGCCTGGATCTGGCCTCGATCGAGCCCTCGGTGGCCGGGCCGCGGCGTCCCCAGGACCGCGTGCCGCTCACCGCGCTGCGTGACGATTTCCGGGGGATCTTCACCAATGGCCTGCACACCCACGCCGATGGGACGGTGCATGCCGCCGACGTGCGCGACGAGCCGCAGACCGTGGTCGAGGAGGCGTCGGAGGAGTCCTTCCCGGCGTCCGATCCGCCGTCCTACACGCAGCGGACCGATGACGAGGGTCCGCAGCCGGGCCAGCCGTCGCCGGCCGCCGCCCTGGCGGTGCCGGCGGGGGACACCCACTACCGCGCCGTGGACGTGGAAGTCGACGGCGAGCGGTTCAAGTTGCGATCCGGCTCAGTGCTGATCGCGGCGATCACCTCGTGCACGAACACGAGCAACCCCAGCGTCATGGTCGCCGCCGGCCTGCTGGCGCGGAACGCCGTGGCCCGTGGCCTGCGCACCCCGCCCTGGGTCAAGACGTCGCTGGCCCCCGGTTCGCGGGCCGTGACCGACTACCTGGAAGGCGCCGGGCTGATGGAGCCGCTGCGCACCCTCGGCTTCGACCTGGTCGGCTACGGCTGCACCACCTGCATCGGCAACTCCGGTCCGCTGGCCGAGCCGATCGCCCAAGCGGTCGACGCCAACGACCTGGTGGGCGTGGCGGTCCTCTCCGGCAACCGGAACTTCGAGGGCCGCATCCACCCGCAGGCCCGCGCCAGCTACCTGGCCTCGCCGCCGCTGGTGGTCGCCTTCGGGCTGGCCGGCCGAATCGACACCGACTTGACCACGGAGCCGATCGGGACCGATGGTGACGGCAAGCCGGTCTACCTCTCG
>DASSNX010000057.1:0-10775 GCA_035701185.1 Candidatus Limnocylindria bacterium
ATCGCCGCATGCCGTCGCGCCCCAGGATCCTGATCACCGTCCATGGCCCCGCGCAGGAGGCCATGGAGCTGCCGACGTGGCAGAAGTTCAGCCGCTATGCCGATGCAGTGCGCCAGGCGGGCGGCGAGCCGGTCCTGATCGGCCCCACGGCCAGCGCGGCGGAGCGCGCCGCGGCGTTCGCCGTGATGGACGGCCTGCTGCTCCCCGGCGGGGCCGACCTGGACCCGGCCCTGTACGGCGAAGCGCCGCAGCCATTGACCCAGGTGGAGCCCGGCCGCGACGAGCTGGAGGCCGGCGCCTGGGCGGCGGCCCAGGAGCGCGGCCTGCCGGTGCTCGGCGTGTGCCGCGGAATGCAGGCCATCAACGTCTTCAGCGGCGGCTCTCTGCTCCAGCACGTGGACGGCCACGACTCGCCGACGTGGCCCTCGGCCGAGGCTCGACCCCACCCGGTCCGCCTGCTCGCCGGGACGCGTCTCGCCGCCGTCCTGGGCCTCGGTCGCGATGGCGACGAGGTGATCGAGGTGAACAGCTACCACCACCAGGCGCTGCGACCCGACCAGCTGGGCCGCGGCCTGCGGGTCAGTGGCACGACGCCGGACGGAGAGCTGGTCGAGGCCGTCGAGGCCAGCACGCCGGAGCGGTGGGTCATCGGCGTCCAGAACCATCCCGAGCGACCCGAGTTCACGCCACCGGCCTTCCGCCGGCTGTGGCAGGCCTTCGTGGCCGCCGCGGGGGATCGGCCCTAGAGGCTACGGCCGGAGGTCGACGAAGACGTTCTTGAGCTCGGTGTACAGCTCTAGCGCATGCATCCCGAGCTCGCGCCCGACGCCCGACATCTTGTAGCCGCCGAACGGGGCCTCGGTGTGGACCGACGCGTTGGAGTTGACGCTGAGCACCCCGGCCTTGATCCCCTTCGCGACCCGCAGGGCGCGGCCCAGGTTCGAGCTCCAGATCGAGCCCGACAGGCCGTAGGGCGTGTCGTTGGCCAGGCGCACGGCTTCGGCCTCGTCGCTGAACGGGATGACGGTCACGACCGGGCCGAAGATCTCCTCGCGCACGATGCGCATGTCGGTCCGGCAGCCGTCGAAGATGGTGGGCTGGACGTAGGCGCCGATGTCGAACGGGTCGCCGGTCGGGGCCTCGCCGCCCGCCACCAGCTCCGCGCCCTCGTCGCGGCCGGAGGCCACGTACTCGAGCACGCGCTCGCGTTGCTTGAAGCTGACCAGGGAGCCGACCTCGGTCTCCTCGTCGGCTGGCGCCCCCAGCTTGACCCTGGCGGTGGCCTCGTTCAGCAGCTCCACCGCGCGGTCGTGGACCGAGGCCTCGACGAAGATCCGGCTGCGGGCGCAGCAGTCCTGGCCCGCGTTGTCGAAGACGGCGTACGGCGCCTCCGCCGCCCAGCGCTCGAGGTCAGCGTCCGCGAACACGATGTTCGGCGACTTCCCGCCCAGCTCCAGGCTGACCTTCTTCACGTTGTTGGCGGCCAGCCGCATGATCTCCTGCCCCGTGGTCGTCTCGCCGGTGAATGCCACCTTGCCGACCCCGGGGTGCGCGGCCAGCGCCGCTCCGGCCGAGCCGCCGGGACCGGTGATGACGTTGACGACGCCCGGCGGGATGCCGGCCTCCAGCGCCAGCTCGCCCAGGCGGATCGCGGTCAGCGGCGTGTAGCTGGCCGGCTTCAGGATCGTGGTGTTGCCCGCGGCCAGCGCCGGACCGAGCTTCCAGGAGGCCATGTTGATCGGAAAGTTCCACGGCACGATCAGCCCGCACACGCCGATCGGCTCGCGGAGCGTGAAGTCGAGGCCCGGCGCCGAGACGGGGATGGTCTCGCCGAAGAGCTTGTTGGCCGCGCCGGCGTAGTAGTCGAAGACCAGGCTGACGGCGAATGCCTCGCCGCGGGCGCTCTTGATCGGCTTGCCGACGTTCGCCGACTCGAGCTGGGCCAGCTCCTCGTTGGCGGCCTTGACCAGGCTCGCGTACTTCGCCAGCGTCCGGCCGCGCTTGGCGGCCGACCAGGTCGCCCAGCCCTTCGGATCCTCGAACGCCCGGGTTGCGGCCACAACCGCGCGGTTCACATCCTCCGGCCCGCCCAGCGGGGCGCGGGCGATCACCTGCCCGGTGGCCGGGTTGACCACGTCGAAGGTCTGGCCGTCGGCGGCAGCGACCTGCTCGCCGCCGATGATCATCTGCACGTCGCGGACGGCGGCCGCGGCCTGGGTCTCAGCTGTCATGGTTCGCCGATTCTAGGACCGATGCGCCGCAGCGTCGCATTCAGAAGTAGTTCACGCTGATCCCGCCGTCGACGACCATGGCGGCACCATTCGTCCAGCGCGCCTCGTCGCTGGCCAGGTAGATCGCCATGTTCACGACCTCCTCCGGCTTGCCGAAGCGCCCCGTCGGGTTGCGCGCCAGGCGGATGCGCTTCGCCTCCTCGTCCTTGACCAGCCAGTCCATCAGCAGCGGCGTCTCGATCGGTCCGGGGCAGATGGCGTTGCTGCGCACGCCGCGCGGGCCGAACTGGACGGCCAGCGACCGCGTCAGCGAAAGCACCGCTCCCTTCGAGGCGGTGTAGGCATCCTGCGGCACGCTGCAGCCGAGCAGCGCCACGAAGCTCGAGATGTTGATCACCGAGCCGGCTCCCTGGTCGACCATGCGCGGGATGGCGTGCTTGCAGCCCAGGAAGACGCCGCGCAGGTTGACCGCCATCACGCGATCCCACGTCTCCACGTCGGTGTCGATGACCGAGTGGTCGGCCTCCGGCATGATGCCCGCGTTGTTGTAGAGCACGTCCACGCGCCCGTAGGCCGATACCGCCTCGTCCACCATCCGCCGCGCGTCTGCCTCCTGGGAGACATCGGCCTGGACGAACGTTGCCTGGCCGCCCGCCTCGGTGACCATGCGGACCGTTTCGTTGCCGGCCGTGCCGTCGAATTCGGCGACGACGACCCGGGCGCCCTCGGCGGCGAACAGCTGGGCCGCCACGCGTCCCATGCCGCTGCCCGCGCCGGTGATGATCGCGACCTTGTCCTGCAGTCTCATGGCTGTCTCCCGCACCTCTGCCCCTCCGTTGCCGCAGCGTAGCGCGAGGGGCTAGGCGAGGGCGCGCTCCATGGCCGCCGCGGCCTCGACCACGGCCTCCGGCAGCGTCACCAGCGAGGGCGGGGAGTCGACCGTCGCCGCGGCCCGGCCACCGACGGCAACCGTCACGCCCGGCGCCGCTGCCCGGATCGCCTGGGCCACCTCCGCGGCCGACGGCGCGTCCTCCGCGCGCACCACCCCGATGACGGCTGCCGACGCGGCAGCGCCGCGGACCGCATGGACCCACGAGTCGATGGGCACGTCCGGACCGAGGTAGACCACCGCCAGGCCTCGGCGCCGCAGGGCGGCGGCAAACGCCAGCGCGCCGAGCTCGTGGCGCGCCCCCGGCGGCAGGCCGACCACGACCGTCGCTCGGCCGCCCGGCACGCCGGCGGCCTCGAATGCGGCCGACAGGCGCCGCATGATGGCCGCGCTGGCGGCGTGCTCGGCGGCCACGTCCACCTCGCCGCGGGCCCAGCCGTCGCCGAGCGCCACGGCGGCGGGGAGCACCAGGCTGTCGATGGTCGCCTCGTACGAGCCGCGCGCCGTCATCTCGTCCAACGCCGCCTCCAGGGCGCGGCCGTCGTAGCGCACGGCCGCCGCGATGAAGCGGTCCGCCAGCGCGTCGCCGCCCAGACCGGTGACACGGGCAACCGCGCTGACCGCCGGCGCCGCCCCTTCGCGCAAGGCGGCCGCCGCCGCGGATGGCGACCAGCCGTCGGCCACCAGCCGCCGCATGGTCGCCAGCGTCTCGATCGCGCGCTCGTCGTAGAGCCGATACCCGGCCGCCGTGCGCTGCGGCTGGACGACGCCGTAGCGCCGCTCCCAGGCGCGGATGGTGGGCACGCTGACGCCGCTGCGCAGCGAGGCCTGGCGAATCGTGTACATGGCTTGTTCATCGTAACATGCATCAAACGCTTGACAAGTCTGCACGGGGCGCCTAGAGTGCGGCCATCAACGCTAAACAAACCTTCGACACCACACAGGAGAATCACGGTGCAGTTCCTCAAGACCCTGGCGCTCGTCCTCGTCATCGTGGGCGGCCTCAACTGGCTGCTGGTCGGCTTCTTCAAGCTCGACCTGGTGGCCGCCGTCACCGGCTCGGATTTCGGCGAGGTCAACCCGCTGTCCACCATCGTCTATGCCCTGGTCGGCCTCTCGGCCGCGGCCCTGATCCCGACCGTCGCGAATTGGGCGACGTCGCGGGAAGGCTGACAATGGGTGCCCCGGGCGCCGCGGCGGCCGGGGCACCAGGCGCATCCGAAGGCAGGCAGCAGGCCATGACCACGCACACCATCCAGGCCGAGACCTCGGTCGCACGTCCGCTCGACGAGGTCTTTGCATTCTTCTCGCGGCCGGAGAACCTCGGCCGCATCACGCCTCCCGAGCTGGCCTTCGAGCTGACCAGCAGCGACACGCGGATGCGTGCCGGACTGCGGATCGATCACCGCATTCGACCGATCCTGGGCGTGCCCGCCCGGTGGCGGACGCTGATCAGCGAGTACGACCCACCCCACCGTTTCCAGGACATCCAGCTGCGCGGGCCGTACCGGCGCTGGGAGCACACGCACTCGTTCGCAGCCACGGCCGGCGGGACCGAGATCCATGACCGCGTGACCTACGAGCTGCCGCTCGGCCGGCTGGGCGACGCGTTCCACGACCGGCTGGTGCGCACTGCGCTCGAGCGCATCTGGGCTTACCGGGCCTGGGCGGTTCGCCAGATCTTCGAGCCGGCGGGCACCACCGCTGAGCCGATGGTCGTGGGCGTCGCCGGTGGCACCGGCTTCGTCGGCGGGGCCATCGCCGCCGAGCTGCGGCAGCGGGGCCATCGACCGGTGGCGCTCAGCCGGACCGGCGAGGCGGCGCGCGGTCCGCTGCCGGACGACGTGGAGATCCGCACCGTTGACGTGCGCGACGCGCGGTCGCTGGCCGAGCCGCTGCGTGACCTGGACGCGCTGGTCATCGCACTGGCCATCCCGAACTCACCGATGGAGAGCCCACGCCGCGGCGACACCTTCATGGCCATCGACGCGGCCGGCACCGAGCACCTGCTCGCCGCGGCCGCGGGCACGGGGATCCACCGCGTCGCCTACGTCTCCGGCGCCGGAGCGGCGCCCGACGCCCCGGAGGTCTGGTTCCGCGCCAAGGCGCGAGCGGAGGCCGCCGTGCAGGCGAGCGGGATCGACTACAGCATCGTCCGGCCGACCTGGATCTATGGTCCCCGAGACGTCTCGCTCAACCGCTTCCTGGGCTTCGCCCGGGCGCTGCCGGTCGTGCCGATGACGAACCGCGGGCGACAGCTGCTGGCTCCGGCCTTCATCGACGACGTCGCCGCCCTGGTGGCCGATGCCCTGGTCGATCCGGCGGCCGTGAACCAGGTCTTCGAGCTGGGCGGGCCGGAGACGCTGCCCCTGCGCGAGATCATCAGGCGCGCCCTCCGCGTCGCCGGCCTGGAGCGGCCGCTGCTGCCCGGCCCCACGCCGCTCATCAAGGCGGGTGCCGTGCCGCTGTCGCTGCTGCCAAACCCGCCGCTGACGCCGAACGCGGTCGACTTCATCAACCAGCCGGCCACGGTGGACGTGGCGCCGCTGCTCGAGCGCATGCCACGCCGGCTCACCCCGTTGGACGAGGGCCTGGGGAGCTACCTTGCACCCGGTGCCACCGGCGTCATCCGCTTCGACGAGGCGGACGCCTCCTAGCCGCGCTCCAGGTAGCGCTCCCGGTCCCAGGGATGGACCACCGCGTCGTAGGTCTCCTGCTCGACGCGCGCCGCGTTGAGGTAGTGGGCCACGACATCGGCGCCGAAGATGTCGACCGCCGCCTCTGACGCCTCCAGCTCGCGGATCGCCTCGTGCAGGGCGCGCGGCATCCGGTCGCAGCCGGTCGCCTCGTAGCCGTTGCCGCGGAACTCGTCCGGTGGCTCGATCTCGCGCTCGATGCCCAGCAGCCCGGCGCCCAGCACCGCCGCGTAGGCCAGGTACGGGTTCATGTCACCGCCGGGGAAGCGGTTCTCGATGTGCAGCCCGGCGCCGTCGCCCACGATCCGGAAGCCGGTGGTGCGGTTGTCACGGCCCCACACCACATTGACCGGCGCCCAGGACGCCACCGCGTAGCGCTTGTAGGAGTTCACGCTGGGCGCGATGAATGGGGCCAGCTCGCGGGCGTAGGTCATCATCCCGCCCAGGAAGTGGCGCATGGTCGGGCTCATCCCGTACGGCTCGCCGCCGTCCTCGAACATCCGCGGCGCGTCGTCGTCCGCCGACCAGAGGCTGATGTGCAGATGGCCCGATGAGCCGGTCCAGGAGTGATCGGGCTTGGCCATGAAGGTGAGGCCGAAGCCGTTGAGGTAGGCGATCTCCTTGGCGCCGTGCTTGAAGAGCACGGTGCGGTCGGCCATCTCCAGCACGTCGCCGTAGTGGATGTTGACCTCGTGCTGCCCCGGTGCTGCCTCGCCCTTGCTGAACTCGACCGGGATGCCGGCCTGGGTCATGAGGTTGCGCAGCTTGCCGTGGATCGGCTCGCCCTTGGTGGCCTGCAGGAGGACGTAATCCTCGTTGTAGTAGCCGAAGCGCTCGAGGCCGATGTAGCCCTTGCGCCAGGCCTGCTCGTAGGTATCGGTCAGCAGGTAGTACTCGAGCTCGGAGCTGGCCTTGGCCCGGAAGCCCATTTCGGTGGCCTTGTCGACCACCTTCTTGAGCATGGTCCTCGGTGAGACCGGGATCTCGGCGCCGTGGTGGTCGACCGTGTCCGACAGCACGATCGCGGTGCGTTCCAGCCAGGGCACGATCCGCAGCGTGTCCCACACCGGGTCGGCGATCCAGTCGCCGTAGCCGGTCTCCCAGTTCATGAGCGCAAACCCGTCCGGCGTGTTCATCTCCATGTCGGTGCCGAGCAGGTACGTGCAGAAGTGCGCGCCATGGTCGATGGCGCCGTTGAGGAACGCCTGGCCCTGGACCCGCTTGCCCATCAGCCGCCCCTGCATGTCGGTCAGGGCGACGACCAGCGTGTCGATGCTGCCGTCCTTGACCAGGCCCTCCAGCCAGGCACGCTGCGGATGCGCGCCGCCGTGCTCGTCGTGCGCCATCTTGCGATCAACCCTCCGTCGAGTGGCGAACGGGCCGGCCGGAGACCGGCCGGCCCGGGATGTCGGTTGCCGGGTCCGCCGTCAGGCGGGTGCTTCGCCCAGCTCCCCTGCGGCCTGTTCGAACTCGCGCTCGATCTCGCTGAGCTCCTGCTCCCCGCCCATCCGGTGCGGGCCGCGGAAGCGGTTGCGAGCCCAGGCGTAGTAGTAGATCAGCAGCGCTACCACCGTGACGATCATGAATGGCCAGCTGATGTTGCCCGAGGTCGGCCACGAGAAGAGCACCATCAGCACCAGCACCCAGAAGACCGCGATCAGCGCAATTGGCTTCGACCACGCGCCGAGGCTCCAGACGCGCTCGGAACGCCAGTCGCTGGTCACGTAGCCCAGGTAGATGACCACCCCGTACGCGGCGTACAGGAAGATCGTGCTGATGGCCGTCACGATCACGATCGCGGTCCCGCCACCGACGTAGCCGGCGGCGACGGTGAACAGCCACGAAACCACCACGATGGCGGTCAGCGAGTTGATGGGCGTGCGGTAGCGGTGCGAGACCTTCTTCAGCCAGCCGGAGCCCGGCAGGCCGTCGTCGCGCGAGAACGCGTACAGCATCCGTCCGGCCGAGGCGACGGAGGAGAGGCCGCAGAACGCCATGGCGATCGCGATCCCGGCGCTCAGGAAGTCGCCCAGGCTGCCGAGGTTGTACTTCAGGATATCGATCACGGCCACGCCGCCACCGAAGTAGTACTGGCTCGCCGCCGGCAGGGTGCTGTCGTTCAGCTCCGCCGGGAAGAGGGTTGACAGGTTCGGCAGGTGCGTGGTCAGCGCGAACAGGAAGATGAAGCCGACCACGGCCGAGACCGCCACCGACAGGAAGATGCCCCAGGCGCTGGCCACCCGCGCGCCGACGGTCTCCTCCGCCACGTGCGCCGAGGCGTCATAGCCGGTGTAGGTCCAGTTGGCCTGCAGCAGCGAGAAGAAGAAGGCGAGCACCAGGGGGTAGGTGGTGGCCGCGCCGTACTGCAGGTGGACGAAGCCCAGGTTGTTGTCCCAGCTGCCGGCAGTGTCCAGCGGCTCGATGGCGAACAGGTGCAGCCCCGACTGGTCCGGCTTGCCGGTGGCGAAGATCAGGACCACCACCGCGGCCACGATGACGATGTGCCACCACACGCTGACCTGGTTGAGCAGCGCCACCAGGTTGATGCCGGCCACGTTCATCCAGAGCTGGACGGCCATCAGGATGCCCATCGTGAGCAGCTGGCCGGTGAGCAGCGGCGTGTCGCCGATGCTGAGGATCACCGAGGTGTTGTCGTAGACGACGCCGAGGTTGGCGAGCAGCGGCGTGATGATCGTCGCATTCAGGAAGGCGGCCGCGGCGAAGTTGATGCCGGCCACGATCGCGAACTGGCCGACCAGGTTGAGCCAGGCCGTCCACCAGCCCCAGTTCTTGTTCTTCATCCGGCTGGCCCAGTAGTAGAGGCCACCGGCGGTGGGGTAGGCAGATGCGATCTCCGACATCGAGGCCGCGATGGCCAGCACGAAGACGGTGATCAGCGGCCAGCCCAGCAGGCTGGCAGCCGTGCCTGCCCAGGCCAGGCCATAGTCATAGAGGATGACCGCGCCGGTCAGGATGGAGATGATGCTGAAGCTGATGGCGAAGTTGCTGAAGCCGCCCATGCTGCGGAACAGCTCCTGCGCGTAGCCCAGCCGGTGCAGGTCGCTGACGTCCTGCTGGATGACTTCCTCGCGCGTCTTTGCCATGGAATCCTCACTCCTCCGCGTGACAGGACTTCACGGCGCGGTTGGGCCAGGCAGCACTGAAGGGATTCGAGGCAACGCGCCGCGATGACTGCGGGCATCCGCCCGCCGCTCGGTCCGGCCTCCTTTCAGGAGCCGATGACCCCCATCTGCGCCCGGTTGGCGTGCAGGGCGCGCGCCCTGGCCGGGTGATGACGGCGACTATACCGATGCAGATCGCGCGCGCCTAGCCTCTGGCCAGCGGCAAGATCTAGAAGGCGTCTTCCTCGCCACCGCCCTCGGTGGCAGCCTCGCCGCCTTCGGCACCGCCCTCGGCGGCAGCACCCTCGGCGCCCTCCTCGCCCTCGACACCCTCCTCGCCCTCGGCGACGACGGGCTCGGGCTCCTCCTCGACCCGCGGCGGCATCACGCGCGCCACCATCTCCTCGGGATCGTTGAGGACGGTCACGTTGGCCGGCACCGCGATGTCACGCACGTGGATGGCCGACTCGAGGTCGACCAGCGGGCTGAGATCGACGGCGAACTCGTGCGGCAGGTCGGACGGCAGCGCCTTGACGCGCAGCCGGTCGAGCGAGGTGAAGAGGCTGCCGCCGGTTGCCTCGATGGCGGGTGCCTCTCCGGAGAAGTTGATGGGAACTTCCACCGTCATCTCGTGGGTGAGGTCCGGCGCGAAGAAGTCGACATGGATCGGCCGCCCCGACAGTGGATGGCGCTGCATGCTCTTGATGACCGCGCTGGTCGGCCGCCCGCCGCCGACCGAGACCTGGACGATGCTCGTGCGCCCCGCCTCGCGGTACAGCGCGTCGAGGGCCTTGGCATCGAGCTGGACCGGGACGGACCCGGCGGTCTTGCCGAACAGCACGCCCGGCACGATGCCCGCAGCGCGCAGCCGGCGAGTGTGCTTGCCGGTGACGGTGCGCGCGTCGACGTTGATCTGCAGGTCGGCCATCGGGGCGGTGGGAACCTCTGAGCTGGAGTTGCGGGCACGCCGGACGAGGGTCGGCGCTTCCGGTGCGAGGCCGAATCCTAGCAGCGCACCGAGGTGCGGGCAAGGCGGCCCGCCGGGCACGGCGGGCGCATCGGGCTATGATCAGCGGCCGTATGGCCGGCACGATCATGATCGTCGAGGACGAGCCCGCGGTGGCGCGTGGCGTCCAGGTGGCGCTCGAGCGCGAGAGCTACGACGTCCAGGTGGTGCCCACCGGTGAGGAGGCGATCAGCCGGCTGGCCGACATCGCCCCGGACCTCGTGCTGCTCGACGTGCGGCTGCCGGGGATGGATGGGTTCGAGGTCTGCCGCCAGCTGCGCCGCGAGACGCGCGCCCCGATCCTGTTCCTCACGGCCCGTGCCGACGAGGTCGACAAGGTCGTCGGCCTGGAGATCGGCGCGGACGACTACCTGGTCAAGCCCTTCAGCGTCCGCGAGCTGGTCAGCCGGGTGAAGGCGCTGCTCCGGCGGGCCTACGGAGAGCTGGCCGACACGCAGACCGGCCGCACCCTGCGCCGCGGCGACCTGGTCATCGACCTGGAGCGACGCCGGGTGACGCGCGACGGTGAGCGCATCACCCTGACGACCACGGAGTTCGACCTGCTGCGCCATCTCGCCAGCCGCCCGGGCCGCGTCTACACCCGCGGCCAGCTGCTGGAGCTCGTCCGCGACTACGAGGCTCTGGAGGCCGATGAGCGGACGATCAACGTGCACATCAGCCACATCCGGGACAAGATCGAGCCGGATCCCGCCCAGCCGCGTTACATCAAGACGGTGAGGGGCGTGGGCTATGCATTCAGCGAGGACTGAGCCAGCGCCCCCGAGCCGCATCGCGCGCTGGGCGGCCATGACGCAGCGCCTCAACGTCCGG
>DASSNX010000058.1:0-8859 GCA_035701185.1 Candidatus Limnocylindria bacterium
GCTGAGGTACTGCAAGCAGTCCGAGCATTGGGCGAGGTCACCCGAGGGATCGCTGTTGATGATGTAGGCGACGACGTCGCCGAGCGTATGGCGATGGAAGACCATCGGCTGGCCGTAGTCGTCTTCCTCCACCAGCCAGCGGCCGAATCCCTGCCCCTCGTCCACGTGTCCCAACCCCCTCTGCGCCCTCGTTTTTCGAGGAGCGGAAAAGGCAGCCTGCATGCCATTACGCCGCCACCGGACTCCCGCCAGGCTGCCCGCGTTGTGTCAGGAGCTGCCGAGGGCGCGGCCAGCCCGGAGGTTGGCCAGTTCGGCGGTGACGCGCTCGAGCTCGGCGCGGCCCTCCCCGACGCGCTGGAGCGCGGATTCAGCCAGCTCGACGGAAATGGTGCCGGAGGTGGGGGTCGAACCCACACGAGCTTGCGCTCATCGGTGTTTGAGACCGACGCGTCTGCCGATTCCGCCACTCCGGCACGCCTCGCGCGATCGGCGGGGGGTGTGATTATAGGAACGGATGCCGCCCACCGACCCGAGCAGTCCCGGCACGCGCACCCCGCCACTGAGTGACGAGGCAGCCGTGGTTGCGCGGGCGGCGGCGGGGGATCGAACCGCGTTCGCCCAGCTGATGGAGCACTACCAGTCGGCATGCTACGGCCTCGCGTGGCGCCTCCTGGGCGACGCCGACCAGGCAGCCGATGCCACGCAGGACGCCTTCATCCATGCGTACGACGCCATCAGCCGCTTCCGCGGCGGCATCTTCCGCGCATGGCTGCTCCGCATCACGGCCAACGCCAGCTACGACATCCTGCGTCGGGCGCAGCGCCGACCGACGACGACGCTGCCCGATCCCGAGGAGGGTGCCGCCGAGCTGCCCGACGCTGGCGCGCCGAACCCGGTGCTCGAGGCGAGCCGCTCCGAGCTGTATCGCCACCTGGACGCCGCCCTGCGGCTGCTTCCGGACGACCAGCGCACCGCCGTGGTCCTGTGCGACGTGTACGGCATGGATTACGGCGAGGTGGCGGAGGCGACCGCATCGGCGCTGGGCACCGTGAAGTCGCGGATCCATCGCGGCCGCTTGCGCCTGCGCGAGCTTTTGGCCGAGCACCGGGAACTGTTCGAGCGATGAGGGCGTCTGGCCGATGACGATGCAGCACCAGATTCATCCGGACGACGAGCGCCTGGCGGCGCTGGCCGGTGGCGACGCCGACGCAACGGCGGATGCCGGCCTGCGCGCGCACGTCTCCGCCTGTGACCGTTGTGGGCCGATGGTGTCGGATCTGCAGGAGCTGCGGTCGGCGCTCGCCGAGCTGCCGGACCTCGTTCCGTCCCGCCGCCTCCAGCTCGTCCCGCCCGTGCCACCTGTCGATCCGCGCACGTCGGGCGGCTGGCTGCGCCGGCTTGCCGCACCGCTGCTGGCCACCGGCGTCGTTATGGTCGCCGCGGCGACGGTCGGCGGCTCGGGCGTGTTCACCGGGATCGGCAGCTTGGCCGGGGGAGCGGCGGCGGCGCCGTCTGCGGCATCTTCGGCCGGCTCGGGTGGCGGCGAGGACCTCGCCGGTGGATCCGAGCGTGACCGCCTCGACTTCCCGCTGAACCTCTTCTTCAAGCTCGCGCCGGCGCGCGTCCGCGATGCGCAGAGTCCGGAGCTGTCCGGCGCCGGCTCGTCGCAGCTTCCGGCTCCCACCGACACGGGGACGAAGGCCAGCGAGGCGCCCGGCGCGCCGCAGCAGCCATCGCCGGCGCCGGTCATCGATGAGGAGCCGGTCGTGGCGGTCAGCGGCTGGGGCGTCGTGCTGCTGCTCGGCGCGGTCTTCGTCGTGGCGGCCGGCGTGATCCTGATCACCCAACCGGGGCGCGGTCCCTAGGTCAGGCGCCCGGCGACCATCGCGGCCAGGAGCAGCAGCACGATCACGAGCGCAGCCAGGACCGCGGCCCAGCCGCTGTCCCGGAACGTGCGCGGTGGCGGCGTGATTGGCGGCGGGCGCCGGGTCGTGACCACCGGGATCTCCCCGGGTTGGCGCCGCGTGCGGGGAGCGGCTCGCGTCTCCTCCGCGGTCGTCCGCCACGACGCCCAGCTCCGCGTGGTGTTCGGCGACATCGGCCTGATCTCGGGCCGCGAGGCGGCCCAGTGTCCGGCCGACGGCGTCCCGGCCTGCGGATGTGCCTGGTCATAGGCGGCACGGCGTGCGGTCGAGGAGAGGATGTACCACGCCTCGTTGACTCGGCGCATCGCCTCGGACATGTCGTGATCGGGGTGCAGGTCGGGATGGAAGCGCTTCGCCAGGCGGCGTCGCGCACGCGCGACCTGCAGCGCCGAGGCGTTGCGTGGGACGCCCAGGACGGCGTACGGATCGAGGACCGGGCGGGTCGGCATCGGGCCGATTCTACCGGCGGCTGCCCGGGGACCATCGGGCTAGACTGAGCCCACCGATGGCCGAGCGACGACCGATCCTCATGCTGATCGACGGCCCCAGCCTCGTGTATCGCGGCTATTTCGCGCTGCCGCCGCTGACGATGTCCGACGGGACGCTGGTGAACGCCGTCTTCGGCTTCCTCCAGATCGTGCTGCGCGGCATGCAGGACCTGAAGCCCGACTTCGCGATGCTGAGCTTCGACCTGGGCCGCCCGCAGTTCCGCTTCGACGCTTACCCGGAGTACAAGGCGGGGCGCCCGTCGATGCCGGACGACCTGCGCGCCCAGTTCCCGATCGTCCGGGAGCTGGCCGCGATGATGAACATCCCCATCCGCGAGCTGGAGGGCTATGAAGCCGATGACGTCATCGGCTCACTGGTCCAGCACGCCCCCCGGGCGGGCGTTGACGCCTACATCGTGTCGGGCGACCTCGATGGGCTGCAGCTGGTCAACGACCACGTCCGGCTGCTGACGACCCGCATGGGCGTGGCCTCGACGGTGATCTACGACGAAGCCAAGGTCATGGAGCGCTACGGCCTCCGTCCCGACCAGATGCTCGACTACAAGGCGCTGAAGGGCGACACGTCCGACAACATCCCCGGCGTGCCGGGGGTGGGGGAGAAGACGGCGATCCAGCTCCTCCAGGAGTTTGGGACCCTGGACGGGATTTACGACCGCCTCGACGAGGTCAAGGGCAAGCTGCGTGAGCGGCTGGCCGAGCACCGCGAGTCGGCCTTCATGTCACGGGAGATCGGCCGCATCGTTACCGACCTGCCGGTGGAGCTGAACCTGGAGGAGGCGCGGACCGGCCGCTACGACCGTCGCGCGGTGGCGCAGCGCTTCCGTGAGCTGGAGTTCCGAACGCTGATCGACCGCCTGCCACCATCGTCCATCGCCCCGACCGGCTACGGCCCGGCCGAGCAGGAGACGGCCGGTGGCCTGCAGCTCTCGCTCGACCTGCTCGGCGGTGGCCACGCGCCGGCTGGCGACGGCCAGGCTACGGCCGCACGTGCGCCATCGGCAGCGCCGGACGCGGTGGCCGATCCGGGCGGCGCGATCGAGCAGGTCCAGCCGCGCGTCGCTGCCACGGACGAGGATCGGCCGGCCCTGGATGCCTGGCTCGCCGACCACGGCGACCACATCGGCCTCGGCTGGGCGATGGGGCCCGGGCGTGCGCTGGAGCGCCCGCTGCTGGGGATTGCCATGGCCGCGCCGGACGGTTCCAGCTGGTACCTGCCGTGGAGCGACGACCGGCCGCTGCCGGAGTGGTTCAACCGGACGGATCGTGAGCTCGTCGGCCATGACCTCAAACAGCTGGTCACCCTGCTGGCATCGCGCGGCGTCCAGCTCGAGGGTCCGATGGTGGACACGCTGGTGGCCAGCTACATGGTCAATCCCGCCCTGCGCGCCCAGTCGCTGGATGACCTGGCCGCGAACCGCTTCAGCGCCGAGCTGCCGGACCGCCCGGCCGACCCGGCGGCCGAGGAGGGCGCCACCGCCCGGCGGGCCGCCGCCGAGGCGCTGACCAGCCTGCTCGTTCGCCCGCAGCTCGACACCGAGCTGAGCGAGGGCGGGCTGATGGACCTTTTCCGCGAGGTCGAGATGCCGCTGCTGCCGGTGCTGGCGCGGATGGAGCTCGCCGGCGTGACGATCGATCGCGACCAGCTGGCGGCGATGAGCGTCGAGTTCGCCGCGACCCTGACGGATCTCGAGGCGCGCATCTACGCCGCGGTCGGCCACGAGTTCAACATCGGCTCACCGAAGCAGCTCGAGCAGGTGCTCTTCCACGAGCTCGCCCTGCCGGCGACGAAGCGCACGCGGACGGGGTACTCGACCGATGCGTCGGTGCTGGAAGAGCTGCGCGACAGGCACGAGGTCGCCGGCCTGATCCTGGAGCACCGCCAGATCTCCAAGCTGAAGGGCACGTACGTCGACGCGCTGCCGGGACTGGTGGGCGAGGACGGGCGCCTCCACACCACCTACCAGCAGGCAGTGGCCGCCACGGGGCGGCTGTCGAGCGTGGACCCGAACCTCCAGAACATCCCGATCCGCTCGGCGCTGGGCCGCCGCATTCGCGCCGCCTTCGTGGCCCCGCCGGGCAAGCTGCTGCTCGGGGCGGACTACTCGCAGCAGGAGCTGCGCATCCTGGCCCACGTCTCCGGCGACCCGGGCCTCAAGGCGGACTTTGCCGCGCACTCGGATATCCACCTGGCCGCGGCGGCGCGCGTGCTCGGCCTTGCCCCCGAGCAGGTGGGACCGCACGAGCGCAGCGTGGCCAAGATGATCAACTACGGGATCGCCTACGGCCTCTCGGACTTCGGCCTGGCCGATCGGCTGAAGATCCCGCGCGAGGACGCGCAGAAGTTCATCGCCGACTACTTCGCGGCGTACCCGGGCATCCGCCGCTACACCGTCGAGATCCGGATGCTGGCGCGAGACCAGGGCTTCGTCACCACCCTCCTCGGTCGCCGCCGCTACCTGCCGGAACTGACTGCCCGCAACAGCGCGCTGCGCTCGGCTGGTGAGCGGATGGCCATCAACATGCCGATCCAGGGGACTGCTGCCGACGGCATGAAGATCGCCATGGTCCGCATGGACGCCGCGCTGCGCGAGCGCGGGCTGCGCTCCCGGATGCTCCTCCAGGTCCACGACGAGCTCGTGTTCGAGACCGACGAGGACGAGCTCCCCACCCTGGCGGCCCTGGCCACCGAGGTCATGGAAGGAGCCCTGCCCCTCGACCCTCCGATCGAGGTCTCGCTCAAGGTCGGCACCGACTGGGAGACGATGGACCGCTACGTCCGCGAGGAAGGCGCCTGGCGTCGGATCCCGAAGACGGCCGTGGACGTCGCGCGCGAGGAGGCGGAGGAAGCCATCGCGGAGCCGCTGAGTGCCTGAGCTTCCCGAGGTGGAGACCGTCGCCCGCGACCTCCAGCGCTGGGTTGCAGGTGCCACGATCACCGATGCCGAGGTCCGCTGGCCCCGGACGATCCGCCATCCGGAGCCGCCGGAGCAGTTCGTCACCGAGATCCGCGGCGCCGAGATCCGGCGCGTCGGCCGTCGGGCGAAGTCGGTCCTCATCCACCTGGCCGATGGACGAGTCATGACGGTGGCGCTGCGCATGACCGGCGCGCTGATCGTGACGCCGCCCGGCACCGCGGACGACCCATACGCCCGCGTGGTCTTCCGCCTGGCCGATGGCCGCGAGCTGCGCTACCGCGACGTGCGCAAGTTCGGTCGCATCGGGCTGTGGGAGGGCGGCGGGCTGCTGCGCCACGCTTCGCGGGGCAGGGGCAGCCGGGCGAAGCGGGCCGCCGAGGCGCGCACGCCGTACCGGGTCGGTGACGTCTTCGGGCGCCACGGGCCGGAGCCGCTGACGAGCACCTTCAGCGCGGCACGCCTGGCCGAACGGCTGAAGGGGCGGAGCGCGCGGCTGAAGACGCTGCTGCTCGACCAGTCCTTCATCGCCGGGGTGGGCAACATCTACGCCGACGAGGCGCTGTGGCGGGCACGGCTCCACCCGCTGCGCCGCGCCGACAGCCTGGCACCCGACGAGGTGCGGCGGCTCCATCGGGCCATTCGGGCGGTCCTGCGCCAGGGCATCAGCAACCGCGGCACCAGCTTCGGCGACTACGTGGGAGCCGATGACCGTCCCGGCGACAATGCCGAGCGGCTGGCGGTCTACCAGCGGACCGGCGAGCCGTGCTACCGCTGCGGGCGCGTCATCCAGCGCATGGTGGTGGGGCAGCGCAGCACGCACTACTGCCCGCATTGCCAGCCGGACCCGGCGGGGGAGGGGACGGCGTGAAGGTCATCGGCCTGACCGGCAACATCGGCTGCGGCAAGAGCACCGTGGCCGCATGGCTGCGGGACATGGGTGTGGCGGTGATCGACCTGGACGCCGTGGCACGCGAGATCCGCCACAACGACGCCGAGGCACGTCGCCGGATCGAGGCCCGCTTCGGCACCATCGAGGCGGGCAGCCTGGCGAAGATCGTCTTCAACGACCCCGAGGCGCTGCGCGACCTCGAGGCCATCCTGCACCCGCTGGTCCGCAACGAGACCCGTGCCCGCCTGGCGGAGCTGGAGGTCGCGGGCGTGGACGCCGCCTGCATCGAGGCGATCAAGCTGCTCGAGTCACCGCTCCACGACCGCTGCGACAGCACCTGGGTCGTCCGCTGCGACGAGGCCGATGCCGTCGCCCGCGTCGCCGCCTCCCGCGGCATGGACGAGCAGGAGGCGCGTGCGCGCCTGGCCAACCAGTCGCCGCAGGACGCCAAGGTGGCCGCGGCGGACATCGTGATCGACGGATCGGCGCCGCTGGACGAGACCCGGCGGCAGGTCGAGGAGGCGTACGCGGCCGTCATGGCCGCCTGACAACCGGAGGCGCCGGCCCTCGCGGACCGACGCCTCCACCCCGTCGTGGAACGGGCGAACTCAGCGCGTGGCGCGCTGCTCCCCACGGAAGTCCGGGGGAACGGGCACGGGGAACCCGTACTCGTCGATGAGGGTGTCGATCGTCGACCCGTGCGTGTCAGCCGTTCGGTCGTCGACGTCCGGCCGCAGGACGAGCGTGAACTGGCCGCCGGCGGCTGTCAGCTCGGTGATCTTCTCCGCGGTGGCCAAATCGGTGCGCAGGATGTAGAGGGCGCCGTTGCGGGCGAGGATCGTCAGCGACTGGAGGGTCACCTTGGTCGACGGCCCGGGGATGAAGGTGTCCTGGGTCCGCTTCGCCTGCTGCGCATCCTGGCCGACCTCGGGATTGATCGCCATGGTCACGATCAGGTCCACCAGCTGGCCGGGCACGAGCGTGCCGGCGACGGCCTTGTCATCCGGCACCGAGATGCTGACGGCCCGCAGGTCCGGTCCGGCCGGGTCGTACTCCTGGCCAGGCTCCAGGATGGAGTAGGCCTGACCCTCGGTGTTCGAGGCGAGCATGTTCTGCGTGATCATCTGGCCGGTGAGGATCGTCACCCCCGAGACGCGGCCGAGCACCTGATCGATGCGGGTGAAGGCGCTCTCGTTGGTGCTGTCGGCGACGACGGCGCGCATCGCCAGGTCGCCCTCCTCGATCGGCTTGCGGCTGGCGACGTCGCGTGCCGCCACGACGACCTCGCGCATCGTCACCTCCTTGTCGCGCGTCAGCCCGGAGGCCTGCAGCGCGACGAAGACGATGCCGGCCACCATGAGGGCCATGACCACGCCGACCGCGATGTACAGCTTGGATCGCTTGCTGTTCTTGTCCGAATACTCGAGTTCCACGACGGTGCTCCTTGGGTGCTACCAGGGCCGCAGCCGCGGGCGCATTGCCCGCCGCAGGGCCTGGTCGTTCTGGTCGGCATAGACGCCGCTGACGGCCTTGCCGGAAATGGAGTTGGCGGAGATATCGGTGACCTGGAAGACCGCGAAGCCGATGATGTCGACGTAGCTGCCCGTGCTGGCCGTGGTGGCCACCGTGAAGGTGATCGGCAGGATGTGGACGACCTTCTGGCCGTCGCCGTTGGTGCCGTAGGCGCGGACGTTGAACTTGTAGCAACCCGGGCCCAGGCCGACGCTGTTGATGGTCAGGGTCGAAAGCGCGCCGCTGCCCGAGGCGGTCGGCGTGACGACGCTGGCGCTCAGGGTCAGCTGTCCGGCGCCGATGGTGGCCGCCGCATAGGAGCAGTCGGTGAAGGAGTTGGCGTCCACGCCCAGCGAGACGGCACTGCCGCCGCTGCCCCACTTCGTGGAGCTCGCAGTGGTGGTCGAGACGTAGAGCGGGATGCTCGCGGACCCGCCGACGGTGGCAATGGAGGCGCTGGTCGTCGAGTTCGCCAGGCTGAAGTCGCGCGTCGCGCCGCCGACCTTGACGGGGACCGGCGTCCGCCGGGTCTGAAAGTACGGGTTGCCGGAGTGGCCCTCCAGCCAGACCGTGTAGATCCCGGCGGGCACCGCGTTGGTGCGGATCCCGCTGGTCCCGACCGTGGTCCCGTTCTTGGCCGGGATGAACACGTCGGTCGACCAGGTGGGTTGGTTCATGTCACCGGCCGCCGGCGGGCTGACCGGCGGGTCGGGCACGATGTCCCATTCGGGGTGGCCGATGTCACTGGCGGCCGCGTCACCGTGCAGGTGCAGCGTCACCGTGCTGCTGAAGGCGTCGTTGCGCGACACGCTGAAGTTCGGGCCGTTCACGGGGCCGCCGGTGGAGGCCACCGTGAACGCACTGGGGGGCGAGATGGCGAAGTCGGGGATCTGCATGACGGTGCCGCTGTAGACGGCCAGCAGCAGCCGATCACCGACCTGGAAGACGTCACCGAAGTTGCCGACCACCATGTTCGTGTCGTTGCCGAGCAGGGCGGCGACCTGGTCGTTCGGATCCGCCGGGCTGGTGATCGACGGGAACATCGGCCCCGGGTAGCCGTCCACCAGGTAGGCGCCCTCCTTGTTCTTGAGGGTCTGCTCGTTGGTCCC
>DASSNX010000059.1:0-7096 GCA_035701185.1 Candidatus Limnocylindria bacterium
GCCCGCGGCCCTGCCCGAGCTGCACGCACTGGCATCGGTCTGCCACGAGAGCGCCGACCGGCGGCTGGTAGCACAGGCGGGATGGATGGTGCGCGAGCTCGGTGCGCGGATCCTCGGGCTGCGGCTTGCGACGGTGTCCAGCGAGCAGCCACTCGACGAGGCCGTGCCGGCGTGACGGATCAGCGCCTCGACGCCGCCGACGAGATGGAGGCGCCGGACGACGACGACGCGGTTCCCATCAGCGTCAAGCTCGGCACGGTCGTTCCGCCGGAGGATCCGGAGGACTGGACCCAGCCGCTGACCTGGGTCGCCGCGTTCGGCATGCTGCTCGGCCCGATCGTGGCGCTGCTCTGGTTCTGGCTCGCTGCACCGGTCGCCGCCGCTCCCCTGTCGCCGGGCACGCTGGTTCTCGCCGCGGCGCTGGTGGTCGGCGGCGTGATCACCGGCGTGACCCAGATCGGCAGCGAGCGCGTCTTCGCCGGCACGCTCGGCGCGGCGCTGTTCGCTGCGCTGGTGGTGGTCATCATCGGCGCGGCAATGGCCGGCCAGCGACAGGTCGGATCTGCCTCGCCGACCCTGGCACATGCCTTCGTCGCCGCCGTGGCGGGGCTGGCTGGCGCGCTCGCTGCGTCCACGGTTGCGCCGGCGCTCAGCACGCTGCGCTCGCGGATTCGCCGCCTGACCGTGCCGGCCGCGGTGGGCATTGCCGTTGCGGTACTGGTCGCGAACCTGTTGCTCAGCGCCTGATCCGTTGGGCAGCACAACAGCCACCGCGCCATCGGCCACGGGCGGGCAGCATCGCCCGGGCGCCTACGCGACGGGCGACTTGCGGCTGAGCCGCTCGGCCAGGCCGCCGACGATCAGCGCCAGCCCGAGCAGGATGATGGCAACCGCCCCCAGCAGGCGGAAGGCCTCGCCGCCGAAGGCGGTGGCGAAGGCCAGGTAGGCGACCGCCGAGCCGACCGCCACCCCGGAGCCGATCCACTTGAAGGCGGGTGCATCGGCGATCCAGCCAGCTGCGTACATGCCGACACCGAAGCTGAAGGGGATGCTGGTCCACAGGTAGATCCAGGCGGTCCATCGGTCGGTCAGGCTGCTGTACAGCAGGGTGCCGCCGACGCCCGCGAGGATCGCCCCGGGGATCACCATGCCGGCGCGCAGCCGCGGGTGCTGTCGCCCCACCGCGGCGGGCACCAGGAAGAAGAGCGACAGCCCGATCAGCAACAGGGGCCACCAGGCCAGGATCTCGTCGCTGACCGACAGCTGCGCCAGCCAGTCGCGCAGCAGGTCGCTGGCGAGGACGAGCACACCGATCACGAGCAGCACCAATCCGGCGAACAGCTCGATCGTGCGACTCATGGCCGCGAGTATACCGATGCTCCCGGTGGTCTCCGGCCGCGTCGAACCCGGTGGCCGCGTCGAGCCCGGTCTATTCCACGATCAGGCCGGCAGCGAGCGTGACCGGCACATATTGGTCGCCGGGGCCCGCGGAGATGAAGGCGTTGGTCGACTGACTCACGATGACGTAGTGGCCCGGAGCCAGGTGGCCGAGATCGAAGTACTGCACCGATCCGTTGAGCGTCACGCCCAGGACTTGGTCGTACGAGCCCGCATACGGGGCGGCAACGTCGGCGATCCACGTACGGCCGGGCAGGTCGCCCATCAGGTACATTCGCGAGCCGGCCGCAAGTGTCACCGGCTCCACCATCGGCCAGTGCTCCGAGGCTGGGTGGAACGCACTGCCACCGTCGATGACGACGTGGCCGAGGGGCTGGCACGCGAGATGGGCGTCCGCCGCCAGATCCACGCAGATCACCCACGAGCCGACGCGCAGGTTGTTGTAGTACGCCTGCTGCAGGCCATAGTCGATGACCGGCACCTGAATGCGTGAGGATGGTTCGGCTGGTTCGGTAGCGAGGGTCTCCGTGGACGGCTGGGTCGAGACCGTCTGCGTGACGACGACTGTCCGTTCATCGGCGTGACCCAACTGGAAACCTGCGAAGAAGGCGAGGATGAGGGCTGCGGTGGCGACCAGGCCGATCATCAGCGCCGCACCAGGTCCAGATACGCGCTCGTCCCCGTGGCTCGGCTCGATCACGCCGCCACTCTATCCCCGCCCACAACCTCGCCTGCTGCACGGCCGGGCAGTCCGGTCTTCCACTGGCTGGAAGTAAAGGCGATCGAGCGAGGCTTTCGAGACCGATTCGGACCTCATGAGCCGTCCCCTTCGCCGCCGCTCGTCAGCAGCTGGAAAGATCGGCGAACGAGGACGCCGAATCGAGGACTGCCTGTCCGTTACTTCCAGCAGCTGGAAAAGCGACGGCCCAAGCCACGGCACCTGGCCGCAGGACGCGGCTACATCTCCCCTTCGAAGGGCGGCTGCGGCATCCGCAGCTCGTGGTCGCGCCGGTAGCCGAGCAGGTAGTCCGCCTGCATCAGCGTGTGGATCTGGCTGGTGCCCTCGTAGATCACCGAGCCCTTGGCGTTGCGCAGGTAGCGCTCGACCGGGTACTCGTTGGAGTAGCCGTAGGCGCCGTGGATCTGGATGGCGTCCAGCGCCGACTGCACGGCATGATCGGTAGTGAACCACTTGGCCAGGCTGGTCTCGCGCGTGCTGCGCTCGCCGGCGTTCTTCTTGACGCCGGCCTTCCAGACCAGCAGACGGCCGGCCTCGGCGCCGGCGTACATGTTGGCCAGCATCTGCTTGACGAGCTGGTGGCGCCCGATCTCTTCGCCGAAAGCCTGGCGCTCGTGCGCGTACTTGACCGATGCGTCCAGGCACGCCTGCGCCAGCCCGACCGATCCGGCGGCCACCGTGTAGCGGCCCTGGTCGATGGCGCTCATGGCGATGGTGAAGCCCTCGCCCTCCTCGCCGACGCGGTTGGCGACCGGCACCTCGCAGTTGTCGTAGGTGATGATCCCGGTGCTGCCGGCGCGCACGCCGAGCTTGCCGTGCAGGTCCTCCGAGCTGAACCCGGGGAACGAGCGCTCGACGATGAAGGCGGTGATCCCCTTGTGCCCCTTGGCGCGGTCGACCGTGGCAAAGGTGAGGACGTGGTCGGCGACGTTGGCCAGACTGATCCAGATCTTCGACCCGTTCAGGATGTAGCGGTCGCCGTCACGGCGGGCGGTGGTGGCCAGATTGGCGGCATCCGAGCCGACGCCCGGTTCGGTCAGCCCGAAGGTCGCCAGCTTCTCCCCGCGCGCCTGGGGCACCAGATAGCGCTGCTTCTGCTCCTCGCTGCCCCACTGCAGCAGCGTCAGCGAGTTCAGCCCGGTATGCACCGACAGGATGACGCGGAAGGCGGTATCGGCGCGCTCCATCTCCTCGCACAGCAGGGCGAAGGCGATGTAGTCCATGCCCGCCCCGCCGTAGCGCTCCGGGATCGGCAGGCCCAGCAGGCCGGCGGCGCCCATCTTGTCGTACAGCGAGCGATCGTAGGTGGCGCTGGCATCGAGCTCGCGGATGCGCGGCAGGATCTCCCGCTCGGCAAAGGCGCGCGCCGTGCGCTGCACCTCGCGCTGCGCATCGGTCAGGGAGAAGTCGATCATGCTGCGGATTCTACCGGCGGCTCGGCCGCGGCCGGCCCTCGGCCGGCGCATCGGTCAGGAGAGAAGTCAATCCCGACCAATTTGTCGGTGATTCGCGTTGACGAAGGAAAATCGTTAGGCTAGCCTAACTACCGGCCCCACCAAACCACCGACACCGCACCAGGAGATTGCGTTGGATTTCGGGTTCCTGACTACCGGCCTGCTGACCGGACTGCGCGAAGGCGTCGAGGCGGCGCTGATCGTCAGCATCATCCTCGCGTACCTTGCCAGGACCGGCAACATGCGCCACTTCGGCAAGATCTGGATCGGCACCGGAGCGGCCGTCGCCGTCAGCGTGGCGGTCGGCGTGATCCTGTTCGTGACCATCGGCGGGCTGGAGGAGCCGGCCGAGCAGATCTTCGAGGGCACCGCCATGGTCCTTGCGGCGGGGGTGGTGACCTGGATGCTCTTCTGGATGCGTCGCACCGCGGCCAACGTGAAGGGCGAGCTGCAGGCCAGCGTCGACCGACGCCTGGTCGAGGGCAGCGTCTGGGGCCTCGCCTTGCTGGCGTTCACCGCCGTGATCCGCGAGGGCATCGAGACGGCGCTCTTCCTGATGGCGCAGGCGCAGGCCGCCACCCAGGCGGATGGCAACGCATTCTCCACGCTGCTCGGCGCCGTGATCGGGCTCGCGATCGCGGTCCTGATCGGGATCGGCTTCTACCGTGGCGCGCGCGTCATCAACCTGCACAGCTTCTTCAAGTGGACCGGCGTGGCGCTCGTCTTCATCGCCGCCGGCCTGCTGAGCCACGGGATCCACGAGTTCATCGAGGCGGGCATCATCGGCGTCGGGACGGCGACGGCGTTCGACATCAGCGGCGTCCTGTCGCATGAGGGTGGGATCGGCCAGTGGCTGCGCGCCATCTTCGGCTACAGCAGCTCGCCGGAATGGATCACGCTGATCAGCTGGCTGGTCTACGTGGTCGCCGTGCTGGTGCTCTACCTGCGCCCGGTCAAGCCACAGCCCGTCGAGGCCAAGCCGGCTCCCAAGGTCGCCGTCTGACCACCTGATTGACCGATGCGCCCGGGCCACTGGCCCGGGCGTTTTCGCGTCAGTCGCCGACCCGCTCGACGCCCATGAAGTCGAGCATCCGCAGCCAGGCATCGGCCGATGCCTCCGCATACTCGGCGGACTTCCGGTCGAAGAAGGAGTGCGGCGCACCTTCGTAGACGACCGTCTGGTGCTCGACACCGGCCCGGTCGAGGGCGTCGTCGAACGCCTGGCGCACCTCGCCCGAGATGCCCTTATCGGCACCGCCGTACAACGCCAGTACCTTGCACGTGAACTGGTCCGCCAGGTCGGCCGGTGCCGGAATCCCGCTGCGATGCTCCCCGACCGGCCAGCCGTACATCCCGATCACGCCGCTCAGCCCCGGCTGGGCCGCGGCCTGGTCGAAGCTGATCCGACCGCCCATGCAGAAGCCGACGGTGTAGAGCCGATTCGGCGCGCCGCCATCCTCGCTTCGCAGGTAGTCGAGCGCGGCCGCGATGTCGGCATTGACCGTCTCGTACCTCAGCTCCTTGACATGCGGCTCGTACTCGAAGCCCTCCCCCCGCGTACCGCCGCCGGCTGTGCGCGCGTACAGGTCGACCGACACGGCGTGCACTCCCGCCTCCGCGAAACGCAGGGCGAGCTCCTCGTAGTAGGGATGCAACCCGCGCACGTCGGGGATGATCACGATGCCAGCCTCGGCGTCGCCAGTGGCGCGCGCGCCGAAGGCGCTGAACTGCGTCTCGTCGGCAGAGGTGAGGGTCAGGTCGCGCGAGTCGAGGGCGGCGCCGCGGATGGGTGGGAGTGGTGGTCGAGCGTCAAGATCGAAGCACATGCCCCGATTCTAGGCGCGAGTGGCCGCCGAGAGCTGCTGAACGAGGTCTCCCACGGCGGCGGGGCCCGCGTCGCGGAGGGCCCGCACCAGGGCGGAGCCGACGACGACGCCGTCCGCATGCGCCGCCAGCTGCTGCGCCTGGTCGGGCGTCGAGATGCCGAATCCGGCGGCCACCGGCAGGCGCCCGGCCGCAGCTGACCGGACGCGGTCGAGCAGGTCGGCCGCGCCGGCGGCGACCGATTCGCGCGCACCGGTCACGCCGAAGAGCGGCACCACGTAGAGGAAGCCGGTCGAGGCTCGGATCGCCGCCTCGAGCCGCGCGTCGGAGGTGTTCGGCGCAACCAGGAAGGTGAGCGCCAGGCCGAGGTCAGTGGCGGCGCGCTCGAAGGCCGGCATCTCGCCGGCGGGCAGGTCCGGAAAGATGAGGCCGTCACACCCGGCCTGCGCCAGATGCCGCAGCGCCTCGGAGCCACCGGCGGCGAGCAGCGGGTTGAGGTAGGTCATCACCATGATCGGCTGTTCATGGCCGCGGGAGCGCAGCGCCGCCACGGTGCGCAGCGCTGAGTCGAATCCGCCCCCCGCGGCGACCGTGGCACGGCCTGCCTCGGCGATCAGCGCGCCGTCGGCCAGGGGATCGGAGAACGGAACACCGACCTCCAGCAGGTCCGCGCCGCAGCTCAGCGCGGCCGACCCCGCATCGACGGATGCCTCGTCGGTCGGAAAGCCGGCCAGGATATAGGCGACGAAGGCGGCGCGGCCGGCATCGGTGGCGGCAGCGAAGGCGGCGCGCACGCGCGCGGCGCCATCGGTCTGGCGTGATCTCATGCCGAGGCGGCGGCCAGTGCCGGCGACGACGCGCGCTCGACGATGCCCAGGTCCTTGTCGCCGCGGCCGGACAGGTTGACCAGCAGCACGGCTTCCGCAGCCAGCGACGGCAGCAGGCGCAGCGCGGCGGCGACGGCGTGCGCGGACTCGAGTGCCGGCACGATCCCGCAACGCGACGAGAGCCAGTGCAGCGCCTCAAGGGCCTCCGCGTCACTCGCGCGCGTGACCTCCAATCGCCCGGAGGCGGCCAATGCGGAGAGCTGCGGACCGACGCCCGGGTAGTCGAGGCCGGCGGACACCGAGTGCGGCTCGACGACCTGGCCGTCGGCGGTCTGGGTGAGCATGGTGAAGGCGCCATGCAGCACGCCGGGCCGCCCGAGCCCGAGCGACGCGGCGTTGTCGCCCAGGGCCTCGCCGCGACCGCCCGCCTCGACGCCCAGCAGCCGCACCGTGGTGTCCAGGAACGGCCGGAACAGGCCGATCGCATTCGATCCCCCGCCCACACACGCCAGCGCGACATCCGGCAGCCGCCCGATGCGCTCGACGAGCTGGCGCCGCGCCTCGCGGCCGATCACCGACTGCAGCTCGCCGACCATCTCAGGGTAGGGATGCGGCCCGGCGGCCGAGCCGAGGACGTAGAACGTGGTCTCGACGTTCGCCACCCAGTCGCGCAGTGCCTCGTTCAGCGCGTCTCGCAGGGTGCCGTTGCCGGTCTCGACCGGCCGCACCTCCGCGCCGAGCAGGTGCATGCGCTGGACATTCGGCGCCTGCCGCTCGATGTCGGTGGTGCCCATGTAGACCACGCACTCCAGGCCCAGCAGCGCGCAGGCGGTGGCGGTCGCCACGCCATGCTG
>DASSNX010000060.1:0-3207 GCA_035701185.1 Candidatus Limnocylindria bacterium
GCTCAAGCGAGCCCCGTAGAGAGGCCCGCGTCCATCGAGAGGAGACTCATGCGACGCACCCTGACGGCAGCTGCCGCCTCTCTCAGCCTCCTGATCGGCGTGTCGATCGGAGGCAGCACCGCCATGGCGACCGTTGGCGCAGCGCCGATGCCCCTGGCGGTCCGAGCGCCGACCGGTCCGGTCAAGCTCTCATCCCGTTGGTTGTCGCGAGCGAGCCGAGGCGAGCCTTCCGGCTGCACGGCTGCCGGCGGCAACCTGCACTGCTACATCCCGTCGGACATCCGCGGCGCGTATGGCGTCGACCAGCTGCCGGAGAAGGGTGACGGCCAGACGATCGTCCTCGTCGATTCGTACGGCAGCCCGAAAGCAGCCGAGGAGCTGGCAGCGTTTCATGACGCGTTCTTCCCGGACGAGCCGGCGCCGAACTTCGAACAGATCTTCCCGATCGGTATGCCCGATTTCAGTCACGCCAACCCGGGCGCGTCCGGATTTTCCGGGCCCGGCGCCGCGGCGGGCTGGGCCGGCGAGGCCGCGCTCGACGTGCAGTGGGCATATGCCATCGCACCACATGCCCACATCGTCCTGATGGCCATGCCGCCGGCGGAGACGCTGGGCGTGCAGGGCTTCCCGACGATGTTCCGCGCCATCCAGTCGGCGATCGACACCTATCCGGCCGGCACCATCTTCTCCATGAGCCTCGGCATCGCGGAGCAGACATTCGGCGGTGCTGCCAGGGTCCAGACGGCGCGCTTCGACAAGGTCTTCCGCGCCGGGGTCGAGAAGGGCGACACGTTCTTCGCGGCGTCCGGCGACAGCGGCACCACCGGTCTGACGAAGCAGGCCAAGGAGTCGCGGAGCTATCCATTCCCGACGACCGGCTGGCCGACCTCCAGCCCGTACGTGACCTCCGTTGGCGGCACGCAGCTGCAGTACGGGTGGACCTGGGATCCGCAGAGCGATATCCCGTTCCTGGCCAATGGCGCCTTCAACCCGGCCTACTTCAACTCAACCGCAGGCGGCCACACCGACGTCGTCTGGAACGAGTCGTGGCTGCCGGCGGCGACCGGTGGCGGGCCGAGCGCCATCTATCCGCAGCCGTCGTGGCAGGCGCCCGTCAGCGGCCGGATTCCGGGCGACGCGCGTGGCGTGCCCGACCTGAGCTGGAACGCCGCGGTCAACGGCGCCGTTCTCGTCAACCTCCAGTCGTTCCTGGGGCCGGACGACCAGGGTTTCTACCTGATCGGTGGCACCAGCGCAGCGACGCCACAGGTGGCCGCTCTCACCGCGCTGGCGAACCAGCGTCGTGCGGCGGACGGCAAGGCACCACTGGGCCTCTTGGGGCCTGAGCTCTACTCGCTGCCGTCGGACGCATTCGTCGACGTTGCGCCGGTTCACCAGGGCGCCGCGAGCGTGATCAGTGGCGACCTGACGTCGAACACGATGTTCGACTACAACGGCGACGGCAATCCAGTCACCGTCGGCCCCATCGAAGGCTGGCCGACCCTCAATGGCTGGGACATGACGACCGGCTTCGGCACCCCCTGGGCGCCGAACTACGTCGCCGACCTCGCCGCTTCCTAGAGCGATGCGGGGCCGGCCCCAACCCCACCGGCCGGCCCCATTTCCGCCTGCGTGCCGGACCTGATGTCACGGCGGCGCTACCATCGCCGAACGTCAACGTAACGAGGTCCGCGCCTTGGAGTTCCCCACCCTCGTCGACGAGATCCTCGCCGGCTTCTTCGCCCACTATCCGACCGTCGCCACCGAGCTCGGCAATCACGACCACGACGGCCGCTGGCCTGACCTGACCGATGCCGGCCGCGGCGCACGGATCGACTTCCTGACCGATGCCGAGCAGCGCGTCAGCGCGCTCGACCCCGCGACGCTGTCGCGCGACGATGCCATCGACCGACGGATCCTGCTCGAGAACATCGCCGCCTCGCGATTCTTCGAGGAGCGGCTGCGCGAGCCGGAATGGAACCCGCTGAGCTACACCTACCTGTTCGGTGGCGGGCTGTTCGCCCTGCTGTCGCGCGAGTTCGCGCCACTGCCAGACCGGCTGCGCAGCGCGGCGGCCCGGATGCGCGGCCTTCCCGCCGCCCTGGAGCAGGCCCGCGCCACGCTCCGCTCCGGCGGGGCGCGCGCGGTCAGCCGCTTCCACACTGAGCGCGCCATCGCCACCATCACGGGCGTCGCCGACCTGGCGCGCCAGGCGGCGGGTCAGGCGACCGAGCTGGACGACGCGCAGTTGCGCACGGAGGTCGAGGCCGCGGCCGAGGAGGCCGCGCGGGCCGTCGACGAATTCACGGCCTGGCTGCGCGACGAGCTGCTGCCGGCCGCCAGCGGCGACTTCCGCCTGGGCGCCGAGCTGTATCGCGAGAAGTTTCGCCACGCGCTGAAGTCCGACCTCGCGCCGGACGACCTGGCCGCGCGCGCCCAGGCGGCCTTCGACGAGGTCCGCGCCGAGATGACCCGCCTGGCGCGCCAGCTCTGGCCGTCGTGGGTCGGTGAGGAGCCGCAGCCAGCCGACGACAACGTGCTGGTACGTCGGGTGCTCGACGCGATCGCATCGGACCATCCAAGGGCGGACGAGCTGCTCGACTACTGCCGCGCCGAGAACGAACGGATCGAGACGTTCATTCGGCAGATCGATCTCATCGGCCTGGCGGACGAACCGCTCGAGATCATCTGGACCCCGGAGTTCCTGCGCGCCACCGGCGGTGCCATGCTGATCCCGCCCGGCCCGCTCGACCGCGGTCTGTCCAGCTTCTTCGCCATCACGCCAATGCCGGACGACTGGACCGATGCGCAGCGCGAGTCGTACCTGCGCGAGGAGAACCGCCGCCAGCTCCGCCTGCTCACCATCCACGAGGCGGTGCCCGGGCACTACCTGCAGCTGGCCTATTCGAACCGATGCCCATCGCTGGTGCGCTCGATCTTCGCCTCCGGCGTGTTCGCCGAAGGGTGGGCCGTCTACGTGACGCAGGTGATGATGGACGTCGGCTACGGCGGCGACGATGCCGCCCTGATGCTGGTCCACTGGAAGTTCTACCTGCGCGCGATCATCAACGCGATGATCGACATCCGCATCCACAGCGGCTCCATGGACCGCAGCGAGGCGATGCGCCTGATGGTGGAGGACGGCTTCCAGGAGGAGTCGGAGGCGGCCAACAAGTGGGACCGCGCGCGCCTCTCGTCGACGCAGCT
>DASSNX010000061.1:0-12073 GCA_035701185.1 Candidatus Limnocylindria bacterium
ATCGGCTTCGCCACGCAGCAGATGACGTCCGGCTACCTGGATCTGGCGCCCGGGCGCCTCGTCTTCGAGCTGCGGGACGCCATGCCGTTCGTCCTCGCCGCGGCGCTGGTGGCGGGCTGGGATCGCTGGCCGGCCGGCCGCAGCTGGCTGGTGGCGGCTGCGGTGGCTTTCGCCGTTGCCGGGACGCTACACGCCGTCACCAGCGTCTGGTTCGGCCTCACCTGGCCGCCCGAAGCGCCCGTGGACGGCGTGTCGCTGAGCGTCGGCGTTCTGTCGGTGCTTGCCACTTTGGCGCTGCCATTCGGTCCGCTGCTCGCCTCGGTGGGGCTGTGGCGAGCGAGATCGACCAACCGGCACGGTTCACGATGGTTGGCGACCATCGCCGCCGTCGGAACGGTGGCGGTCCTCGTCATGGTCACGCGGCTGCTCCTGGCCATCGCCGTCCTGCGCATCACGTACAACCTGCAGGTCTCGGAGCCCTTCCCCGGAGCGCTGATGGTCGCAAACCTCTCATTCACGATCGGCGCCGGCCTGATCGCCCTCCTCGGCGTCGCCGCCCTCTGGGCGGCCCCCGGACGCTTCTTCGTACCCGAAGGCTTGATTGCGGCTGGCGCGATCGCAGCCGCCGTCGCGGCCATCGTCGGCGAGGGTGCGCCGCTTCTGATCCAGGCCGACGTCATCAGCAACAGCTGGATCGGCTGGATTCCATTGGCCGGGTACGGGCAGCTGCTGGGCCTGCTGGTCGTGGCGCTGGGGTTCCTCAGCGCGCGGATCTCGGTGCCAGGCGAGAACTAGCCCCGCGGGTCGATCCCGACCTCGGCCCCGGCGGCCTGCTGGCCGCGGAACTCGTCGATCCGCTCGGCCAGGTCCGCATCGGCCAGGCCAAGGATGCGGGCTGCCAGGTGTCCGGCGTTCTTGGCACCAGCCGAGCCGATGGCCACCGCCGCCACCGGCACGCCAGGCGGCATCTGCACGATGGAATAGAGCGCATCGGCGCCGCCCAGGGCACCGCCGTCCAGCGGGATCCCGATCACGGGCTTCCCGGTCATGCTGGCGAGCACGCCAGGGAGGTGCGCAGCCAGGCCCGCCGCACCGATGAACAGCTGCACCCCGCGGCCCTCCGCCTCCGCGACGTAGGCGCGCAGCGCCTCCGGCTGCCGATGTGCGCTGATGACGGACGCCTCCCAGCCGATGGCGTAGCTGTCCAGCACGTCGAAGCAGCCCTTCAGGGCGGGCAGGTCCGAGCGGGAGCCGCAGATCACGGCAATGCGGGCAGGTGCAGTCACGTGGCGGAGTCTAGCCAGTGGCTCGTCGGCGCATGATGCGCGGGTCTCGCCCCGTTGCCTGGAGGGTCAGATGCCGCGCACCTCTCGCGATCCCCGCGATTACCGCCACCCGGTCAACAAGAAACTCGTGGCCGACGCACCGATCGGCGCCCGGATCGCGGACGCGATCACCGGCTTCATGGGCAGCTGGCGGTTCATCGTGCTGCAGACGGTGATCGTGCTGACCTGGATCGTGGGCAATGTCATCGTCCTCCTCCACTTCGACCCCTACCCGTTCATCCTCCTCAACCTGGCCTTCTCGACCCAGGCTGCCTACGCCGCGCCGCTGATCCTGCTGGCCGGCAACCGCGCCGCCGTCCGCGACCGCCTGACGCTGGAGCACGCCGCCAGTGAGGCGGACGTCGAGGAGCGCCAGAACGAGGAGCTGCTGCGCGGCAACCGCCAGATCCTGGAGCACGTCGAGAAGCTGGAGGAGCGAATCCTGGCGCTGGAGCAGCGGATCGTCGGGCGGCTGGAGTCCGGCGACGCCCCGGGCGGCTAGGCCCCGGACAGTCGCGCCACCAGCGCGGCGAGCTCGTCAACCTCGCCGAGCATCAGTGACGTGATGCCGAGCTCCGACCGCAGCCGATGCGCCTTCTCGGTCAGCTCGTCCAGCGAGCCGATCCAGATGTGCGGTGAGTCGCGCAGCATCGCCTCGTCCGGGCGCTCGCCGGCACGCTCGCCGATCTCGTCAGCGGCCTCGCGCAGCGCGGCCCGCGCGTTCTCGGTGATCCGCGGCGCCACCCGCGAGGGGTAGACGTTCAGCTCCAGGTCGCCGAACCGCTGGCCGGCCGCCTCGCGCACCCAGCCGACCTTCTCGACCGTGGCCGCCCAGGACAGCGAGTCGTTGTCGCCCCGCCCATCGCGGCCCGCGCGCGGCGCCAGGCTCACGATCTGCGCCTCCCGGGCCGCCAGCTGCAGCACTCGCTTCCCGCCGCCGCCGATCATGAACGGCGGATGCGGCCGCTGGACCGGCTTCGGCCAGCCATCGAGCTCGGTGACGGCGTAGTGCTCACCGCGGAAGCTGAAGGGCTCGTCGCCGAAGTAGCCCTTCAGCACCGTCACCGCCTCGGTCAGCCGGTCGATGCGGACGCCCGGCGGGTCGTAGGCGAGGCCCATGGCGTCGTACTCCGGCTTGTTCCAGCCGGCGCCGATCGCCACGTCCAGCCGCCCGTCGGACAGCAGATCGACGGTCGCCAGGTCGTGGCCCAGCACGGCCGGGTGGCGCAGGTCGTTGTTGATCACGAACGGCGCCACTCGCAGCCGATCGGACAGCGCGGCCACCATGGCCATGGCGGGGACCGGGGCCAGCTGCGGGACCACGTGGTCCGGAAAGACGATCGTGTCGAAGCCGGCGGCCTCGGCTCGGCGGATGCGCTCCGCGAAGTCCCGGGCAGCCATCGGCTCGGTGGCCCCGGCCAGGAAGCGGAACGGCCTCATGCCGGCACGTCGCGCAGGGCGATATCAGTGCGGTACTGCCCGCCCTCGAGCTGCGCGGCGATGATGCCGCCGTAGGCGGTCTCCCGCGCCGCGGCGAGGTCGGCGCCCAGGCCGACGAAGGTGGCCACCCGGCCGCCGGTCGCCTCGTATCCGCCACCGCTGGCCGGCGCGGTGGCAGCGTGGAAGCAGAGCAGCGGGCCGTCGTCGTCCAGGGCCGCGGGCTCCGCGCCGCCGAGCGGCCGTCGTGGAGCGGGCGCATCGGGGTAGCCCTCGCTGGCCAGCACCACGCCCACTGCGGCGCCATCGCCAATGTCCAGCGTGCCCTCCATCATGCCGCGGTCGCCCCGCGCAACGCCCAGCAGCGCGCTCGTCAGGTCGCCGTCGAGCAGCGGCAGCAGGACCTGGGCCTCGGGGTCGCCGAAGCGCACGTTGAACTCCAGCACCATCGGCCCCTGGTCGGTCACCATCAGCCCGGCGTACAGCACGCCACGGTACGGCGTGCCGTCGCGCGCCATGCGCCAGGCGATCGGCTCGAAGATCGAGGCGGTCGCCTCTTCCAGCTCGCGCGTCCCGAACCAGGGCACCGGCGAATAGGCACCCATGCCTCCGGTGTTGGGGCCGATGTCCCCGTCCCGCAGCCGCTTGTAGTCGCATGCCGCCCCCAGCGGGACGACGGCTTCGTCGCTGACCAGGGCAAAGGCCGATACCTCTCGCCCCGTCAGCCGCTCCTCCAGGAGGAGGCTCGCGCCGGGCACGGCGCTGCCGAACAGCGAGCGGATGGCCGCCTCCGCCTCGGCATCGTCCTCCGCCACCACCACCCCTTTGCCGGCCGCCAGCCAGTCGGCCTTGACGACGGGTGGCCGCTCCAGCCGGCGCAGGTGCGCCAGCGCCGCGTCCACGTCGGTGAACGTGGCGCTCTCGGCGGTCGGCACCCCGGCCCGCCGCATCTGCTCCTTGGCGAAGGCCTTCGACGATTCAAGCCGCGCTGCCGCGCGGCTGGGCCCGAAGGCGGGCACCGAGGCAGTGGCGAGCGCATCGGCGACGCCGGCCGCCAGCGGGTCCTCGGGACCGATCACCACCAGGTCATAGCGTTCCCGCGCCGCGTGCCGGGCAACGGCGGCGGGATCATCGATGTCCAGGTCGGGGACTGTCTCGGCCACGGCTCGCGTGCCGGCGTTGCCGGGTGCGATCCGTACCCGGCGGACGCCCTCGTCACGCCCCAGGCGCCAAGCCAGCGCGTGCTGCCGCGCGCCGGCACCGAGGACGAGGATCTCCACCCGCTACGGCGTGGGGCTGGCGGCCGGCTGCGTCGGCGACGGCTGCGGCGAGGCGCCCGTCAGCTCGGCCAGGCGCTGGAGGATCGGCGCCAGCT
Organism: Candidatus Limnocylindria bacterium; assembly: GCA_035701185.1. GTDB lineage: Bacteria > Chloroflexota > Limnocylindria > QHBO01 > QHBO01 > DASSCW01. The sequence continues at coordinate 4,138 of DASSNX010000061.1, forward strand.
CGTTCAGCCGCGCCTGGTAGGTGCCCAGGTCGCCGCCGGCCAGCGCCTGCTGCGCCTCGGCGTAGAGCTGCTGCGCCCGCGCCACCAGGCCGGGCACGTCCGCGGGCAGCCCGCCGCCACCGCCGCCGCCACCCCCGCCCTCGGGCGGCGGCGGGCCGGTCTCGCCCAGCACCTGGCTGAGCGCCTGGTCGACGGTCTCGGCAAAGGCGATCCGGTTCTGCGAAGCCAGGATGACGCGCTTGAACTCCGGCTGGCTGGTCGAGGTGGAGCGCAGGAAGATCGGCTCCATGTAGAGGAGCGAATCGCCCATCGGCAGCACCAGCAGGTTGCCGCGCACCACCGATGAGCCGGCCTGCGACCAGAGCGTGAACTGGGCGGACACGGTGCTGTCCTGGTTGATGCGCGACTGGATCTGCGCCGGGCCGAAGGTGCTGGTGTCGCTCGGGAAGCGGAAGGCGATGCGCTCGCCGTAGTGCCCCGGGTCCATCCGCGCCGCGACCCAGGCGATCATGTTGTTGCGCCCGGCGGTGACCATCGGCTGGATGAGGACGAACTCGGCGTTCGTCTCGCTTGGCAGCTTCATGATCACGTAGTAGGGCTCGATCACCTCGGCCTGGCCGCCGACGTCGGTCTGCTGGGTGGCCAGCGCCCAGCGGTCCTGCTTCGAGTACAGCGTCTCCGCCCCCGCCTCGGTGGCCGGCACGTGGTAGAGCTGGTACTGCTGGTTCTGGGCGGTGAACAGGTCCTCGGGGTAGCGCAGGTGGGCGCGCAGGTCGGGGCTCATGGCCGACATCGGCGAGAACAGCTCCGGGAAGATCCGGGCCCAGGCGGCGATGATCGGGTCGTGGTCGTCCACCACGTACAGCCGGATCGACCCGTCGTAGGCGTCGATCGTGACCTTGACGCTGTTGCGCACGTAGTTCATGCCGGTGAACAGGTCGCCGTCCAGTGGCTGCGCGTTCGGGTAGCGGTCGGTGGTCGTGTACGCGTCCCAGACCCAGACCAGCCGGCCATCGGCGCTGACCAGGTAGGGGTCGTGGTCGTAGGTCAGAAACGGCGCCACCGCCTCGACCCGCTCGGTCAGCGAGCGGCGGAACAGGATCTGCGACGAGTCCGTCAGCTGGTTGCTGATCAGCAGGTTGAGGTCGCTCAGCCGCATCGCCCACAGCAGCTTGCTGAGGAACCCGCCGATGCCGACGCCGGTCTTCCCGGACCAGGTGGTGGTGGCGTTCTGGTCGGCGCCCACCGGGTAGTCGAACTCCGGCGTCCGGGTGCCGGTCACCACGTAGCTCGACGGCGTCTCGCCGAAGTAGATCCGCGGCTCCTGGATCTGCAGCTGGCCCTGCTGGTTGATGCCCGACACCAGGTAGTCCGGCTGGCCCTCCGGCGTCACGGCGTTGACCGGCACCACCACCACCCCGTAGCCATGGGTGTAGAAGAGGTGCTCGTTGGTCCAGGTCTGGCCCTCCGGAGCCGCCAGCTCGCGGCCCGACAGCATCACCTGCCGTTCGGCGCCGGAGAACTGGTAGCGGTCGATGTCGACGTCGGGGAACTCGTAGTACGAGCGCAGGATCTGAGTCTGGGTGATGGTGTCGTGCAACGGCCGGTAGTCCCACAGGCGGAGGTTCTGCAGCGTCGGCCGGTTGTCGTTGAACAGCTCGCGAGTCAGCGGCTTCGAGCCGGTGAAGGGGCGCTGCGTGATCGCGTCCAGCCCGAACGCGGCACGGGTGGCGGCGATGTTGGCCGCGATCTGCGGCTTCTCGACGGCCAGCTCGTTGGGGCTGACCTGCAGCGCCTGGATCCCGGCCGGGATCAAGCCGCCGACCACGATCGACAGCACGAACCAGCCCGCCACCGAAAGGCCGATGAGCCACAGCGTCCGGAACCAGGTGTTGGCCAGGACCAGCACCGCCGCCAGCCCGGCCACGAACGTCAGAGCCACATACGCCGGCTGCTGCGCATTGAGGTCGGTGTAGCTGGCGCCCATCAGCCCGGCGCCCATGCCGCGGGTGGAGAACGACAGGTCGAAGATGTCGAGCTGGTAGCCCACCGCGATGACGGCCAGCAGGACGGCGCCGAGGACGGACAGATGGGCGCGCACCGGCGCGGTGAGGCGGAACTGCCAGCGCAATGCGCCCGCGGCATAGGCCCCCAGGGTCAGCAGCAGGATGGCCACCAGGCTGGCCACCGCCCAGCCCTGCAGGAAGCGCCAGAACGGCAGGCCGAACACGTAGAAGCCGATGTCCCGCCCGAAGTGCGCGTCGTTGACTCCGAACGATCCGCCGTTCAGGAACAGGAGCACGGTCTCCCAGCTCGCGCTCCAGGCGCCGGCCGACACGAGCGCCAGCACGCCCGCGACAGCCAGGAGGCCGATGGTCACCGCCCGCGAGGCGTCGGGCACCTCGAACTGGCCGATGCGGCGGACGGGCACCTGCGGCGCAATGCGCCGCGCCAGCCAGATGCTGGCCGCGGCCGGGATCGCGAAGGCCACGAAGCCGATGGCGAACAGCGCCACCTGCGCCCACAGCCGCGTGGTCAGCACGCCGGTCAGGCCAAGCGCGCCGTACCACATCAGGTCGGTGGCCAGGTCCACCACCCTGCCGACGATGCCGAACAGGAAGAGGAGGACGACCACCACGATCACCCACAGCAGCCAGCGCCGGGGGGAAGCGCCGCCGCCGCGCGAGCCCGGGAATCGCACCGGCCGGTCGTCGGGCGGCACGTCGCCACCGCCGTCGTCGCCGGCGCCGGCGCCGCCGTTGAAGCCACGTGGCCGGCGGGGGAACGGCCGTCCCTCGCGGCGCGCGTCCTGCTCGGCCTGGCGGCGTTGCAGCTCTTCGAGAAGCTTGTCGAACCAGGTTGACACGGGTGCGCGCATCGTAGCGGCCGGCGGCGCGATCCGTAGAATGCCGCCCATGCGCACCTTCGACGAGCTCGAGGCGCTGTGGGCCGCGGCTCCGGCGCCGCCGCGCGACCGCGGCGCCGTCCGCCTGCTCTGCGTGCGCCGCGCGCCGTCCGACCATGAGACACCGGCGTCCGTGGAGGTCACCGTCGAGGAGGGGCTGGTTGGTGACCGCTGGTCAAGGGCCACCCATCACGCGCCCGATCCCGAGGCGCAGGTCACGCTGATGATGGCCGGCGTGGCCGAGCTGGTGGCGGCCGGCGAGCAGCCGCTGCACGAGGCCGGCGACAACATCCTGATCGACTACGACATCAGCGTCGCCAACCTCCCCGCCGGCAGCCGGCTGCGCATCGGTGAGGCCGTGCTGGAGATCTCGGCCACGCCCCACACCGGCTGCAGCAAGTTCTCCGGTCGCTTCGGCCAGGACGCGCTGCGCTGGGTCAACTGGCGCCACTGGCGTGAGCGACGGCTGCGGGGCGTGAACTGCCGCGTCATCAGTGGCGGCACGGTCCGGGTGGGCGACGCCGTCGAGCGCATCCCCGCCTGAGGAACCTGCCCCGCTAGCGACCGGCCTCGAGCTGCAGCACTGGCTGCGGCATCGGCTGTGGCGCCGGCGCGACTCCCCGGGAAGCGCCAGGGTTGGCGAGCAGGATGCCCACGATCATCAGGACGATCATGGCCAGGATGCCAGCCGTGGCCATGGCGGTCGCCAGCAGGTAGGTCCGCCGGCCCGGCTGGTTGACGAAGCCTCGCGGAGCGGTGAGGGTCATGCGATGGGCGGTCATGGATGCTGCCTCCGGCGGTGATCTGAACGATCCGCAGGCTACGGAGTACGACTACGCGGCACGAGCGGGCAGGCCTGCCATTTCGCCGGAGGCAGGGCGAGGGTTTTCCCCCTAGGCGGGCCCGGCGGGCGGTGGCAGGATGCGCGGCATGCAAGCGGATCCGAGCTCCGCCAGCGTCGTCGCGAGCGGCCCGCGCCGCGCCGCCTGGATCGCGCTCGGCTTCGGCGTCTGGGTGGTCGGTGGCTTCTTCGTGGTCCTGTGGGCCATCGCCCAGGGACAGTCGCCCGATGTCGCCGCATCGCCGTACCACATCCCGGTCTACGCGGGCCTGATCTCACTGGCAGCGTTCAGCGCCGCCGCAGTGATCCGGGCCGTTCGCCGCGGGCACGGCTGGCGAGCCGCGCTGCCGGGGCACCCGGCAACCGTCGTCGGCGCCGCGGTCCTGGTTGCCGGGCTGGTGCTGGATGTCGGCTGGCGGGAAGGCATCGGCATCGGGCAGGGGATCGAGGAGAACCTGGCGCCCAGCCGCATCGTCCTCGCCGTCGGCTTCTTCCTGGTCGCCGCGGCTCCCTTGCTGGCGGCCCGCGCGCTCGCTGGCCGCGGGCTGCCGCGGGTGGCCGTCATCGGCTCGGCCGGCCTGACGATCGGCCTTCTGAGCTGGCCCGGCGGCTTCCATCCCGCGGCCTCCCCATGGCTCGCCGAGGTGCCGGACCTGCCCGGGCAGGCATCGGAGCTGTGGGTCATGGACGCCGATGGCTCCCACCAGACACGTCTCCTCGAGGCCGGACGCGACGAGAACCTGGGGTACGCCAGCTGGACCGGCGACGGCTCGGCGATCGTCTACACCAGCTTCACGATTCCGGGCGACACGCTTGAGTCCGGCCAGGCGAGCATCTGGACGGTCCGGGCCGACGGCAGCGGACGCCGAACCGATGTGCGCGGCCCGGACTGGAACTGGATCCCGCGCTGGTCACCGGACGGGGCCTGGCTGGCCTTCACCCGTGAGGCCGCCGGCGGACCCTGGATGCAGGCCGGCCCTGCCGGGCCTGCTCCCGGCGGCGGGCCGCAGGGTGGCGCACAGGGGCCGCTCAGCGTCCCGCTGCCGCACGCCGACATCTGGCGCGTCGCGGCGGGAGGCGGCCTGCCGGAGCGCCTCACCGACAGCGCCGGAGATGACCGGGCGCCGGTCTACTCGCCGGATGGGACCCGCATCCTGTTCGACTCGACCCGCGACGGGAACACGGAGATCTACGTGATGAACGCCGATGGCTCGAACGAGCGCCGGCTCACCAACGACGAGGGTGACGACTGGGGTGCCAGCTGGTCGCCCGATGGGCGCCAGGTCGCCTTCAACTCGAGCCGCAACGGCGACATGGACATCTACGTGATGGACGCCGATGGCAGCCACGTTCGTCGCATCACCCTCGGCGGGACCGCCAACGTGGCGCCGACCTGGAGCCCCGACGGGCAGCGGCTGGCCTACACGGCACGCGGCGCGGACGGGAACGGCCAGATCATGGCCGTTGAGCTGGCGGCCGGGCGAACGCACGACCTCAGTCGCGACGCGGCCTTTGCCGACGAGGTGTGGACCGGTGGCTGGGGACCGGATGGACGGATCGTGTTCAATCGCACCACGAATCCGGGATCCGACGACACCGGCATCATCCAGGAGAACCTCGGAGCGGCCTCGCTGCTGATCACGGCCGTCCTGGTGGCCGTGGCGCTGGTGCTCACCGGCGGCCTGGGGCTGCCGTTCGGCAGCCTCGCCGCGGCCAGCCTGATCGGGTTCGCCCTGGCCAGCGCCCCGACCATGGAGTGGCGATTCCTGCCGGTCGGCCTGGCGGTCGGGCTCGCGGCCGACGTCCTGGCCTGGCGGCTGCCAGCGGACCGGCGAGCCGCCGTCATCGGCGCCGTCACTGCGGCCCTCGTCGTGCTGGGCAGCGGGCTGGTCATCCTGCTGACCGGCAAGCTGGCCTGGTCGCCGACGTTGCTGTACGGCGTGGCGGCCGCGGCCGCGGCCGCCGGCTGGGGGATCGGCACTCTGACCGGCCAGCCGCGGCGCCAGGCGCCAACCGTGCCGGCCGACGGCTGAGGCCAGACGTGGGGCGGCGCACGGGAGACTTGGCCCTGCTGGCGGCGCTGGGCGTGGTCCTGGCCGCCGTCGCCCAGTACGGGCCGTTCTTCTACACGTCGCCGCTGCGCACGCCACTGAACCCGGTCTTCGCGACGGCCGCGTTCATCGGCGACCTGCTATGGGTGGCCGCCGCCCTTGCCTCGTACTGGCGCGATCCCGCCGGCCGGATGTGGAAGCTGCTGCTCGGCTCGCGCCTCGTCGCGGCCCTGGGGGCGATCTGGGTCGTCAACACGTCGCTGACCTGGACGGTCTGGCAGGCAACCAGCGGCCTCGGAACGGTGGTCTTCGCCCACCTGGTGCTGGCCTTTCCCAGCGGCCGGCTGACGAGCCGATACGACCGCTGGCTCGTCGTCGGCAGCTACGGCATCTTGGCCGTGGCACGTCTCGCCTTCCTGCTGGTGTGGGACCCGCGATCGGCCGAGTGCTTTCCACGCTGCCCGGTCAACCCGTTCGTCATGTGGCCCAATGTCGACCTTGCCTGGCTGCTCGGCCCGGGGCTCAGCCTGCTGATCCCCCTGCTGGCGGTGCTGGTCTGCATGGGCCTCGCGCGACGCTGGCTGCAAGCCAGCCCCGTGCTGCGGCGGATGCTGCTGCCGGTCGCCCTGGTGGCGCCGCTCGAGCTGGGCGTGACCGCGGCGCGCTACCTGGCGGCCATGAACGAGTCCGCCTGGCAGACGGTGGGCGTCACGCTCAGCACCTCGCCGCTCGCCTTCGTGCATGCCGCCATTCCGGCCGGCTTCCTGCTCGGCATCGTGGCCGCCCGCCTGGCCCGCGGCGCGATTGCCGACCTGGCGGTGGAGCTCGGCCGCGGCGTGCCGCTGGGCGGGCTGCGCGACATCCTGGCCCGCGCCCTGCGCGACCCGACCCTGGCGCTGGCCTTCCCGGCGCCGGGCGGCAGCGGCTGGGTCGACTCGCAGGGTCGGCCGATGGAGGTGCCGGCGGCACCGACGCCGACCCGCTCCGTGGCGCGCCTGGAGCGTGACGGCCAGCCACTGGCGACGCTCGTCTACGACCCGGCGGTCGAGGCCGAGGACCCGGGTCGCGTCGACGCGGTGGCGTCCGTCGCCCGCATGGCGCTGGAGAATGAACGCTTGGCGGCCCAGGTGCGCGCCCAGCTGGACGAGGTGCGCGCCTCGCGGACGCGGATCGTCGAGGCCGCCGATGCCGAGCGGCGGCGGATCGAGCGTGACCTGCATGACGGGGCGCAACAGCGCCTGGTGGCCCTGGCCATGCGGCTGGACCAGGCACGCGGCCAGGCGGCGGGTGCCGGCGAGATCATCGACGCCACCACCAACGAGCTGCTGCAGGCCATCCGGGAGGTGCGCGACCTGGCCCATGGCCTCCATCCGCCGATCCTCACCGAGCGCGGCCTGGCGGCAGCGGTCGAGGCCCTCGCCGAGCGCGGTGCGCTGCCGGTGACGGTCTCGATCCCCGGTCAGCGCCTGCCGGCGGACGTCGAGGCGGCGGCCTATTTCGTGATCGCCGAGTCCCTGACCAATGCGGCCAAGCACGCGGCAGCGAGCGCTGTCCACGTGAACGGGGCAATCCAGGATGGCGCATTGCACCTGTCCATCACCGACGACGGCCGCGGCGGAGCCGATGCCTCCGGGGGCTCTGGGCTGGTCGGCCTGGTCGATCGGCTGGCGGCCATCGGCGGCACGGTCGTGGTGGACAGCCCGCCCAGGGGCGGGACCCGGGTCTCGGCCTCGATTCCGCTGGCTGAGAGACGCTGATGGGCGATCGCCTGCGGATCGCGCTGGCTGATGACGCCGTGCTGCTGCGCGAAGCCCTGGCCGGCTCGCTGACCGCGGCGGGATTCGACGTGGTGGGGCAGGCCGGGGACGTGGCGGAGCTCACGTCGCTGCTCGAACGCGTCGAGCCCGAGGTGCTGATCCTGGACGTGCGGATGCCGCCGACGCACACGACCGAGGGCCTCGAGGCCTCGCACGTCATTCGGCGCGAGCACCCCGGCATCGCCATCCTGCTGCTGTCGCAGTACATCGAGACCCGCTACGCGCTGGAGCTGCTCCGTGACGACCCGGCGGGCATCGGCTATCTGCTCAAGGAGCGCGTCACTCGGATCGAGCAACTGGCCGATGCCGTGCGCCGCGTGGC
>DASSNX010000062.1:0-15920 GCA_035701185.1 Candidatus Limnocylindria bacterium
AACTTCGAATCCATCGGCTCCGGCAGCAAGCTGGCCTTCGCGCTGGGCCAGGACGTGGCCGGCCAGCCGTTCAGCGCCGACCTGTCGAAGATGCCGCACGTGCTGATTGCGGGGGCCACCGGCTCGGGCAAGAGCGTCTGCGTCAACGCCATCATCTGCTCGCTGCTGATGCGCGCCACGCCGAACGAGGTGAAGCTGATCCTGATCGATCCCAAGCGGGTCGAGATGGCGCAGTACAAGGGCGTGCCGCACCTGCTGACCGAGGTCATCGTCGAGCCGGACAAGGCGGTGAACGCCCTGAAGTGGACGGTGGGCACCATGGAGGCCCGCTACCACGAGTTCGCCCAGCGCGGCGTGCGCAACATCGCGGCCTTCAACGACGCCCTGCGGCCCGGCGAGAGCCGGATGCCGTACATCGTGATCGTCATCGACGAGCTGGCCGACCTGATGATGGTCAGCGCCTACGAGGTCGAGTCGACCATCACCCGCATCGCGCAGCTGGCGAGGGCGACGGGCATTCACCTGGTGGTGGCCACGCAGCGGCCATCGGTCCAGGTCATCACCGGCCTGATCAAGGCCAACATCCCGAGCCGCATCGCCTTTGCCATGACTTCGGGCGTCGACAGTCGCACCATCCTGGACACCACCGGCGCCGAGGACCTGCTGGGGCGCGGCGACATGCTCTACCAGCCGATCGACGCGCCGCGCGCGGTGCGGCTGCAGGGCGTGCTCGTCACCGATGGCGAGATCGACGACGTGGCGACGCATTGGAAGGCGCAGGGCGGCCCGCAGTACCGGCCGGAGATCACCGCCCCGAAGCGCGACGGCAAGGGCGGCGGCCGGCCCGGCGAGGACGACGCGGACGACGACGCCGATGCGCTCCTCACCCAGGCGGTGGAGATCGTGCGACGCAGCGACAAGGCGTCGGCCTCGCTGCTGCAGCGGCGGCTGCGCATCGGCTACGCGCGGGCAGCGCGCATCCTGGACCAGATGGAGGATCGCGGGATCGTGGGGCCGGCCGACGGCAGCCGCTTCCGCGAGGTCCTGGTCACGAGTGACGGGTGGGGCGGAGACATCGGCCCCGATGAGGACGATGGGTGACGGACCAGGAGCTGCACAAGCTCGGTGAGGTGCTGCGCACCGCCCGGGAGGCCAAGGGCGTGGACCTGGCCCGGGTGGAGCGCGACACGAAGATCCGGGCGCGCTACCTGACCGCACTCGAGGAGGGGGACTACGCCGAGCTGCCGGGCGCGGTCTACACCAAGGGCTTCCTCCGCAACTATGGCGCCTACCTGGGCCTCGATACGGATTACCTGGTCGACCTCTACCGACTGGAGAGCGCCCAGCCCGTCGCCGAGAAGCCGACCATGCCGGTGCCCCCGCGGCCGATCGCCAGCCGGCGGCGGCGGTCGCTGGTCGTCACGCCGGGGGTGATCGGTTGGGCCGTGCTGACGGTGGCCGTCGTCGCGCTCGTCGCGTACGTCGGGTACGAGCTGGTGACGTTCGCACGGCAGCCGGGCCTGCGGATCACCGATCCGGCCACGGACATCGCCGGCTACCAGCGGCTGGAGTACCGCATCGTGGGCGTCACCGAGCCGAATTCCCGGATCACGGTGGAAGGGCTGCGGGAGAATCCGTCGACCACCGCCGACGCGGACGGCAACTTCTCGATCGTCGTCGCCCTGGTGCCGGGATCGAACGTGATCACCGTCACGGCCAACGATCCGCTGACCGATCGCGACACTGCGCCGGTGAGCCGCACGATTGTCGTCGGCAGCGGCGGTCCATCCGCGTCGCCCGGCGGGGGAGTGACGGTTGCGGCCCCGAAGGACGGCGGCACGGTGCGCGGCACGCTCAAGGTCAGCGGCATCGCGCCCGCGGACGCCAAGGTGACGCTTTCGGCGAAGCTGGTGGACGCCGCGGCGCCGAGCTTCAAGATCGAGTCGCTGGGCGGTGCGCAGGTGCGCATTCCGCGTGACGATCCGGCCGCACCCGATCCGCAGACGGTCACCGCCGGCGCCGACGGCGCGTTCTCCACGTCACTGGCGCTGCCGCCGGGCACCTGGGACGTGCGGATCAGCCTGGAAGGCGGCAACGAGCCGGTCATGCGCCGGGTGACTGTGCAGGCGGCGTCCGGCCTGCATGGCATGCTGCGCGTCCGCGGCGGCACGTCGTACCTGGAGATCGACCGGGACGGCGAGCCGCTGAAGAATGTGTCCGGCCATAACGCCGACGCGGGGGCGCGCGTGGACCTGGCAGCCCAGGACGAGCTGCGCATCCGGGTCGGCAACGCCGGCGTGGTGCGGCTGGTGATCAACGGCATCGACCTCGGGCCGATGGGCCGGCCGGGCACGGTGGTCGAGTGGCGCATCACGCGCCGCTGACGGGCAAGATAGGGTCGACACGCACAGCGGGAGGGTTTGCCGATGGCGGATGCGTCCTTCGACGTGGTGAGCGATTTCGACCAGCAGGAGCTGGTGAATGCCCTTGACCAGGTGCGCCGGGAGATTGCCACCCGCTACGATTTCAAGGGTGCGCACGTGACCCTGGAGCTCACCAAGACCGAGATCGTCCTGCAGGCCGATGACGAATACCGGGCCACTGCGGTCAAGGACCTGCTGCAGTCGAAGGCGGTGCGGCGCGGGCTGTCGTTGAAGGTCTTCGACTGGGGCAAGCTCGAGCCGGCGGGCGGCGGCACCGTGCGGCAGCACATCGGCCTCAAACGCGGACTCAGCAGCGAGCAGGCCAAGGAGATCAGCAAGATCGTCCGCGAGCGCTTCCCGAAGGTGAAGCCGGCCATCCAGGGTGACGCGGTCCGCGTCTCCGGCAAGAGCCGCGACGAGCTGCAGGCGGTCATCGGCCACCTGCGCGGGCTCGACTACCCGGTGGCGCTGCAGTTCGAGAACTACCGCTGATGAGTGGCGGTCCGTCGGAGTCCGAGCTGGCCGAGGCGGCCCGGGCATTGGGAGACGCCCTGCGCCGCGCCGGCTGGCGGCTGGCCACGGCCGAGTCGTCGACCGGGGGACTCATCGGTCATGCGATCACGATGATCCCCGGCTCGTCCGACTATTACCCCGGCGGCGTGATCAGCTATTCGAACCGGGCCAAGGAGGTGGAGCTGGGCGTGCCGGCGGCGCTGCTGGACGCGCATGGCGCGGTCTCGGAGGAAGTCGCCAGGGCCATGGCGGAGGGCGTCCGCGAGCGGTTCCACACCGAGCTCGGCATCGCGGTCACCGGCGTGGCCGGCCCGGACGGCGGCAGCGAGGGGAAGCCGGTCGGCACGCACTGGATCGGCGTGGCGTTGCGCGGCCACCCGACCCGGGCGGAGCATCGGCTCTTCGCCCACGATCGCGACGGGAACAAGGCCGCGGCCGCCCTGGCGGCACTCGAGCTGGGCCTGGCCGAGGTCATGGCCGCGGCACCGGCGCCCTGAGGGTCGTGAGCCGATGGTGACGCCCGGCGAGCGGATCCACGTCATCGGCATCGCCGGCTCCGGCGCCGCCGGCGTCGCGCTCCTCATGCATCATGCCGGCCTGGCCGTCGACGGCTGTGACGTCGACACGCCTTCCCCGTACACGCCACCACTCGAAGCGGCAGGCATCCGCGTGATCTCCGGCCACGATCCGGCGCACCTCGACGGCGTCGAGCGCGTCGCCATCACGCCCGCGCTCCGGGCCGTGCCGGACCTCCCGGAGCTGGTGGCCGCGCGCGAGCGCGGGTTGCCGATCGTGACCTGGCAGCACGTCCTTGGAGAGCTGATGTCGGCCGAAGGCCACATCGGACTGGCGGTCACCGGCACGCACGGTAAGTCGACCACCACCGCCCTGCTCGGCCACCTGCTCATCGCCGCCGGGATGGATCCCACCGTCGAAGTCGGCGCCTACCTGCGCGAATGGGGCGCCACCGTGCGACCAGGCGTAGGGGCCCCGTTCGTGGTCGAGGCCGATGAGTTTGGCGACAACTTCCTGAACTACCACCCTGCCGGGGCGATCGTGACCAACGTGGAGATGGACCACCCCGACTACTTCGCCGACCGCGACGCCGTCCTGGCCTCGATGGAGCGCTTCGTGCGCGGCATGACAGCCGACGAGCGGCTCGGCGGCCGCCTCCTGCTGACCACGGCCGCTGACGCCGGCTCGCGAGACCTGCTGGCCCGCCTGGACGGCTGGGACGGTCGCGTGATCCGCTACGGGCCCGGCGGCGAGGTGGCCGCCACCGACGTTGAGCTGCACGGCGGGGGAACGCGGTTCCGCCTCTTCGAACATCCGTTCGATTCCACCCTGGCGGGGGAGCACAACGTCCTGAACGCGACCGCCGCCCTGACGCTTGCCCGTGAGCTCGGAGCGCCGCTCGAGGCCCTGGCCGAGGGGCTGCGGACGTTCCCGGGAGCCGGGCGCCGGCTCGAGCTGATCGCGGATACTGCGGGCGTGATCGTGTTCGACGACTACGGGCACCATCCGACCGAGGTCCGCGCCACGATCGCTGCCGCACGCCAGCGAGTGGGGGAGCGGCGCCTGTGGGCCGTGTTCGAGCCGCACATGTACTCGCGCACCGCCCTGCTGTTCGACGAGTTCGCCGGCGCCTTCCGCGAGGCCGATGAGGTCGTGATCGCGGACATCTTCGCCTCACGCGATACCGACGAGGCGCTACGGGCCACCTCGGCCGCGGCCCTGGCCGACGCCGTGGAGCGGGTCTCCGCCGTTCCGTCCATCGCGGTGGGGGACGTGGACGCCACCACGACCTACGTCGCCGAGCACCTGGGCCCGGGCGATGCGGTGCTGGTCATGGGCGCTGGCAAGTCCTACCGGATCGCCCAGGGCCTGAAGGCGGCCCTCGAGGCCGGCGTGCTCAATGCGCCGCGCAGCCTGCCCGGCGCGGACGCGGCCCGATGAACCCGGCGCGCACGGTCATCCTGGCCATCATCCTGGCCGTCCTGGTGGCGCTGCTGGAGCAGGGCCTGATTCGCCTGGTGGACGCCTCGGGCGCCAAGAACCAGCCGGCGGTCATCCTGGTTCTGCTGCTGTCGGCCTTCCTGGGCCTGCTGACGGCCGTCCTGACCCGTTCATTGAGCCTGCCCGGCGCGATCGCGCCTACGGCGCTGGTGCTGGGCTGGATCGCGGTGCCGATGGTCTTGGGTGCCATTCCGAGCAAGGCCACGGCCGCCTTCAGCGGCAGCGGCGACCTGACGGCGGCGAGTGCGGTTGCCCTGGCCGTGGCCGTCGTGGCCGCCGCAGTCACGCTCGGAGTCCAGCGCGAGCGGTAGGTTGACCTGCCGAAGGTCACATAACCTATCTTTGGGGAAGTGCTAGGAAGGCCGTAACGCGACTGGGACCAACGGGCTACCCGGGGCGGACCAACGTGGAGTCGTCGGGTCGGATCGGCACCCGTAGGCTGCGCGGCATGAAGCAAACGCATCCCGCCTTCTGGGGCGCAGGATTGGCAGGCACCTTCACGGGCGTGCTGCTCGTCGTCGTGGGGCTCACGAACCCGAGTGACGTCGGCAGCCTGGCCGGCGGCTACGGCCTGATGATGATCGGGTCCGCCGTGTTCCTGCTCGCCGGACTGAAAGTTCGCGAGCGCCTGGTCGATCGCGCCGACTCGCTGCGCGTCCGTCGCGCCGCGACTGCCCGGCTGGCGGCCATCCAACCGACGCCGATCGCCCCCGCGCCCGTTCGCTCCGCCTCCTAGGCCTCCTGCGGCGGCACGTTGCCGCCGGTCAGGATGATTCCGACGGCCCCGCTGCTGGCGCCCGCCTGGCGTGCAGCGGCCCACGCGGCCGCGGCTGATGGCTCGACCGTCACCGGCAGCGCGGCGCGCAGCTCGTCCTGGGCTTCCAGGATGGCGACCTCGCTGACCAGCAGCATGTCGTCCACCGTGCGGCGCATCAGCGCCAGCGCCTCGGGGACGGGGACGCGGCTGGCGATCCCGTCGGCCACGGTATCGGCCGTTTCCGTTTCCACCGGCCTTCCCTGCTGCCAGGACAGCGCCATGGCCGGTGCCCGCTCCGCCTGGACGCCGATGACCCGCGTCGTGGGCGACATCGCCTTCAGCCAGGTGCCGACCCCGGCGATCAGCGCGCCGTTGCCGACCGGCACGTAGACCGCGTCGAGGGCAGGCAGCTGGCCGCGCTCGACGCCGTCAGTCAGCTCGAGCGCCATCGTCCCGGCGCCGATGACAATCCACGGGTCCTCGCCATCGACCAGCAGCCGCCAGCCGCGGCGCACGGCGTCCTCACTCGCCGCGGCCCGCGCGGCATCGAAGTCCTCCCCCGCCAGGCGCACCTCGGCGCCGAGGCGGCGCATGGCGTTGAGCTTGACGCTGCTGGCGCTGCGCGACGCGAAGACGGTCAACGGGACGCCGGCGGCGCGAGCGGCGTAGGCGACGCCCTGGCCGAAGTTGCCGGCCGAGGCGACGACCATGCCCCGCGACTCCCCCACCTCGCCATCGGCCACCAGCCGCTCGACCGCCAGCCAGGTGCCGCGGCCCTTGAAGCAGCCGATCGGGTTCACGCTCTCGACCTTCACCACCACCGGGCGGCCGAGCGTCGTGGTCAGGGGTTCCGAGACGAACTGCGGGCTGCCGCGGAACTCCGCCGGGATGCGGGTGACGGCGGCGCGGATCGCGTCCGCGCTGACGGCGGCTGCGGCGTCGGTCAGGTCCGGCGGCTCCGACCGTCGTCGCTGCTGGCCGCGTTCCGGACCTCGGCCGCGATGGCCGCCGGGAGGCGGCCGGAGAGGCGGATGCCGGCATCGGTGTAGGCCTCATCGACCTCGCCCGAGCGTCGGGCGCGCGCCACCAGCTCGCCGCGCGCGTACGGAACGACGGTGTCGACGCGCTCCATCTGGCGTCGCAGCAGGTCACCGATCTGAGCGCGCAGCTCGTCCAGCCCCTCGCCGGTGGCGGCGCTGACGAACGCGGTCTCGTCGCTGTCCGGCATCGGCTCCGTGCGCAGGTCGGCATCCAGCAGGTCGATCTTGTTGAAGACGGTGATCCGCGGCTTGTCGCCCGCGCCCAGCTCGTCGAGCACGGCCTGGACTGCCTGCTGCTGGCCGATGAAGTTCGGATCGGCCGCATCGACGACCTCCAGCAGCAGATCGGCTCGGACGACTTCTTCGAGCGTGGCCCGGAAGGCCTCGACCAGGTCGTGCGGCAGCTTGTTGATGAACCCGACCGTGTCGCTGACCACGACTCGCTGGCCCGCCGGCAGGACCACGGCCCGGCTGGTGGGATCGAGCGTGGCGAACAGCATGTCGGCGGCGTAGACGTCGGCATTGGCCAACGCGTTGAGGAGCGTGCTCTTGCCGGCGTTGGTATAGCCAACCAGGGCCACGGTCGCGATCTCGGCGCGGTCGCGCTGGCGGCCCGCGGTGGCGCGGTGGCGCTTGACGTCGTCCAGCTCCCTGCGGACCTTCTGGATCTTCTCGCGGATCAGCCGGCGGTCGGTCTCGAGCTGGCTCTCGCCGGGACCTCTGGTGCCGATTCCGCCGGCGGTGCGGGACAGGTGGGTCCACAGCCGGGTCAGCCGCGGCAGGTGGTACTCCAGCGCCGCCAGCTCGACCTGGAGCCGTCCCTCGCGGGTGCGCGCATGCCGCGCGAAGATGTCGATGATCAGCGCCGAGCGGTCCAGCACCTTGCAGTCCAGGAGCTTCTCCAGGCTGCGCTGCTGATTCGGGGCCAGCTCGTCGTCGACGATCAGCAGGTTGAAGCCACTCGCCGCCTTCTCATCGGCCAGCTCCGCGGCGCGGCCCTTGCCGAAGTACCACACCGGATCGGGCTGCGCCCGTCGCTGGAAGGCACTGCCGACCACCGTGGCGCCGGCGGTCTCGGCCAGGGCACCGAGCTCCTCCAGGCTGCGCTGGATCGGCCAGCGCCCGTCGGACGGGTCGTCGAGGCCGATGAGGAAGGCACGCTCGGTCGGCGCGGTGAGGTCAATCAGGCGGCTGCGTTCGGACATCTGTTTGGGTCCATGCTAGCCGATGCCCCACGCTCGGCTGAGCACGCGAACCGGCCGTCGGTACTTTCCGGCTAGTTGAGGTCACGGGTGGCCTGTGCGATACCTAGCCCTCGAACGAGGGGGGCGCCGGAGGTACGTGTGCTGGACGCACCGCGACCACACGCCGCAGCCGAGCTCAGCGCCCACGACACGCGGGCGGGCCTTGGCCTGCGCCTGGCGCTGGCGCTGGGTGCCAGCGCGGTGACGGGAATCGTGGCCAACACCATGCTGGCCGGGTCACTGCCGGACCCGGCGGTGCGGGTCGTGCTCAGCGCGCTCGGGTCGGCCGCGCTCGTCGGCGTCGCCCTGTTCATGCTGGTGGTGCGGCCACTGGCCCGTTCGCAGGAGGTGCTCAACGACCGCTACCAGGCGGCCCTGGCCGATGCGCTGACCGACCAGCTGACTGGCCTTGGCAACCATCGGGCCTTCCAGGAGGAGCTGGACCGGCAGGTCGAGGCCTCGCAGCGCTACGGCGTCCCGGTCTCGCTGGTGATCATTGACCTCGACGAGTTCAAGGCGATCAACGACGGCAAGGGCCATGCCTTCGGCGACAAGGCGCTGGCGCACTTCGGCCGGATCATGACGGCCGGCATCCGGCGGGTGGATCGGCCATTCCGGATCGGCGGCGACGAATTTGCGCTGCTCCTGCCGCACACCGAGGCCGAAGCGGCCAAGATCGTGGTGCGCCGCCTGCTGGCCGCCTCGCTGCAGCCACCGCTGCGCAGCGAGACGGACCCCGGCAGCATCTCGTTCTCGGCCGGCATCTCGGCCCTGCCCGAGCTCGCCAGCAGCCGAGCCCAGCTCTACTCCCAGGCCGATACGGCGGTGTATGCCGCGAAGCGTGCCGGCCGCACCGACGTCCAGATCTTCGACGCGCGCAGTGCACCGGTCGAAGACGGCAGCGGGGCCGGCGTGGCCGTAGCCGAGGTGATTGCCCGTGGCTGGCTGCGGCCGGTGTACCAGCCGATCATCGAGCTGAAGACCGGCGCCGTCCTGGGCGTCGAGGGCCTGATCCGGCCGGTCGCGCCCGCACCCTTCGCCGACCCCGGCAGCCTCTTCGCGGCCGCGACGGCCAGCGGGCACCTGGTCGCGCTGGACCTGACCTGCCTGGAGACCATCGTCGCCGGCGCCGATCGGCTGCCGGCGGGCACGTTCCTTTCGGTCAACCTTTCCCCCGCCACCATCGAGGCGCCGGAGTTCAGCACCGCGGCGCTGCTCAGCATCCTGGCCCGCCACGGCTTTCCGCCCGAGCGCCTGGTGCTGGAGCTGACCGAGCAGCAGCCGGTGACCGACCTCGAGCGGGTGCGGCTCAAGCTCGACACCTGCCGCGGCGCCGGGATGCGCCTGGCGGTGGACGACGTGGGCGCCGGCAACGCCGGCCTGCGACTCCTGGCCGAGCTGAGCTTCGACGTCATCAAGGTCGACCTGACGATCGTGCAGCGCAGCGCCTCCAGCGCCGCGTCGAGCGCGGTGATCGAATCGGTCGTGTCGCTCGCCCGGCGCACCGGCGCCATGGTCGTGGCCGAGGGCATCGAGTTCCCCGAGCAGCTCCACCAGCTCGAGCAGCTGGGCATCGTGGTCGGACAGGGCTTCCTGCTTGGACGGCCGGGCTCGATGCCGGGCGTGGACGAGCCGGTCACCGTGGCCGAGCCGATCACCGTCGTGTCCGAGCCGACCCCGGCCGTTGCCTCGATGAGCGCCTGGCGCCAGTCGATCGGCCTGCCGGTCGCCTGAGGTCAGCCGGCGGTCAGCCGCCGGATCAGGTCGGCGGCGCGTTCTGCCAGGGCAGCCGCCGGCTCCGCGCCGGCGGGCAGCCACACGATCCGGCGGTCGCGCCGGAACCAGGTCAGCTGCCGCTTGGCGTACTGCCGGGAGCGCCGCGCGGTCTCGGCCACCGCCCGCTCCACGCTCCACGCACCGTCGAGCACGTGGAACGCCTCGCGGTAGCCATGTCCGGTCAGTGGCGCCAGCTCGGGACCGTAGCCGGCGGCGCGCAGGCGTGAGGCCTCCTCGAGCAGTCCGGTGGCGAACATCCCCGCCGCGCGCGCCTCAATGCGCGCGTTGAGCACCGCACGCGGCCGTTCGACGCCGAGCAGCGCCAGCCGGCCCGGCCACGGCTCGCTGGCCGGCTCGTCGAGCGCGGCGCCGTTCAGCAGCACCCGCTCCAGCGCGCGCAGCACGCGACGCGGGTTGCGCAGGTCGATCCGCGCCGCAGTCTGTGGATCGAGCGTGGCCAGGCGCTCAGCCACCGCCGCCAGCCCGGCCTGCTCGACGTCGGCGGCAAGCTCACGGCGCAGGCTCGCGGAGGGCGGCTGTGCCGCGAGCCGGTAGCCGTCGACCAGGGCGCTGACGTAGAGACCGGTGCCGCCGACCAGCAGCGGCAGGCGGCCCCGCTCCCAGATCTCCGGCAGCAGCTGGCGCGCGCGCGCCAGCCAGCCGGCCAGCGTGAACGTCTCGCTCGGGTCGGCGAGGTCCAGCAGGTGGTGCCGCACCGCGCGCTGCTCAGCGGGGCTGGGCTTCGCCGTGCCGACGTCCATGCCGCGATACACCTGGCGCGAGTCGGCGACCACGATCTCGACCGGCAGGCGCGAAGCCAGCGCCATGGCCAGCTCCGACTTGCCGGAGGCAGTCGCACCCACGATGGCGGCGAGTGGCGGAGCCGGCGGCTCTCGGCGCCGGTGCGGCGGCGTCATCGGCCCCGCTGGTCAGACCTCGATCAGGCGCTGGACCTGCGCGATGGAGTGCGCCCGACCGGTGGCGCGCTCGATCTCGATCACCACCGCGTTGAAGCTGACCGGACCATCGGCGACGTTGAAGCGCGTCGGCAGCTGGGTCAGGAAGCGCGGCAGGACGGTCTCCAGGCTGAACCCGATGATCGAGTCACGCGGGCCCGTCATGCCGATGTCGCTGATGAAGGCGGTGCCCTGCGGCAGGACGCGGGCATCGGCCGTCGGCACGTGGGTGTGGGTGCCGACCACCGCGCTGACGCGGCCGTCCAGGAACCAGCCCATGGCGTTCTTCTCGGAGGTGACCTCGCAGTGGAAGTCCAGGATGCGGACCGGCGGCAGCGGCTCCGCCGCGCCGTCCAGCAGCGCGTCGAGCGCGGCGAACGGCGAATCGAGCTGGTTCATGAAGACGCGGCCCATGGCGTTGATGACCGCCACTTCGTCGCCATCGGCCAGGCGGTGGGTCAGCCAACCGCGACCGGGAGCGGCGTCGGGATAGTTGAGCGGACGCAGCACCGGGCGACCGGAGTCGAGGTACTCGTACACCTCGCGCTTGTCCCAGATGTGGTTACCACTGGTGATGACGTCGACGCCATTGCCCAGCAGCTCCTCCGCCAGGCGTGGCGTCAGGCCGGCGCCCGCCGCCAGGTTCTCACCGTTGGCGATGACGAGGTCGAGGTCGAGCTCGGTGCGCATCGGCGGAAGGGCATCCACGACCGCCTGCCGCCCTGGCTTGCCGATGATGTCGCCGATGACCATGCACCGCAGCCGCGCGGCGCGATCGGTCACCGGGCGTAGTCCACGGCCCGCGTCTCGCGGATGACCGTCACCTTGATCTGGCCGGGGTACTGGAGCTGCTCCTCGATCTTCTTCACCACGTCACGGGCGAGGCGAGAGCTGGCCAGGTCGTCCATCTCCTCGGGGCGGACGAGGATCCGGATCTCGCGGCCGGCCTGGATGGCGTAGCAACGCTCGACGCCCGGGAAGGCCAGGGCGATCTGCTGCAGGTCGTCCAGGCGCTTGACGTAGTTGTCCAGGCTCTCGCCGCGGGCACCGGGGCGTGAGGCGCTGATGGCGTCCGCGATCTGGACCACCGTGGCCTCGGTCGACTCTTGCTCGACCTCCTGGTGATGAGCGGCGATGGCGTTGCAGACGATGCTGCTGACCCCGTAGCGGCTGGCGATGTCGCCGCCGATGAGCGCGTGCGGACCCTCCACCTCGTGGTCGACCGCCTTGCCGATGTCGTGCAGCAGGCCGCCCTTCTTGCTCTCGGCGACGTTGGCGCCGATCTCCGCGGCCAGCAGTCCGGCCAGCCGCGCGGTCTCGACGACGTGGTTCAGCACGTTCTGGCCGTAGCTGGTCCGATACTTGAGCCGCCCCAGCAGCTTGATCAGCTCCGGATGCAGGCCCGGCACGCCCGCGTCGTAGGCGGCCTGCTCGCCGGCCTGGCGCATGACCACCTCGATCTCGGCGCGGCACTTGGCGACCGTCTCTTCGATGCGACCCGGATGGATCCGGCCGTCCGAGATGAGCTTGGTGAGGGCCATGCGCGCCACTTCCCGGCGAACCGGATCGAAGCCCGACAGGACGACGGCCTCGGGTGTGTCGTCGATGATCAGGTCGACTCCCGTGGCCTGTTCCAGGGCCCGGATGTTGCGTCCCTCGCGACCGATGATGCGGCCCTTCATCTCCTCCGAGGGCAGCGGCACGACGGTGACCGTGGCCTCGGAGGTATGGTCGGCGGCGATGCGCTGCATGACCGTCGTCAGGATGCGCCGGGCGCGCTCATCGCCCTCGTCCTGCGCATGGCGCTCGATCTCGCGGACGCGCTGCTGGGCCTCGGCCTGTGCCTCGTCCACGATCAGCTGGATCAGCGACTGCCGGGCCTCGCCGGCGGTCAGCCCGCTGGCGTGCTCCAGGGCGACGACCTGCTGCTGCTGCAGCTCCGCCAGCCGGGCCTTCTCGCCCTCGACCTCGCGGACCCGCTCCTCGAACGCTGCCTCGCGACGCTCGAGGGTCTCGACCTTGCGGTCCAGGCTCTCGGAGCGGTCCAGCAGCAGCCGCTCCTGGCGCTGCAGGTCGGCCCGCTTCTGGCGCGCCTCCTCCTCGGCGGCGCGCTGGGCCTGCAGGACCTCGTCCTTGCCCTCGAGAACGATCTCCTTCTGCTTGGCGCGCGCCTCGGCGATGATCCGTTCGGAGTAGTGCTCGGCGTGCCGCACGGCCGACGAGGCCATGAACCGCCGGGCGGCGTAGCCCAGCACCGCCCCCACCACGAGCGCGACGGCGGCCGCGATCAGGACCTCGCTGTTGACAGGCATCGGCTCCTCCATCACGCGGAGCCCGGCTTGGGCACAACACGCGTCCGCTCCGCGGACGCTCAGTCGACATTCAGATCGTCACGGTGCTCGCGGGCGTGCCGCTCGGGAGGCACCGATCCAAGGAGTGTACCGCAAGCCGCATTGCGCCTCGCGGGGACCCGACCCCCGCGTTGGAGGATCAGGCGACGAGGCGGCCCATCAGGCGGATGTGGTCGAGGTCGCGTGGGATGAAATCCTGCAGCATGACGCGCTCGACGCCGGCCTCCTCGAAGTCGCGCAGCCGCTCCCCCGCCTCGTCCAGCGTGCCGATGATCCAGCGCCGGCGGCGTTGGGCCAGCCACGCGTCGGCGTCGGCCCCGTCCTCGTTGCCGGTGAACGCCAGCAGGTCGGCCATGCGGTCCCGCAGGTCGGCCGCCGTCTCGGCAATGAGCACGCCCGTCATCGCGCTGCGGGCGACGCTCGCGGGATCGCGGCCCACCGCCCGGCAGGCGGCGTCCAGGCGGCCGTAGGCCTCGCGAGCGTCCTGCGGCGAGGCGGATGTCAGGTTGAACTCGTCGCCAAGGCGCGCCACCAGGCGTGCCAGGCGCGGACCGCCGCTGCCGCCCAGGATGATCGGCGGTCGGCCGCCATCGGCCCGGTACTCCGCCGGCCGCGGATGGAACAGCGAGCCCTCCACCCGCCAGTGCCTGCCCTCGAAGCGCCAGCCATCGGGCTCGGTCCACAGCCCGTGCAGGATTTCGACCGCCTCCTCCAGCATGCCGAAGCGTTCACCGAGCGGCGGGAACGGGATGCCGAGCTGCGCGTGCTCCTCGTCGTTCCAGCCCGCACCCAGGCCAACCTCGACCCGACCGCCGCTCATCTCGTCGACGGTCGTCACCGTCTTGGCAAACGGCCCGGGCAGCCGGAACGTGACCGGCGACACGAGCGCGCCGAGACGGATTCGCGTGGTGTCGCGCGCCAGGCCGGCCAGCGTGGCCCAGGCATCAGTGGTCCGCTCGCCGGCAGGACCCGGGAAGCTCGCGTAATGATCCGAGCGGAAGAAGGCCTCGAGCCCGGCTTCCTCGGCAGCCCGAGCGGCGGCCACGATGTCCGCGTAGCTGAGCCCCTGCTGGGGCTCGGTCATCAGCGCCAGGCGCATCGCAGCCATGCCCTCCACCATAGCGCCGACCTGATCATTCGTCGTTCTCTGTCTCGGCGCCGGCGGCCCGAATGGTGCTCCGTACGGTTTCCGGGTCGAAGCCACGGCGCACCAGGAACATGCCGATCCGCTGCAGCGCGCGGCGATCCTCCGGCAGGGGGCGTCCGCGCAGGTGGCGGTCGAGCGCGATCCGGGCGCGTTCCGCCTCGGACTGCGGCAGCTGCTCCTCGGCGAAGGCCGGCTCGGCCAGCTCCTGGTCGCGCAGCTCCTCGATGACCTCGCGCGGCACGCCGCGCTGGCGGAGCTCGGCTTCCACCAGCCGCCGTCCGCGGGGCGAGTGGCGGTCGCGCTGCTCGGCCCACCAGCGGGCGAAGGCCACGTCATCGGCCAGGCCCAGGCGGGCCAGGCGGTCGAGGGTGTCGGCGATCAGCGGCTCGTCGGCTCCGGCGCGCTGCAACCGGCGCCGCAGCTCCCACCGCGTCCGCGGCCGGGTGGCCAGGAAGCGGGCGGCGACGTCCAGGGCCGCGTCGGCGTCGAGCGGTGGGCGCTCGCGGCCGGGCCGCCTATTGAGCTTCGCTGATGCCCTCCACGCCGACGTCGATGGACGCCACCTTGGCGCGGATGTCGTCCTCGATCTTGGCGGCCATCTCCGCGTTCCCCTTCAGGAAATCGCGGGCGTTCTCGCGGCCCTGGCCGAGGCGCGTGTCGCCGTAGTTGAACCAGGCGCCCGTCTTGGTCAGCACGCCGGCGGCGATGCCGACGTCCAGCAGGCCACCCTCGCGGCTGATGCCCTCGTTGTACATGATGTCGAACTCGGCCAGGCGGAAGGGCGAGGCGACCTTGTTCTTGACCACCTTGACCCGGGTGCGTGAGCCGACGGCATCGGTCCCGGTCTTCAGCGTCTCGATGCGCCGGATATCCAGGCGCACGCTGGCATAGAACTTCAGCGCACGGCCGCCCGGCGTCGTCTCCGGGTTGCCGAACATGACGCCGATCTTCTCGCGCAGCTGGTTGGTGAAGACGAGGGCCGTCTTGCTGCGGTTGATGGCGCCGGTCAGCTTGCGCAGCGCCTGGCTCATCAGGCGCGCCTGGAGGCCGACGAAGCTGTCCCCCATCTCGCCTTCGATCTCGGCGCGCGGCACCAGGGCAGCCACCGAGTCGATGACCACCACGTCGACGCCGTTGCTGCGGATGAGGGTCTCGGCAATCTCCAGGGCCTGCTCCCCGGTGTCCGGCTGGCTGACCAGCAGCTCGTCGACGTTGACACCGACGTTGCGCGCATAGCCCGGATCGAGGGCATGCTCGGCGTCGATGAAGGCGGCCACGCCGCCGGCGCGCTGGGCATTGGCCACGATGTGGTAACAGAGCGTGGTCTTGCCGCTCGACTCCGGGCCGTAGATCTCGGTGATCCGGCCACGCGGCACGCCACCGACGCCGAGGGCGAGGTCGAGGGCCACCGAGCCGGTGGGGATGACCTCGACCGCGAGGGCGGCCCGGTCGCCGAGCCGCATGATCGCGCCGCGGCCGAACTGCTTCTCGATCTGGAGGATGGCGGCATCGACGGCGCGGCTGCGCTCGCCGTTCTTCTCCGGAGTGGTCTGGGCCTGGGCGGGGGCCACCGGGGCGTCCATTGGTCTCGTGGGCTCCTTTGCTTGTTCCCCGGCGGCGGGCAGGGTCACTCGTCCTCGCCGGGTTCGGGGCGCGGCTTGCGCTTTGGCTTGATCACTTCGACCGATGCCGGTGGC
>DASSNX010000063.1:0-4376 GCA_035701185.1 Candidatus Limnocylindria bacterium
CGCCCAGCCCCGTGGACGGAGAAGCGGGTCGCCTGCCGCGGCGTTCGACTCGAACCAGTTCGGCCGCTCCCAGCCCGATTTCTCGCCGAAGGCGCAGTCGAGCTCGACCAGCCGCGGGTAGGTGGGGGAGAGGCGCAGCGGGCGTCCGGACTGCCGCTCCTCGTTGGGATAGTGGATGTCGTAGTAGGTGGCGTAGTTCTCGAAGGCACGGGCGTAGGTGTATGACCGCGACCGGTACTGCGCCCCGAAGCGGCGGATGTCCATCTTCCACAGGTCGAGCGGCGGCTCGCCGTCCACGATCCAGTGCGCCACCTGGCGACCGATCCCGCCGCCGCCGGCGATGCCGTGGGCGCTGAAGCCGGCGGCGACGAAGAAGCCGCGCACCTCCGACTCGCCCAGGATGAACTCGTTGTCGGGCGTGAAGCCCTCCGGGCCGTTGATCATCTGCCGCACGCCCGCATCGGCCATGGCCGGCACGCGGCGCACCGCGCCGGCGCTGATCTCCTCGAATCGCGGCCAGTCGGGCGACAGCAGCCTGCCGTTGAAGTCCGGCGGGATGCCGTCCAGGCCGAACGGCGCCGGGTTCCGCTCGTAGCCGCCCATCACCAGCCCTCGCACCTCGGGTCGGAAGTAGACGAGGTTGTCCGGGTCGCGGAGCTGCGGCAGGTCGGGATGGACGCCGTCGATGGCCTCGGTGACCAGGTACTGGTGCGCGAAGGGGATGAGCGGCACCGTCACGCCCGCCAGCCGGCCGATCTCCGGCGCGAACATGCCGCCGGCATTGACCACGACCTCGCACTCGACCGTGCCGCGGTCCGTCGCCACGCCGCGCACCGACCCCCCGGCCACCTCCACGCCGGTGACGCGCGTCCGCGTCGCGATCCGCACCCCGGCCGCCCGCGCGCCGGCGGCGAGCGCCAGGGTCAGGCCGGTGGGGTCCACGTAGCCGTCGGTCGGCAGCCAGGCGGCGCCCAGCACGCCATCGGCCGACATCAGGGGAAATCGGTCCTTCGCCTCCTGCGGGCCGATGAGCTCCATCTCCAGGCCGTAAGCCTTGGCCCATCCGTTCTGACGCTGCAGCTCCTCCATGCGCTCCGGCGTGCACGCCAGCCGCAGCGAGCCGACCTCGCGCCAGCCCGGATCGGTCCCGGTCTCGGCGGCCAGCTGGCGGTACGTGGCCACGCTGTCCACGATCATCCTGGTCAGCGTTGGGGTGGAGCGGAGCTGCCCCACCAGGCCCGCGGAATGGAACGTCGAGCCGCTGGTCAGCTCCGAGCGTTCGACGAGGAGGACATCGGTCCAGCCCAGTCGGGCCAGGTGGTAGGCGACCGAGGTGCCGCCCACGCCACCGCCGATGATCACCACCCGGGCGCGGTCCGGCAGCGCCATCGGCTCAGCCATGGGCAGCGTCCGCCAGCCACGCGTCGAAGGTCGGTCCCGAGGCATTCGCCAGCAGCCGGTCGAAGTGCTCGTCCGCGTATTCGACGAAGTCGACGTCCAGCGCGCTGATGCCCTGCTGCAGGACACCCCACATCGCCTCGCGGAAGTCGGACACGATCCGCATCAGGCCCAGCCGCGCGCGTGCGGCGGGCGTCACGCTGCCCGCGTACGCCTGCAGCAGGGTCTCGTCGGCCTCCGGCGGCAGCTCATGGTTGATGCTGAAGTTGCCCAGGTCGAAGTAGGGGTCGCCCATGCCGGCGTACTCCCAGTCGACGATCCGGATCCGCTCGCCGTCGTCGATGAAGTTCGCGTTCAGCAGGTCGTTGTGGCAGGGCCGTGGCTCCAGCGGCGCGGCCAGGAGCGCGGCCTCGATCCGGCGGCCAGCCTCGCGGGCGCGGTCGTAGGCCGGCGGGATGGCCACACCCCGTTCGGCCGCGAGCGCGCGGTACGCCTCCACGATCCGCAGCGGCACGAAGAGCCCCGGAATGGCCGGCCCGCCGTGGACGCGGCGGATGGAGTCGGCCACCCGGCGCAGCATTGCCGGTTGGCGCACCTCGTCCAGGCTCACCGGCCGGCCCTCGATGAACCGCGTGACCAGGTAGCCCTCTGGCCGGATGAAGGCGACCACCTCTGGTCCGACGCCGACGCCAGCCGCTGCCACGGTCGCCGCGTGCTCCACCTCGCGGCTGATGCCGAGCAGGTGCGTGTCGTTGCCGGCCAGCCGCACGACGTAGCGCTCGTCCAGGCCATCGGCTGCCACCAGGAAGTTGCGGTTGGTGATGCCGCCGGATAGGGCGGTCAGGGTCAGCTCGCGGCCGCCGAGCTCCGGCAGGCGGTGCAGGGCGCCGACGAGCTGTTCGCGCAGCTCGCCACGCAGTTCGGGCTCCTCAGCGGGATCGGCCACGGCTCGGTCCTCCGAATGAAAAGACGAGCGGCCGGCGCATCGCGCGCCAAGCCGCTCGCCCGAGATCTCGCGATCGGCCGACGCTCAGCCGATGACGGCGTCCGCCGCGGCCACCTCGCCGGGCATCTCCTCCGATTCCACGTCATGGGCCCGGCCACGCACCGAGACGGCGTAGTAGGCGAGGCCCAGCACCAGCAGGAGCCCGACGATCGACTCGTACAGCGGCCACGCCGGCAGCCAGTCCATGGGCTGGCCCAGGAACGAGAAGAGCCCGTTGATGAACGGATTCCACAGCGCTCGGTTGGCGCTGCCGAAGTTGCCGAACAGGTTCGGGTCGTTCCAGAGGCCGATGTTGACGATCATCACGCCGCCGTAGATCAGCGCCAGGATGTTGACCGTCATCCCCCAGCGGCCGAGGTTGAACCACGCCGGCTGGTGCGGCCAGCCCTTGCGCCGCGCCAGCGCAACGCCGATGTTGCACAGGAAGTAGCTCAGGTAGATGAGCCCGGTGGCGGCAATCGACAACGTGAACCCACCGATGGGGCCGATCAGCAGGATCGGCAGGGCGGCGAGCACCCCCACCGCCACGGCGGCGTTGGCCGGCGTCCGGAAGGTGGGGTTGACGGTGCCCCAGAAGCGGCCGAGCGGCAGGTGCCGGTCGCGCCCCATCGAGAACATCATGCGGGTCGCCGCGCCCTGGATCGCCAGCGTGCAGACGAAGACCGAGACGAGGATCACGACCAGGTACAGCGTGCCGAGCGTGAACCCGCCGATGAGGCTGCCGTTCAGGTTGTCCAGGATCGTGTTCGCGATCGGAAACTCGCCACCCAGGCCCGCGGCCATCTGGCCGGGGATGTCCTTCATCGACAGGATCACGGCCAGCAGGAAGACCACGCCCACCACGCCGCTGGCCAGCACCGACGAGATCACGCCGCGCGGTGCCTGGCGGCCGGCGTCGATGGTCTCCTCGCCGAACGATCCGGCGGTGTCAAAGCCGTACAGGATGAAGACCGACATGAAGAAGCCGAGCATGAAGGTGGCGAGGAAGTCGCCGTTCTGCGCCTGCTCCGCGCCGAAGGTCTTGAACAGCACGTCCGGTGACTGGTGGTTGGCGAAGAACAGCAGGATCAGGGCGAAGACGAGCATGCCCAGGATCTCGGTGGCGACGCCGATGTTGTTCAGGATCGACAGCAGCCGGACCCCGAAGGCGTTGATCGCGGTGGTCAGGACCAGCGCCCCGACCGCGATGAACGTGAACATGGTGGTGATGCCGGTGGGGTCAGGCGAGTCGAGGAAGCCGACGTCGCCGACGGTCGGGCTGCCGAGCAGCCCGTCGACCACGAAGGCCACGATGACGGCGACCGCGGTCACGGTCACCACCTGCGCCCAGAAGTAGAACCAGCCCGTGAACCAGCCCAGCGTCCGGTTCGACAGTCGCTTCGACCACTGGTAGATCGACCCGGCCACCGGGTAGTGGCTGGCCAGCTCGGCGAAGACCAGGGCCACCAGCAGCTGGCCGATGACGATGATCGGCCAGGTCCAGAAGAAGACCGGCCCGCCCATGCCCATGCCATAGCCCAGGTTCCCGAAGGAACCGGTCGAGACGCTGATGAAGCTGAAGGCGATGGCGAAGTTCGACAGGAAGCCAAGGGTTCTGCGCAGCTCGGGCTTGATGCCAAGCGACCGCAGATGCGCGTCATCGCGCGCGATCTGGTCGTTGGCGTTCTGGTCCGCGGTCAAGTGTCTCCTCCTCTCCCCCACACCGGTGGTGCAGGCCTCCGCTTCGAGGCAAGGTCCGCGGGAATGGCCCGGTCACGCAGCAGGTTCCGGACT
Source organism: Candidatus Limnocylindria bacterium (assembly GCA_035701185.1). Taxonomy (GTDB): domain Bacteria; phylum Chloroflexota; class Limnocylindria; order QHBO01; family QHBO01; genus DASSCW01. The sequence continues at coordinate 4,178 of DASSNX010000063.1, forward strand.
GCCCGGCAGAATAGGAGCGCCCCGTTGCCGCGTCAACGAATTTCTTTGGCCCGATACCATCGCCGCATGCCGTCGCGCCCCAGGATCCTGATCACCGTCCATGGCCCCGCGCAGGAGGCCATGGAGCTGCCGACGTGGCAGAAGTTCAGCCGCTATGCCGATGCAGTGCGCCAGGCGGGCGGCGAGCCGGTCCTGATCG
>DASSNX010000064.1:0-15187 GCA_035701185.1 Candidatus Limnocylindria bacterium
ACCATGGGTGCCTTCCATGCCGGGCACCTGGCGCTCTTCGCCGCCTCGCGGGCCGCGGACGACGGGGTGGTGGTGTCCCTCTTCGTCAACCCCGCCCAGTTCGGGCCGGGCGAGGACCTGGCGCGCTACCCGCGCGACGAGGAGGCCGACGCCGCCGCGGCCGAGGCCGCCGGCGTGGATATCCTCTTCGTCCCGTCTGTCGAGGAGATGTACCCGCCCGGCTTCGACACCTGGGTCGATCCCGGCGAGCTCGCCACCGTCCTGGAGGGCGCAGTGCGCCCCGGGCACTTCCGGGGAGTGGCCACGGTCTGTACCCGGCTGTTCGGGATCGTGCAGCCGACGCGAGCCTACTTCGGCCGCAAGGACGCGCAGCAGGTGGCAATCATCAAGCAGGTCGTCCGCGACCTGGCGCTGCCGCTGGAGATCGTCGCCGTTCCCACCGTTCGCGACTCCGACGGCCTGGCGCTCTCGTCGCGGAACGCCTACCTCTCCGCGGAGGAGCGACAGCTCGCACTCTCATTGCCGCGCGCACTCGACGCCGGACTTGCGGCGTTTCGCGACGGCCGCGATCCCGTGGCGGCGGTGGGACAGGTGCTCGCCACGACGCCACAGCTGCCCGTGGACTATGTGACGGTGGCCGACCTCGACGGCCCAACCCTGGCCGCGGCGGTTCGCCTGGGCTCCACGCGGCTGATCGACAACGTGGCGCTCGAGTAGCCGCACCAGCCGTCCATCGCCATAGCTCCTGCCGTGGATTCCCGCGTGGCGGGACTAACAACCAAGAACCACGTGCACCTTGGCAGCGATTCCCGCCGGACGGGAATTGGCGCCAAGCAGCGGCCTGAATTGGCCGGTTTCGCGTCCGTCTGAAGACATCCTTTGATCGTTAGTCCCATCGGGATGAGAATCGGCGACCGGCAAGAGGAGTGGCTGAGGCGGGCGGATTGCCACCGGTGGCAGAATGGCCGGCATGAGCAGCGAGATGGGCCCGGGAACGGCAGGCGGGGCGCCGAAGAAGCCAGCGAAGATCGGCCTGGCGGAGCTCGGACAGCTGAAGCGCGACGGCACGCCGATCGTCATGGTCACCGCCTACGACACTCCCAGCGCCCGGCTGGCGGACGAGGCGGGCGTGGACATCGTGTTCACCGGCGATTCGGCCGCGAACAACGTGCTCGGCTACGCGGACACGACCCCGATCAGCATGGACGAGATGGTGATGCTGGCCAGGGCGGCGCGGCGCGGGACGCATCGGGCCTTCTTCATGGTCGACATGCCGCTCGGCGCCTTCCAGGTGTCCGACGAGGACGCGGTGCGCAACGCCGTGCGGCTGGTCAAGGAGACCGGGGCCGAGGCGGTGAAGATCGAAGGTGGTGGGCCGATGGTCTCGCGCGCCCGCGCGATCGTCGCTGCCGGGATCCCGGTCATGGGCCACCTGGGCCTCACCCCGCAGACCGCCACCATGCTCGGCGGCTACAAGGCACAGGGACGCACCGCTTCGAAGGCGCGCCAGCTCTACGCCGATGCACTGGCGCTCCAGGCCGCCGGCTGCTTCGCCCTCGTCCTCGAGGCGGTGCCGGCCAAGGTGGCGGAGCGCATCACGGAGGCGCTGCGCATCCCGACCATTGGGATCGGGGCGGGGCTGGGAACGTCGGGCCAGGTGCTGGTCTGGCACGACCTGCTGGGGATCAACGAGGGCCGGATGGCGAAGTTCGTGAAGCGCTACGCCAACGTCGCCGCGGAGATTCGCGGCGGTCTCGAGACCTTCGCCGCCGAGGTGCGGGCCCGAGATTACCCTGGCGAGGAGCACACCTACCCGATCAGCGACGAGGAGTTCGCCCTCTTCGAGTCAGAGGTCGCGCCGGGCGTCCTGGTCGCCGACGACTGGCTCTGAAACGGCGGCAAGTCGGGGCAGTTTTCACCATTTGCTCACCGGGGGCACCTTAGGCGCACTCCGACGCCGATTCGGCCCCTCTCCGATCGTCCGCTGAGCACGAACCTGAGCGCCTGACGGTCGCGGACTGCCGCGCCTTCTCACCTAACGTGCCACCCATGCGCAGGTGGTGGGAATCTGGCGCCAGCAGCGGGTTACCGTGCTCCTGATGCGCATCTGGTGAAAACGCACGCGCACGCCAGACTAGAGGTCAGACGCGCAGCTCGTAGACGAGCTCCAGCCCATCGCGGTCGTCCCACTGCTGGCCGGTCTGCACGAAGCCGAGCTTGCGGATGAGGTTCTCCGACCGCGCATTGCCCGGCGCCACGCTGGCGCGGAAATGGTGGATCCCGAACTCGCGCGTCGCCCAGGCGAAGGCGCCACGCACGGCCTCGATCGCGTAGCCCTGCCCCTGCGCATCCGGCAGCAGCGTGTAGCCGATCTCGACCATCCCGCCCTCGTCCGGCGCGGCGTGGAAGTTGAGGTAGCCGATGACGCGGCGCGCATCGGCCGGCTGGCTGACGACCAGGGCGCGCAGCAGCCACGGCTCGTCGCCCGGCCGCTCCCGCAGCTGCTGCGCGCGGTAGGCGGCAAGGTCGCGCACTTCCTCGACCCACTCGACCGGGACGGACGCGTTGATGCGAGCGGCCAGGCGATCAGCGTCGCCAGCAGCGACCGCGTCGAGCTCGGCCAGGGTCAGCAGGTGCAGCTCCAGGCGCTCGGTGACGATCACCTCGTGCATGCGCGGCGCGCCTAGTCCTTACCGGCGGCGCGAGGCGTCCGGTCCGCCGCGACCCGGCTGACCAGGGAAGGCAGGATCTCGCCGATCTGCCCGCGGAGCACCGCGTGGGCGCGGTCGTCCATGGCGGTGGGCTCGGCGTTGATGATCACCAGCCGCGCGCCGTTGGCCAGCGCACGTTCCGGCAGCCAGGCCACGGGATAGACGGTGAGCGTCGTGCCGATGGCCAGGAAGACGTCGCTCTGCCCGGCCGCGCGCTCGGCGCGAGCCAGGTCGGCCGCGACCAGCTGCTGGCCGAACGAGATGGTCGCCGACTTCAGGATCCCGCCGCAGTTGAGGCAGGCCGGGTCCTCCTCGCCGGCCCGGACGCGGTCGAGGACCTCGTCCATCGGCCCGCGGTCGCCGCAGGACAGGCAGACGTAGTCGCGGGCGCTGCCGTGGATCTCGACCAGCCGCTCCGGGGAGCTCCCCGCCAGGAGATGCAGCCCATCGATGTTCTGGGTGACCAGCAGCTGCAGGCGGCCCAACCGCTCCAGCTCGGCCAGGGCCCGATGGCCGGCGTTCGGCTGCGCGGCGCGCGCCGGGTGGTGCAGCCGTGCCTGCCAGGCCTCGCGCCGCGCCTCGGGATGGGCGACGTAGTAGCCGATGTCGGCCCGTGCCTCGGCCTTCGGGTCTCGCGTCCAGACGCCCTGTGGCCCACGAAAGTCGGGGATGCCGGACTCGGTGGAGATGCCCGCGCCGGTCAGCGCCACCACGCTCCGCGCGTGGGTCAGCCAGGCGGCGACGTCGGCGACGGCCATCGGCTCATCCATGGCCAGCCGATGGTAGCGGCAGCCTCAGATCCAGCCTCGCCAGCGCGAGACCCCCAGCACGACCACGGCCAGCGCGAGCATGGCGCCGATGGCGATCCAGAAGTTCTCCGGGTTGTCGAAGAACCCGATCCGAAAGTTCATGCCCATCACCCCGGCGAGCACCACGGCCGGCAGCAGGATGGCGCTGAGGATGGTGAGCGCCTTCATGACCTCGTTGGTGCGCTGCGCCGCGGACGCCATGTAGACGTCGAACGTGCCGATCAGCAGCTCCCGGGCGTTCTCGACGGCGTCGACCGTCCGCTCCAGGCGCTCGACCATGCCCGGCCAGGGCTTGCCAAGGCCCTCCAGCTCGAAGTCGGGACGCGCCAGCGGGGCGAACGTCCAGCGATGCGGCGCCAGCGCGCGGCGGATGAGGGCGACCCGACGGCGCAGCAGCACCACCTCGTTCAGGAACCGCGAGGAGTCGCGCGAGCGCAGCGCCATCTCGTCCAATGCGTCGATCCGGCGTTCGATGCCCTCGACCAGCTCCAGGTAGCCGTCCAGGACCGCATCAACCAGGACCGTCACGAAATCGGCCGCGTCGAGCCTGCCGAGCTCCGTGTCGCCGCGAATCCGGTCACGGAACATGTCGAACGCGCGCACCGGTCCCTCGTGGCCGGTGATGACGACGTTCGGGGCCACGATCACGTCGATGGCGGTGGGGCTGGGAGTGGGCGCTGGTGCGGCCGCGGGATTGGCTCCCTCCTTGACCTCCATCGCCACCAGGCGCAAATGGACCCGCTCGGGGTAGCGCAGCAGCTGAACGGTGGCCCGATCGCTGCCCAGCAGCTCCACGACGTCGCGGGGAAGGTGGAACAGCTCGCGCAGCTGCCCTATCTCGTCCTCGTCCCGCTGCTCGAGGTCGACCCACAGGAGCTGGTTCTGGGCCACGCCAGCCACCAGCTCGGCGGTGAGGTCAACGGTTCGGTCGCGGCCGTCCGCGTCGTAGAGAGTCGCGCGCAGCAGGTCCGTGGCAGCGCTGCCCGTCAACGGTGGTTGTAGAACTCCACGCGCCAGCGCCACTCGCTGCCATCCGGCGCGTTCCACCACTCGACCAGGGTCCCCACTTCGCCTCCCGGCAGGATCACCAGGGCACCGAGGTCGTCCTCGGTCGGCCAGCGGTCCTCACGCGTGAGGCTGCCGTCCTCGACGGCCAGCCGCGTCATCGGCAGGTAGCCCGCCTCGCGGGTCACCTGGCCGCGGGCCCGCACGCTGCCGTCGAAGCGGCGCACGGTGACGTCCAGCTTCTTTGGGGCGCTGTGCACCCAGAGCACGTCGGTCGGGTCCAGGCGCCCGCGCGCGAACGGCAGGCCGGTCGCCGCGGCGCCGGGATACCACAGGTCCCAGGTCTCGGTCGGCTGTGGGCTGATCATCGGCCGTCAGGGTAGCCGATGCATCGGCTCAGCGGACAGCGCCGAACAGCTCTTCCTTGGCGGATTCCTTGCGCGCGGCCATCTTCTCGCCGAGCTGCGTGAGCTCATCTGCGTCAAAGACCTGGCGAGCCTTCTCGAACATCTCGCCCTCTTCCTCCTCGATATGGTGCTCGACGTTCTCGGCCATGACTTTGGCCTTCGGGCCCCACGTCTCCTCGGTCGGGTCCATCCCGTCGAGCTCGCCCATGAGGATGTCGACGACGTCGTGCTCCTCGATGCCCTCGAGCACGATGTCCCTGGCCTTGGGGTGCTCCTTGAGGGTGGGATAGAAGATCTCCTCCTCGATGATCTCGTGGACGGTGAGCTCCTGCTTAATACGGCTGAACAGCTCGCCACGGGTCTTCTCGGCCCGTTCCGTCGTCTCCTTGAGCTCGGCGAGCATCGGCTTGATCCGGTCGTGGTCTTCCTTGAGCAGCTTCAGGGCATCCATGGGGCGTCCTCCTCGGGTCGGTTCTGTTGAGTGGCGAGCGGCTCCTTGCACGTTTCGTTCCCATTGGCGACCCGGTTGGTCCGGGAATTGCATTGGCCTGAAGAGGGGTCGCCGATCTGTGCGACCAAAGGAGGAACGTGGATGGGAATCATTGCGTGGATCGTGCTGGGCGCCCTGGCGGGTTGGATCGCCGGGCTCCTCGTCAAGGGTGACGAGGGCATGGGCGTCATCATGCACATCATCCTGGGCATCGTCGGTGGGCTCATCGGCGGCTGGATCGTCGCCGCCATCACCGGCGTGAACCCGATGGACAAGTTCGACATCGGCTCATTGATCACCGCCATCGTCGGCGCGGTGGTGCTGGTGGTCGTGGGCAGCATGGTCATGGGGCGCACCCGGACCGGCAGCGGACCCATCTGATCGCCCGCGACGAATGACGTAGGCGGTCGTCGAGCGTTCGTCCGTCGCTTCCGGCTGGCCCGATGCGCAGCATTGGGCCGATGGACCTGGCAACGCCGTACGACCGCCTGCGCGACTGGATCGACCGCATCGCCGCTTTGGGCGACGAGCCCGACGACGATGCGGATCTGCGTGTCCGCAAGCACGCCCTGGCCATCACCGTTCTGGGCCTGATCCCGGCGGCGGTGCTGTGGGCGATCATCGGCCTTCTCATCGACCGGCCACTGCTGACCGCCGGCTCCGCCTACTTCGCGGTGGCCATGCCGCTGACGCTGGTCCTGCTGCGGCGGACAAAGGCCTTCACCCCGATCATTCGCGTCACCCTCATCTCCGGCCTGGCCTACGTGGTGCTCGGGCACCTGGCGCTGGGCGGGATGAAGACCGGTGGCGCCAGCCTGATCTGGGGCCTGGTGGCGCCGGTCTCCGCCGTCCTCTACTTCGATCGGGACACGAGCCTGCGCTGGTTCGGCGTCTTCGTCGGCCTGGTCGTCGCCGCCCTGGCACTGGACCCGATGGTCAGCGCCATGCTGCCGGCCGACTGGTCCGAGCCGCCGACCTGGCTGTTCGCCTACAACCTGCTCGGGCCGTCGCTCATCGTCCTGCTGCTGATCCAGTACGTGGACGGGCAGCGCCTGCGGGCGCAGCTCGACTCGCGGCGGATGCTGCACGAGATGCTGCCGGGCGGCATCGCCGAGCGGCTGGCCGACGGGGAGCGGCTGATCGCCCAGACCCACGAGTCGGTCAGCGTGCTTTTCGCCGACGTCGTCGGCTTCACCCAGTTCGCCGGCAACACGGCCGCCTCGGACCTGATCGTCACGCTCAACCAGCTGTTCTCGATCTTCGATCGGATCGCCAGCCGCCATGGGCTGGAGAAGATCAAGACCTCGGGCGATGCCTACATCGCGGTCGCCGGGGCGCCGGTGCCGATGGAGCGGCATGCCGACGCCGCGGTGCTGGCCGCCATCGAGATGCAGCGCGCAGTTGCTTTGCTGGGCGGCTTCCGGAAGCGAGCCCTGCAGGTGCGCATCGGCATCGCGTCGGGCCCGGTCACCGCCGGCGTCATCGGCGAGCGGCGCTACACCTACGACCTGTGGGGGGACACCGTGAACCTGGCCAGCCGGATGGAGTCGCACGGGCTGCCCGGCCAGATCCAGGTCTCGGCGGTGACGCATGAGCTGACGGCCAAGCCGCTGCCCTGGGTCGAGCGCCTGGTCGACGTCAAGGGCAAGGGCGAGATGACGGCCTATGTCCTGGACCCGGAGGCGGTACCGGACGCCGTGGCGGTGCGACCGATCGAGGTCGCGGCGCTGGCCGAGCATTTCGAGCCCACCGCCCCGGCCGTGCCGGTGGTGGGACGCTCCGACTCGCGGCCCGCTATCCTCTAGGCCTCCGCACGTCGCGGAGACCTCCGCCCGGTCGTTTGCTTCTCGAGTCGGCCGCCGGCCGAGTTTGAATTCGAGAAGAGACCAGGAGTGCACTGGTGGCGACCGGAACGGTCAAGCGCGTCATCTCGGACCGCGGCTTCGGCTTCATCGCGGGCGAGGATGGCAAGGAGTACTTCTTCCATCGGGACGGGCTGAACAGCTCGCTCGACTTCGACCGCCTGGTCGGTGGCGAGCGCGTCAGCTTCGACACCGAGCAGGGACCCAAGGGAGATCGCGCGGTCCGCGTCGAAGCGGCCTAGCCTTCGTCCCGCTCAGTCTTCGCGCGACGCCCGGCCATTGCGGCCGGGCGTCGTCGTTTCATTCCCTTGGCCCGGTGCGTTCCGGCGCACAAGTGGTGCTTGTACAACTGCCCGGATGCGCGCGGTCACACAACGGACGCGCGCCGTCGCACAAGTGGTGCTTGTGCAACTGCCCCGATGCGCGCGGTCACACAAGTGGGGCTTGTGAAATGACACCGATGCAGTTGGTTGGGGTGTCAGCGCACAACTGAGGCTGTGTATCGGCCGCGCACGAGCCCCGAATGCGCGCATCCACACAAGTGGTGGTTGTGACGGGCGGCGACGGCGCGCAGATGCACAAGTGGTGCTTGTACGGAGGCGTGCTTGCGCCTGAGCGCACAAGTGGTGCTTGTACCGGGGCAGCCGAGGCGTCGAGGACTAGCATCTGGCCGATGGAGGCAGCCAGGCGCCTTCCGGCATGGGCCCGATACGGCCTCGCGCTCGCCGGCGTGGCGGTGGTCAGCGGGGTCATCGCGGCACTGGGCCGCTTCCACCTCGCCAACGCCACGATGCTCCACCTGGTCGTGGTGCTGCTGGCGGCGGTGGCGCTGGGGCGCGGGCCGGCGGTCGCGGCAGCCATCGGCGCATTCCTGACCTCGAACTTCCTGCTGGTGGAGCCGCGCTTCACGCTCTTCGTCGCCAATCCGGAGGAATGGGTGACCCTGGTGCTGTTGCTGCTCGCCGCCATCGTCACCGGGCAGGTGGCCGCCGACCTGGAGCGGCGTGCAGAGGAAGCCGAGGATCACGCGCGCGAGGCACGGCTGCTGTACGAGGTCACCCAGTTGATGGGCGAGCCGAACATCGGCCGTGCGCTGGAGGCGGTGGCGGAGCGGCTGCGCGCCGAGCTCGGCCTCATCGGAGTCCGCATCGACGTCACCGGCGACGATGGGCTGCTCCTGGCCGCAGCCACTGCCGGAGATGGAAGGGTGATCGGGGAACCGGACGCCGGCAGCGGCTCCGAGGTGCTGAACACCGAACGCGGACGCTGGGTCCGGGTGCGGCCGCCGCACGGGCTGCGGCGGGCGACATCGCCGCACCGCGTGCTGCGCGTCCCGGTCCGCGGACCGCATGGTCCGGCCGGCGAGATCCTCCTGGCGGCCTCGGGCGAGACGAAGGTCGGCCCCTCGTCCGTCCGGCTGCTCGACGCCCTGTCGGCGCAGCTGTGGACCGCCGTCGACCGCGCGCGGCTGCGCGACGAGGCCAATGCGGCGGAGGTGCTGCGACGCGCCGATCAGCTGAAGTCGGCGCTGCTCGACGCCGTGTCCCACGACCTGCGGACGCCGCTGGCCTCGATCCTGGCCTCGTCCGGCAGCCTGCGGCAGGCCGACGTCGAGTGGAGCGACGAGGAACGGCGCGGCTTCGCCGAGGCGATCGAGCAGGAGGCGGGACGGCTGGACCGCATCGTCTCCAACCTGCTAGACCTGTCGCGCCTGGAGAGCGGCACGCTCCAGCCGGACCGTGGCTGGTACGAGCCGACCGCGCTGATCCACGAGGTCGCCGCGCGGCTGCGGCCGGTGGTCGGCCCGCATCGGCTCAGCCTCGAGCTGCCGGACGAGCTGCCGCCCGTCCACGTCGACTACACGGAGCTTGACCAGGTGCTGACCAACCTGATCGAGAACGCGGCGAAGTACTCGCCGCCTGAGCGCGAGATCCGCGTCGGCGCTCAGGTCGCGGACGGCAGCCTTCGGATCAGCGTGGCCGATGACGGGCCGGGCATCCCCCCGGAGGCGCTGCCCCGGCTGTTCGAGCCGTTCTTCCGGGCCCGTGGCGCCGCGCGCGGCGGCAGCGGCCTGGGCCTCGCCGTGGCCCGCGGCCTGATCGAGGCGCACGGCGGTCGGATCTGGGCCGAGAACCGGCCGAACGGCGGTGCGACGTTCACATTCGAGATCCCCTCCGAGGGTGCGGCCGCGGCGACCGAACCGGAACCAGCACCGGCATGAATCGCCGAGCACCGGCGCCCGGCGCGCGGATTCTGGTGATCGACGACGAGCCGGCGCTGCGCCAGGCCGTGGAGCGCAACCTGGCCGGCCACGGCTTCGACGTCCGCGGTGCCGACAGCGGCGAGGCCGGGCTGGAGCTGGAGACGCGCTTCCACCCAGATCTCGTACTGCTCGACATGGTGCTGCCGGATATCGGTGGGCTGGAGGTCATCGGACAGCTGCGCCAGCGGAGCAGCGTGCCGATCATCGTCCTGTCGGTGCGCGGCGCCGAATCGGACAAGGTCCGGGCGCTGGAGCTGGGCGCTGACGATTACCTGACGAAGCCTTTTGGCGTGGACGAGCTGCTGGCCCGCATCCGTGTGGCGCTCCGCCACGCCGCCGGCTCGGCAACCACGCACCCGATCTTCCGCTCCGGCGCATTGACGGTCGACCTCGAGCGTCGCGAGGTGACGGCTGACGGCACCCCGGTTCACCTGACGCCGACGGAGTACGCCATCCTCAGCGCCCTCGTGGCCAGCGCCGGCCGGGTCATCACCGACCGCGCGCTGCTGCAGCGCGTGTGGGGGCCGGAATACGGGTCCGAGGATCACTACCTGCACGTCTACCTGGGCCGGCTGCGGAAGAAGCTGGAGCGCGATCCAGCGAATCCGCGGTACCTGCGCACGGAGCCGGGTGTGGGCTATCGGCTCCTCGAGCTGGAGCCCGACTGACCGCATCCCGCGCGGAATTGTTGAGCCGATATTGAGGCTGACTCGCCCGCCGCGTTGACACGCCGTTGAGCCGTCCGGCGCGACGATTTGAGCATGATTTCGCTGGTCGACGGTGCTGCCCGCGCCCACACCATCCGCTCGCTGCGGGCGGCGTGCGAGCTGCTGGCCGGTGCGGCGGACGGCGTCAATTCCGTGAGCGTCGCCGGCCACCTGCCCGCGCACGACGACGCGAGCATGCCGATTCTCAGCCTGGCGCATACGCTTGCCGCCGAGCGCGGCTTGGCGATCCAGGTCGAGGTCGACGGCGAGCGATTCAGCATCGTCTTCCGGCGTGGCGGGCCGTCCGAGCGGCGCCGGGCGTCGGAGGCCGGCTGAGCGCCATGGAGCCGGATCCGGCGCCCAACAGGATCGACCCGCACCTCGAGGTCCGTGAACGACGACGAGGGCTGCGGCCCGGTGATGCGTATGTGCGAATCGTCCGGCCGTTCGAGTCCGAGTTCGAGCGCGGCGAGGAGGGCCACCTGGTCGCCACCAGCGAGACGCTGGTGGTGCCGGCCGGCTGGCAGCACGCGTACGCCCGGCTGCGCGGCTGGCTGATCGGCAAGCCCATCTCCAGCGAACGCGAGGAGCACGAGCGCCTCACCAAGCTGAAGGCACTGGCTGTCTTCAGCAGCGACAACATCAGCTCATCGGCTTATGCCACCGAGGAGATGATGCGGGTGCTGGTGGTGGCCGGCATCGGCGCGTTCAGCCTGGTCATGCCGCTGACGCTGGTGATCGTGGCGGTGCTGGCGATCGTGGCGACCTCCTACCGCCAGACGATCCGCGCCTATCCCAACGGCGCGTCGAGCTATATCGTCGCCAGCGACAACCTGGGCGCGCCGGTTGGCCTGGTGGCGGCGGCGGCGCTGCTGATCGACTACACGCTGACCGTGGCGGTCTCCGTTTCGGCGGGCGTGGCGGCCATCACCTCCATCATGCCGGGCCTCTATCCCGCGCGGGTCGAGCTGGCGGTGGCGATCGTGGCGCTGCTGACCATCGGGAACCTGCGCGGCGTCCGCGAGTCCGGCACGATCTTCATGGCGCCGACGTACCTGTACATCGTCGCCGTGCTGGGCCTCATCGGCTTCGGACTGGTCGGCATTGCGACCGGCATCGTGCCGGCGTACACGCCACCGCCCAGCTGGGCGGCGCAGGAGTCCGCAGGCCTGGGCGTGCTGGGGCTGCTGCTGGTGCTGCGCGCCTTCTCGTCCGGGGCGGTGGCCCTGACGGGCGTCGAGGCCGTGTCGGACGGCGTCCCCGCCTTCAAGCCGCCGGAGTGGCGCAACGCGCGAACGACGCTGACCGCCGCCGCCATCCTCTTCACCACCCTGTTTGTGGGCATCAGCTTCCTCGTCAGCTGGTTCGGCATCCTGCCCGATCCCAGCGAGCAGCAGACCATCCTCTCCATCCTGGCGCGCCACCTGACCGGCGGCGGGCCCTACCTCCTCCTGGTCCAGGTCTCCACGGCGCTGATCCTGACCCTGGCCGCCAACACCAGCTTCGCCGACTTCCCGCGCCTCTCGTCCTTCCTGGCGCGCGACGGTTTCATGCCGCGCCAGTTCGGGTTCCGCGGAGATCGGCTTGCGTTCTCGACCGGGATCGTGGCGCTGGCCGCGCTGGCCGTGGTGCTGCTGATCGCCTTCCAGGCCTCGGTCAGCGCCCTCATCCCGCTCTACACCCTGGGCGTGTTCGTGGCCTTCACCCTGTCGCAGACCGGCATGGTCCGCCGCTGGTGGGTGCGGCGCGAGGAGGGCTGGCGGCCGGGGCTGCTGATCAACGGCCTCGGCGCCCTGACGACCGCGGTCATCGTGGTCGTGGTGGCCGCCAGCAAGTTCCTGGCGGGGGCGTGGATCGTGATGATCCTGGTGCCGCTGCTGGTCACGTTGATGTGGGCAATCCACCTCCACTATCGCCGCCTGGGGCAGGCCATCGCCCCGCGCTCGCCGCTGCGGATAGCCTCCGCCGCGCGCGCGCCGCTGGTGATCGTGCCGATCGCGCGGCTGGACCAGCCGTCGATCGAGGCCATCGGCTTCGCGCGCTCCATCGCACCTGACGCGCTCGCCGTGCATGTCACCAACGAAGCCGGTACGGCCGCCAGGCTGCGCGAGCAGTGGCGCGAGCTGGGCGGCGGCTCGGAGCTGGTCATCGTCGAGTCGCCGTACCGCGCGTTGATCGGCCCCTTGCTGCGCTATCTCGACGCCCTCCAGCGCCAGGACCCGGACCGCCGCCTGCTGGTGGTGCTGTCGGAGGTGGTGCCGAAGCACTGGTGGGACAACCTCCTGCACAACCAGACCGCCCTGCGGCTCAAGCTGCGGCTCTTCTTCCGGCCCAACACGATCGTCGCCGACGTGCCCTACCACGCCCCGGACGTGTGACGGGCACCGCCGGCAGCGCCTGACACCGGTACAAAAATCGTTGCGCCCGCGTGGTACGCGAGCGCAATATGCGCTGTCGCGAACCGCGGCTCGCGTTCCGGTCCTGCCGCCCACGCGGGCACGTGCGCATACCTCGACTGGAGGAGTGGATGACTGCGGAGACCATGCGCGTTGGGGAGATGCCAACCCGTGAGGGTGACCTCACCATTGAAGGGCACGGGATTGAGCCGATCCCGGAGAACGCCCGCTACGGCTCCGTTGGCAGAGTCTTCACGGTCTGGTTCACGCCGAACCTCGTGCCCGCAGCCTTCTTCATCGGCACGCTGGTCACGCTCGACTTCCTGCAGCTCGGCTTCTGGACGTCGATCCTGGCCGTGCTGGTCGGCAACGTGGTGGGCGCCTTCTTCGTCGCCCTGCTCAGCACCATGGGTCCGAAGCTCGGACTCGCCCAGCTTCCCGCCGCTCGGCTGCCGTTCGGCAAGTCGATCGTCGTGCCGGGGCTCCTCAACTGGTTCAGCACCATCGGCTGGGACGGCATCAACAACGTGTTCGGCGCGATCGCGCTGACGATCCTGATCCCCGCCCTGCCGTTCTGGGCAGCGCTGGCGATCATCGTCGTCTGCCAGGCCGCGCTGGGGATCATCGGCTACGAGGCCATTCACACCTTCGAGAAGTGGATGGCCTTCGTGCTGGGCGCCATGTTCGTGATCCTGACGATCTCGATCTTCGGCCAGGCCGAGACAAGCGCCAGCGACGGGATGGCCGGTGCCGACCTGATCGGTGCCTTCATCGGCTACGTCGCGATCGTGGCCAGCTTCGTCCTGGCCTGGAGCCTGTACGCCTCCGATTACACGCGCTACCTGCCAAGCAACACCAGCTCCTCCCGGGTGTTCTGGAACACGCTGCTCGGCCTCTGCCTGGCCGCCGGCTGGCTCGAGATCCTGGGGGTCCTGGTGGCCGGGCAGGCCACCGGCGGGGAGTCGAGCGATACGATCTACTCGGTCCTCGGCGGCTCCGGCTCGATCATCGCCGCACTCGCCATGGTGGCGATCTTCATCGGCACCATCGCGGTCAACGCCATGAACGACTACACCGGCTCGCTGTCGTTGCTGGCCGCCGGCGTGAGGATCAAGCGCGTGTTCTCCGCTGCCGCAGTGGCGATCCTGGGCTACCTGTTCACCCTGTTCCTGCAGTACAGCGGCGACTTCTCGGCCAACTTCTTCAATTTCCTGCTGTTCATCAGCTACTGGATCTCGCCGTTCGTGGGCGTGGTCCTGGCCGATTGGTGGCTGCGCGGTCGTCACGCGGACGGCATGTCGATCGTCGATTTCGCGCGGCTGCCATCCGGGACCGTGGCCCTGGTGGCATTGGTCGTTGGCTTCGCGGTCGGCATCCCGTTCCAGGCCTCGTCGCTTGGATTCGCGTGGGGCGGGCCGTTCAATTGGGTCACCGCCAATTACCTCCACGGCGCCGATCTGGCCTACTACGTCGGCGGCGTGGTGGCCTTCCTGATCTACTGGTTCGGAGCGCGCAGCGCAGTCCAGCGCGCCTGAGCGCCTCCCTCTCGTTCCAGCACTGGGCCCCGGTGGCAATCAGCCGCCGGGGCTCATCGGCTTCTAGGCCGGCTCCGCCTGGTGCGGCCGATGGACCACCGGCGTCAGCGGCAGGCTGGCCGCGTGCTGCGCCACCTCCTGGGCCGATGCGATCCACAGCCCGTCGATCTCCTTCGCCCGGGCGATGAGCGTCTCGAGGGCGTCCGCCCGGGAGGCCCGTCCGCTGACGAACGGGTGGTTGGTCAGCACGAACAGCCCGCCCTCTTCGACGAGCGCCTCCAGCTCGAGCGTCCAGCGCGCCAGCAGGTCCGCCGGGCTGGCGATGAGGCCCGTGCCGGTGATGCCCGGCAGGTAGGCGTACGGCTCCCAGTCGTCCAGGCTCCAGTGAATGGGCAGCTCGACGATGGGGTCGGTGCTGTCGCCGGTGTGCAGCAGGTACGGGTGATCCGCATCCATCAGGCCCGAGTCGTACAGGAAGCCGTAGCGGGCCAGCAGGCCGGGCAGGCGGTCGGTGACCTCCCACATCGGCGCGCGGTAGCCCACCGGCCGCACGCCGAGCACCGTGTCCAGTGCTTCCAGGCCGCGCACCAGCCGCCGCTCCTCCGTCTCCAGGTCCGGCGCCGAGTGCGCGCCCTCGTGCAGGTAGCCGTGGTGGCCGATCTCGTGGCCGGCGTCCCGCACCGCCTTCACCGTCTCGGGCCAGCGCTCGGCGGTGTAGCCGGGCACGAAGAAGGTGGCGCGGATCTGCTGACGGTCGAGGATGCGCATGATCCGCGCGCCGCCGGTGCGCGGGCCGTAGGCCTGGTGCGACATCACGTCCAGCCAGGTCGCCGACTCCGGGTGTTCGAAGAGGATCGCCGACTCGGCGTCCATGTCGAAGCTGAACACCGCCGCGGCGCGGTAGCCCCCGGGCCAGCTGAAGCCGGGAGGCATCGGCTCCTTCCAGGCCGGTGTCTGCTCTGCCATGCGCTCAGCCTGCGTCGCGACGGTGGACGGCGACCA
>DASSNX010000065.1:0-3315 GCA_035701185.1 Candidatus Limnocylindria bacterium
GCCGCAATCCTGGAGAAGCCGTTCCATCTGGATGCCCTGCTCGAGGCCGTGGCGACCGCAACTGGTCGGTCGGTGCCGTTTGATCGCAGCGATGCCGGAGAGAAGGCCCGCACCAGGGAGCTCGTCACCGCCTTGCAGCACCGCGGCGCAACGGAGATCGAGCCCTCGAAGCGGCGCGAATGGGCGACGTTCCGAGACATGAAGCAGCACCTCTGCCAGATCTACTGGTGGCAGGCGCGCGGGGTCTACCAGGTGGGCCGCTACACCGAGGCAGGCAAGCTGGCGATGATCGGCCAGTTCATCGATCGCGACGTCGCGATCGACATTGCCCTGCCCGAACAGGGTGTCGTCATTCCGGCTCGGCGGTGAGCTCCTGCCAGGGTCCGATAAGGACGTCGAAGTCAACGGGCGAGATGACGTCGCGCAGGACGAGCGCCCCGACCGCGTCCAGGATCACCGGTGCGGCTCCGACAGCCGCCTCCGCCGGAGTGATGTCCCGCCCGTAGCCGGCGATCTGGAACCCGCCGGAGAACCAGAGGTTCATCCAGCGCGTGACCTCGGCCTGGGCTGTCTTCAGCTCCCGCTCGCGACCTGAGGACCGTGCTGCGCCGCGGAGCGCTTCGCGGGCGGCCTGCCGGGCAGGATCGTCGCCGTCCAGACTGGCCAGGAACAACGCCTGGTTCTGGTCAACGGTCTCCAGGCGCTCGAGGAGCCGATCAACCTCGTCCTGATTCGGGCCGAACTCGTTCCCGCCTCGTGCCATGCGGGGCCGAGCCTAGCACCGAGCCCTCAGCCAGGAACAATGGGGGTGACCAGGCCGTTGGCCGCCTGGACGCCAAGGGCTCGGCCTTCTGCGCGGCTCGCATCCAGGCGCTCCTCCGTCAGCGCGTGGCGGAGTGCGGCCAGCAGCTGCTGGCGCAGATCCTCCTCGAAGGGCTCCAACGGGGCATCCAGCTCCTCCTCCGCCTGTTCGCAGACGCCCAGCAGTCGCGCGGTGCGCTCGTGCTCGCCGAGGCTTGCCGCGGCAAGGCCGTACCAGCGCATGTTCTCCACCATCAGCAGGGCATCCGCGGCACGCGGCGCCACCTCGGCGGCGGCCACCGCGAAGTCAATCGCCTGTGCCGGCTGCCGGAGGTAGGTGCTGGTCTCCGCCAGGCTGACCAGGCTGGTCGCCTCGCAGCGTGCCTGTCCGCGACTGCGGACGAACGGCAGGTTATCGGCGAGCAGTTGCCTGGCCCGCTCGTGTCTGCCGGTTCGGTTCGCGATGAACGCCAGGTTGATGCGGCAGGACGACATGCCGACGCCGTTGTCGTCGTCCGTTGCGGCAACGAGCGCCTCTTCGAACAGCGCCTCCGCCGCCTGCAGGTCGTCGTGCAGCATCGCGGCCCGCGCCTTCTCCTTGAGGGCCACGAAGCGACCCTCGGCGGGACCCAGCTGAATTGCCAGCGCGGCTGCTTCGTCGCCGGCGACAGTGGCGGCGGCGTAGTCACCCTGCATGTAGGAGAGCACTCCAAGGCCCGAGTAGAGGCGCCGCCGGGTAACGTCCTCGGAAGGATCGATTGCCAAGGCCTGCTCGATCCAGCGCCGACCTTCGGCAACCTGGCCGCGCATGACCCAGAACATCGGCAGCGAGGCGGCGATGCCCCGAACCAGGTCAGCCTTTCCGTTCTCCACCCCGTGGGAGAAGGCCGCCCGCAGGTTCTCGAGCTCAGGCGTCAGCAGCGCGATCCACCGCTCCTCCGGCTCGCCGGCGCGCACCTGCTCATCCACCCGTGCTGCCAGATCGGCGAACCAGGCGGCGTGGCGCGCGGCGAACTTGTCCCGCTCTCCCGATTCGCCGAGTCGCTCGGATGCGAAGTGGCCGATGGAATCCAGCATCCCGTACCGCGGCGCTTCACCCGGTTCGCCCTCACGCTGGACGAGCGACCGTTCAACCAGCGTGTGGAGCGTCTCGAGGTCCGCCGCCGCGATCGCCTCGGCCGCCTCGAGCGTGCAGCCGCCCGCAAACACGGCCATCCGACGGAACAGCGCCCGCTCCGGCTCGGACAGAAGGTCGTGGCTCCACTCGATCGTCGCGCGCAACGTCCGTTGCCTCGGATCAGCGTCGCGCGGCCCGGCGAACAGGTCGAGCCGTTGCGAGAGGCGGTCCAGGACCTGTTCGACCGACAGCACCGGCAGGCGCGATGCGGCCAGCTGGAGCGCCAGTGGCAGCCGATCGAGCCGCCGCACCAGCATGCTCAGGGCTTCAGACGGCCGAACCGCCGCACCGAGCTCAGCGGCGCGGGCGATGAGCAGCTCCTCCGCAGCGGTGTCAGTCAGCACAGGGAGGCGCATGGCGCGCTCCTCGGTCAGCTTCAGCGGCTCACGGCTGGTCACGAGCAGCTTGGATTGGCCCGCGTTCGGCATGAGCTCGCCGATGGCCGTGGTCAGCTCGGGAAGGAGGTGCTCCGCGTTGTCCACGACCAGCAGCACGCGCCGCTCCCTCAGGTAGCGCGCGACCTCCTCCGCGGCGTTGTCCTCCGCGAGGCCCAGCGTTCGCGCAATGAGCGCGGCGACCAGGGACGGTTCCCGAACCGATGCCAGTGGAATCCACCATCGGCCCGCCGGAAACAGGTTGGCGGTGCTGGCGGCGGCCTCGAGCGCCAGCCGCGTCTTGCCCAGCCCGCCGGGACCCACCAGCGTCAGCATCCGGACTGACGGATCGGCGAGAAGATCGGCCACCTCGCGCAGCTCTGCCTCGCGTCCGATGAACGTGCCGCTCGGCTCCGGCAGGTTCGACGGCGACAGGGTCTTCAACGCGGGATGCTCCTCCGCACCCAGCTGGTACAGCCGTTCCGGCGCCGCGATGTCCTTGAGCCGATGCTCGCCAAGGTCCGTGAGGGTCAGGTCGAGGATCCCTTCGACAAGCGCAGCGGTGGTCGAGGAAACCAGCACCTGCCCACCGTGCCCGGCAGCTGCGATGCGGGCGGCGCGGTGCACGTCCATGCCGACGTAGCCCTCATCGGTCCGCAATGGCGTGCCAGTGTGCAGGCCCATACGGACTTTGAGGCCGATCGGCTCCATGCCTGCCTGCGCCTCCCTCGCGGCATTGACCGCACCGCTGGCCGTCGCAAACACGGCGAAGATGGCATCGCCTTCGGTGTCCACCTCAAGTCCGCCATGCCGCTCAACGGCCTCACGCAGGACGCGCCGATGCTCGGCCAGCACGTCGGCATAGGCACTCTCTCCCAGCGCGTCGAGCATGCGGGTCGAGCCCTCGACATCGGTGAAGAGGAAGGTGACCGTGCCGGCGGGCAGGTCCGGGCGACCCATGGC
>DASSNX010000066.1:0-10500 GCA_035701185.1 Candidatus Limnocylindria bacterium
TTGGGCAGGTCGATGGTCCAGGCCAGCGTATTCGTGTCCGGGGCGCACCTGGCGCTGAGCGTGATGTTGCCCCACGCAAATGCGGCCGTGGCCATCCCAAGTGACAGCGCCACTCCGGCAGCTGCCGCCAGCAGTCTCCTCATGGTTCTCCCCTGTTTCAGGCACGCGGCCGGGCTGGCCGCCAGTACCACGTAGAGCAAGGACGGGACCAGCCCGGTACTTTCGGGCCCATCTCTCCCGGAGTGCCGGTTCCCTCAAGGCGACGAACGGAGAAGCAGCCGCCCTTCGTTCCCCGCGCGGTTCGCGCCAGGGCGAATCCCGGCGAACGAAACCGCCCATATCAGCCCAACTTCCCCGTTGGTCGCCCTCCAGCGAGAATCCGCGACGACAGCGATGCGAGTAGCATCCCCGCACGGTGACCGACGCCACCCAGCGCGACCTGGCGATCCTCCACGAGCTGACGCCCGAGGCCGAGCGGCTGCTGGCGCGTCACCTGGACGTCGCGCAGGAGTGGTTCCCGCACGAGTACGTCCCCTGGCGCCTGGGCCGTGACTTTGACCGCGAACCCTGGACGCCCGACCAGCCGCGCCTGACCGGCGTCGCGCAGACCGCCTTCGAGATCAACCTCCTGACCGAGGACAACCTGCCGAGCTACCACCGCCTCATCCATCGCGAGTTCGGCAAGGGCGACGGCGCCTGGATGGCCTGGGTGGGCCGATGGACCGCCGAGGAGGGCCGCCATGCCACCGTGCTGCGCGACTACCTGCTGGTCACCCGCAACATCGACCCCATCGCCCTGGAGCGCGGCCGGATGGCGACGATGCAGCGGGGCTTCGACTTCGAGGGCGGCTCGGTGCTGCACAGCTTCGTGTACGTGGCGTTCCAGGAGCTGGCCACCCGGATCTCGCACCGCAACACCGGCCGCTACTCGGACGACCCGGTGGCGGATCGGATCATGGTCCGCATCGCCACCGACGAGAACCTGCACATGGTCTTCTACCGCGACGTCGTGGCAGCAGCCATCGGCCTGAGACCGTCGGACACGGTGCGGGCCATTGCAGACGAGGTGATCGGCTTTCAGATGCCGGGCATCGGCATCCCGGGCTTCCGGCGCAAGGCCGCGGACATGGCCAAGGCGGGCATCTACGACGTCCGCGGCCATCGCGACGAGGTCGTGCTGCCACTCCTGAACTACTGGAAGGTGTTCGAGCTCACCAACCTCGACCCGGCCGCCGAGGACGCGCGGACCCGCCTATCGGCCCACCTGGACCTGCTCGATCGGACCGCTCGACGATCGGCGGAACGGCGCCAGGAGGAGCGCGCGACCGCGGAGGTCTAGCCCTTGCGGGCGACCAGCACCGGGCCGGTGACGGGCATCGGCTTCCGGCAGAGCACCAGGTCCAGCGTCATGCGCGTGCCGCCGTGAATGTGATGGCACAGCTGCAGGTAGGTCTGGAAGCGGCGGTACGTCTCGCGCCCGACCAGCTCTTCCAGCCGCGCTCGCGCCGCCTTCATGTTGGCCAGCCACGAATCCACGGTCTTCTGGTACTCGGTCAGCGGCAGCTGCCTGATGGCCGCCACGTCGAAGCCGGCTTCGTTGGCCATGGTCAGCTCCTCGGCCAGCGTCCGGTAGTTGCCGGTGGAGCCGAAGATCTCGTTGATGAACGACATCGCCCGTGTCATCTCGCTGTGCCGGGCATTGACCAGGTGCAGCTCCTTGTTCAGCATCCGGCCGCCGACGCGCAGCATGTCGAAGACCTTCTTGAAGAAGTCGCCCAGGTCGAAGAAGTGGACGATCACCTCGTCGGTGTAGACGACGTCGAACGGGGCGTCGGGCTCGTACTCCTTCCAATGCGACTGGACGATCGTCACATCGGCCCCGTGCCTGGCGATTCGCTCCTCGGCGGCGCCCTTCTGGAGGGCTGACAGGGTCAGCCCCACGCCGGTCACGCCGTACTTCGTGCTCAGGTAGGTGAGCGGCCCGCCCCAGCCGCAGCCCACGTCCAGGATCCGCATCCCCGGCTGGAGATCCATCATCTCGGCCAGGATGTCCAGCTTCCGCTCCTGGCTCTCCGTCTGTGAGCTGGAGCCGGTCCACAGGTTCGCGGAGTAGACGTTCCACTCACCGCCGGTGAGCGTGTAGAAGAACTCGACCGGCTGCTCGTAGTGGGTGTTCGTCTGCTCCCTGTCCTGCTCGATCGTCAGGGGCCGATAGAGCTGCTGGTCCTCGCTGAACGTCGCCTTAGGCTTCGACACGCGACTCCTTCCCGACCGTGGCGCGGTCGGCCTCCGCCCGCTGCGCGAGGTCGGTCAGCCCAGCCTCGGTGAACAGCTCCGCCGCGTGGCCCAGGTGGTCCGCGGCCAATTGCGCCTCGCCGCGTTCCCGCAGCAGCTCGCCCCACGCGGCGTGGGTGTGCGCCGCCTCCAGCTTGCACCCGCCCTCCAGGAACAGCTCCAGGGCGGTGGCCAGGTGCAGGTCCACCTCCTCATGCTCGCCCGGCTGCGCCGCGGCCAGCGCCTGGCCCCAGACCCGCTGCGCCACCGCCTCGCCGAAGATCCCGCCGATAGCCCGTGCCTTCTCGATCGCCGGCGTCGCGCGAGTCATCGCCTCATCTGGCCGCCCGGCATTCAGTGCCAGCTCCGCCGCCGCGGCAGCGACCCAGTCGGCGGCGACGATCCGTCCGCCGATCTTGTCAGCCTCCGCAATCGCCTCGGCCATCCGTGCCTCGGCCTCGTCATGGCGGCCCAGCCGGCTGAGCCCCCACGCCTCGAAGCCAAGGCCCACCGAGATCATCAGCGAGTTGCCCGCCTGCTGCCCGGCCTGGCTGGCATCCCTGGCCGCCTCCGCGAACGCGGTCGCGTCGCGGTTCAGGCATCCCTGGAAGGCGAGCACGATCAGGCACCCGGCCAGCAGCATCGGGTTCTCCATCTCCCGCGCGCGAGTCACGGCTTCGCGGGTTTCGGCCAATCCATCGGCCGGGAAGCCGGCGGCAGTCAGGGCGACCCCGTGATAGGCCTTGGAGAAGGCCCAGTCCAGCCACTCCTCGGTCTTCTCCAGCGGGCCCAGCGCCTGGGCCAGGACCGGCGTCGCGCGGTCGAAGTGGCCTTGCACCACCATGGCGCGGCCCATGACCGCCAGCGGGATGGCCAGCAGCCGCTCGTCGCGCAGCTCCTGCGCCACGGCCAGCACCTGCTGGAAGTAGCCGATCGCCTCGCGCGGCTCGTCGCGGTAGTAGTGGATGCGGCCGATCCAGTACTGCACCCGCGCCAGCCGGGCCCGATCCGGCCCTGTCCCATCGCCGCTGGCCAGCAGCGTTTGGACCATCGTCTCCGCGTCGGCCAGGCGGGCGAGGTGGCTGCCCGGGTCCTGCGCGCCCCACGACACCTCCATCAGGCTGAGCGTCAGGTCCACCATCTGGCGGCGGATCTCGTCGTTGGGTGGCAGCGAGCCCAGCGCGACGAGCGCGTTCGCGTAATGGGCCGATGCCTCCGCGTACGCATGCAGCCGCGCGGCGGCATCACCGGCGTCGCGGTAGTAGGCGGCCGCCTTGTCCCACACCTCGCCGCGCAGGAAATGGCCGCCCAGGATCGCCTGGTATTCGCCGATGCGGTCCGCCACCAGCTCCTCGAGCGCGGCGCCGACCCGGGCGTGCAACTCCCGCCGCTGCGGCGCGGTCAGGGTCTCGTAGGCGACCTCCTGGGTCAGCGCGTGCTTGAAGATGTACTCCAGGTCCGGATCCCGTCGCAGCTCGCGGATGAGCTCCTCGCGCTCCAGGTGCGAGAGGTCCGCCTCCAGCCGGGCCACGTCCTCCGCCACTTTCATCAGCACCCGCTGCTGGAAGACTCGGCCGATGACCGCGGCTTGCTGCGCGACGCGCTTCGTCTCTCGTCCGAGACGATCCAGGCGCGCCATCAGCACGCCCTGCAGCGTGTCCGGCACGGTCATGCCCTCGATCCGGTCTGTGACCGCCCAACCGCCCTGGTCGCTGCGCTCCAGCGCCCCGCGCTCGATCAGCGTCCGAATCACCTCTTCGACGAAGAACGGGTTGCCCTCTGCCTTGCCCACGATCAGCTCCTGGACCGCCTTCGGCAGTCCGCCGCTGCCGGCGAGCAGCTCGTCCACCAGGGTCACGGTCGAATCGCGGCCCAGAGCCAGCAGCTGCAGGTGCGTCAGCCGGTCGGCGTAGCGCTCCAGCACGTCGGGGAGCCACGGGATCTCGGCCTCGCCAAGGCGTAGCACGCCCACGATGGCCAGCGGGACCTGTCGCACCAGCGGCAGCAGGTGCTGCATCAGATCCAGCGAGGTGGCATCGGCCCAGTGCAGGTCCTCCAGCACCAGCACCGTCGGCCGTTCCTGCGCCAGGCGGCGCAGCATGTCCTCGACCAGCGCAAAGAGACGAGACTGGAGCTCCTGCGGTGAGTGGGTGGCCAGGTGCTGCGCCTCCTCGGGCTCGAGCCGCATGCCGAGCATGCTGCTGATCAGGGCCCTGCCTTCTAGCCCGCCGGGCAACACCCGCTGCAAGGTCTGGCGTAGCCGGGCACCGGCCCGGGCCTCGGTGTCCTCGTCGGTGATGCCCACGTAGCGCCGGGTGAGATCCGCGAACGGGCCGTACGGGACCGCCGTGCCCCCCGCGTACGAGCGCCCCTCCAGCCAGCGCACGCCCTCCCCGAGACTGCGGTGCCACTCGGCCATGAGCCGCGACTTCCCGATCCCCGCCTCCCCGGACACGACCACCAGCTGCCCGTTGCCGCCGCCCAGCGCCTTGGCCACGGCCTTGAGCTTCCGGATCTCGGCCGCGCGCCCGACCAACGGCGCATCCAGGCCGTGCACCCCGCGCCCGCTGCCGGGGAACAGCCTGGCCCGTTGCAGCTCGTAGGCGGTCACCGGCTCGCGCTTGCCGCGGACGGTCAGCGACTTCAGCTTCCGGAAATCGAACGCCTCGCGCGCCAGGCGGTAGGTGGTTCCGCTGACCAGGACCTGGCCCGGCTCGGCGGCATTCTGGAGGCGCGAGGCGGTGTTGATCGTGTCCCCGGTCACCGAGTAGGCGCCGCCCTCGGCGGTGCCCATCTGCCCGGCAACCACCGGCCCGCTGTTGATGCCGATGTGCAGCTGCAGCGGCTCCCCCAGCCGATGCACCCAGCGCTCGTTGATCCCCTCCATCCGCTCCCGCATCGCGAGCGCGGCGCGCAACGCCCGCTCCGGGTCGTCCTCGTGGGTCAGTGGCGCACCAAAGATCGCCAGCACGGCGTCGCCCACGAACTTTTCCACGAAGCCCTCGTGGGCATAGACGACCGCCGCGATCTCGTCAAAGAGGTCGGTCTGGAACTCGCGGATGACCTCGGGATCGAATCGCTCGCCCAGGGCGGTAAAGCCGGAGAGGTCCGCGAAGAGGACGGTGACCGTCCGGCGCTCGACATCTGCCCGGCCCGCATGACCCCGGCCGGCCGCCGCCGTCCGCCGTGCCTTGTCGGCCAGCGCGGCGGGGACGCGGGCCTGGAGAGCGCCAAGCGCCTCCTCCTCGGTCCGCGCTGGTGCCTCGCGAGCGGCGTCGCCGTCGGCCTCATCGGCTTCGGATGCTTCGGAGGCAAGCAGGGTGTCGAGCTGCGCCTGCAGCGCGGCGATGGCGGCATCGACGGTCTCATCCCCCAGACTGGGCCGCAGCTGGTCCTGTGCCGCGATTGCCGCTCTGAGCTGCGCGATCCTGTCGGCGACGAGCGTCACGTCGTGCTCCTCCGGAGAGCGCCTGGCGTGCCGGTCAGCCTATCACCTGCCCGGCGCGAATCAACCCGCCGGCACCTGGCGCGGCCGAGGTTGCGCTACTCGTCGCCGCGGAGGTTGCGTCGGAAGCCGATGGCGCCGGCAATGATCCACAGCGCCCCGACCACGATCACCGCCCCCAGGAGCCACATCCACCATTCCACGCCGGTCCGGGGTTGCAGGGCAGGTGCCAGCGCTCCGCCGGTGACACTCTTCGCCGCGATTCGCTCCACGGCGACGAACGGGGCAGATCGGCCGTTCCGACGCCGACTCAGCTTGATGCCCGTGGAATATCAATAGTCGAACATGCCCCGGAACCCGGCAGGTCCTTCGATGTTTATGCGCCAGCGATATCACAAATCGAAGGAGCTCCGCGCTATTCGACTGTTGATACCTCACGCGTATCGGCCACCGCCGGAGCCGAACCGACAGCCCGCCGGCCCAGCAGGTACCACGTCTCCATCTCGCCCTTCCCCTTGACCGGGATCGTGCCGCGGAACTCGAAGAGGAATTCGTCCTTCAGCAGCTCGTACGTGGCCCGCGTGGTCTGGATGCGGCCCGGGGCGCTCTCCGTCTGCATCCGGCCCGCGGTGTTCACCGCATCGCCCCACAGGTCGTAGAGGAACCGTTTACGGCCGATCACCCCCGCCACCACCGGCCCGGAATTGAGCCCGATTCGCAGGTTGAAGCCCAACCGGCCCATGGCGCCATCGGGCTGGACGGCGTCCATCATGTCCAGCGCCAGCAGCGCCACCGTGCGGGCATGGTCCGGCCGGGGCAGCGGGATCCCGGCGGCGGCCATGTAGCAGTCGCCGATGGTCTTGATCTTCTCCAGCTCGTACCGCTCCAGCAGCATGTCGAAGTGGCCGAACAGCTGGTCGAGCATGTCCACCACCTGCTCGGCGGGGAGTGCCTCGGCCAGCGGCGTGAACTCCACGACATCGGCGAAGAGGACGGAGGCGGAGTTGTAGGAATCGGCGATCCGGGAGGGATCGGCCTTGAGCTTGTCGGCGATCGTGCGCGGCAGGATGTTCAGCAGCAGGTTCTCCGCCACGTCCTGGGCGTCCTGGCGCTGCTTGGCGAAGACGGCCAGCAGCAGGAACACCACCGCGCCGCCGACCACCACGTTCAGGGCGACCATGGTGGTGCTGAACCAGCGCGGCAGCTGGGAGAGGCCGCCCGTCAGCTCGCCCAGGATGCCGGCCGCCAGGAAGGCGACCGCGAAGACGACGAACCAGCGGATGGCCGAGCGGACGGTGCCGAAGACCAGCGCGCCCATCGGCCCCAGGATGCCCCACAGCCCGACCGCGCCCGAGGCCAGGAAGCCGGCCGTCGGCCACATCGACAGCGTCGGCGCGAGGGTGATATCCAGCAGCTGGATCAGCAGCAGAACCCTGAAGTTGCGGGTGACGGCAAAGAGGCCGATGGAGGCCAGCGACACCAGGAAGTACCCATAGGCCACCAGCCCCGATACCGCACCCAGCGAGAGGTAGAGGGTGCCCCACACCAGGGAGATCGGCAGGATCAGGACCGCCAGGTAGACGAGCAGCGCCTTGCGACGGCGCGTCTCCAAGTCGTCGTTCGGATTGACGCCGATGCTTGCCAGGCGCTCGAGCAGCCAGCTCACCCGCGGAGCATACCCACGCATCACCACGAGTCGGTTTGCTGCGTCGGCGCGTGGCTGTTCCAGCAGGAGCATCCAACGGCCAAGGACCCGCGGTTTCTTGTCCAGAAATTGCCAGTACCGGCCTGTTTCGGCCAAGGACGAACGCGATTCCGGCCAATCTGGGCCGGTGCTTCTCCGTTGGATGCCGAGGCTGGAACGGCAGATGCCGCCAGAAGCGCGGTGCTAACTCCCGCGGTGCGCCGCGTGGAGCTCGACGGGGCCCGGCACGCCCTTCAGCTCCACCGGCCCGATCTCGGTGAAGCGGCAGCCCGACCCCTCGGACCCCTCCACCACCTCGCGCGTGACGAGCACTTCGCCCGGACGTGCGTACTCCGCGATCCGCGAGGCGATGTTCACCGTGCGCCCGAAGTAGTCGCCTTCCTGGAAGAGGACCGGCCCGGCATGCAGGCCGACGTGCGCGGGCGGCAGGCCAACGGCGCCGACGCCGTCGACCATCTCGAGGGCGGCGAGCACGCCGCCGCCGGGGTGGCGGAAGTGGACCATCACACCGTCCCCCAGCCACTTCACCGGCCGTCCGCCGCGGTCGCGGGAGGTCCGGGTCACCAGCCGATTCAGCGAGTCGGCCAGATCCGCCGCCGCCTCGTCGCCGCGCTCCTGGGTGAGGCGGGTGTAGCCGGTGATGTCCAGGAAGCAGATCGCCGGCGGGCTGGTTGGCTTGGTGAGGAGGCCCGCATCGGTCAGGATCGCCTCGAAGCCGCTGATGATGTTGGCGCCCCAGGCCTGCGCCTGGTTGGCGTGCCAGGTGGCGATGATCGCCTCGTCGGCCTTCTCCTCGAGATCGATGGTCCCGGTCGCCACCGACATCTCCTCGATGTCACTGACCGACGCCCCGCGAGCCAGCAGCGGCTCCATCAGGTCGGTCCGCCAGGCGTCGCCTTGCGTCTCGGCGAGTCGCCGCATCCCGTCGCCGAGGACGCGGAGCTCGCGCTCCACCGAACGCGGCTTGATGCCACCGTCGAGAAGGGCCCGGATGTACGGCACGATCACCAGCTCGTCGTCGCGCATCCGGTCGTCTGGCTCCGGGACCGCGCCGCCGGTCGCCTCGCGGACGACGGTGAGCAGGTCCAGCGGGACGCCGGTGCGCGCGCTGACCGCGTTGAACGTCTCGTCGCTGAGGGTCGCGAAGCGCTGGTAGGCCGGCGTGTCCATGAAGCGCAGCGACAGGCGTCCGCTGGCCATCCCGGCGGCGATCGCTTCGAGGCCGATCCCGGCCCCCTCCAGCGTTCGCGCCATCTGCACCCGGCGTACGTCGCCCTTGGTGAGCCGATCCTGCCCGTCCGGCCGGATGATCTCCAGCTCGATGAGCCGGTCGACGTAGGCGCGCTCTGCGCCTGCTTTGCCGGCAGCCTCGTTCCGCGTCAGTCCATCCACCTGCGCGAGAATACGGCGAACCTCTGGCCTATTGGCGGCAATGGCGGCAAACTGGGCCTGCTGCCGGCTCACTGTCCTCGCTTCCTCCCCGAGCCCAAGGAGGCGCTGATGCTGACCTACGCTTCACAGGTCCATGTCGATCGCCCGCCGGAGGTGGTCTTCCCCTATCTCGTCGAACCGGAGCAACAGAAGCTCTGGTCGGATGTGCCGATGAGGCTGCTCACCGCTGGCCCGCTGGCGGCCGGTTCGCGCATGGAGGTCACGTTCGGCATGGGGCCGATCAAGGCCGTGGTCGGCCTGGAGATCTCCGCGCTCGACCCTGCTCGGCGGATGGCCTTTCGGACCTTCTCCGGGCCGATTCGCTGGGATGGCGAGTACCGCCTCCAGCCCAGCGACACGCACGGCACGGAGCTCAGCCAGGAGGGCCGGCTCGTGTTCACCGGCCTCTGGCGGCTGGTCGAGCCCATCGCCGGCCGCGAGATCGAGCGCGGCGAGGTGAAAGAGCTGGAGCGGCTCAAGGAGGTCGTCGAGCGCGAGACGAGGTAGAAGCGCGTACGCTCGACACAACGGAGCGCGTTGTCGCTCGCACGGAGGAGAGGCACCCATGGATGAGCACCCGAACGCAACCGTCTTCCGCCGCTTGCTGGAAGCCCTGGACTCGGGAGACATGCAGACCGGCATGGACCTGCTGGCCGATGACGTCGAGTGGCACGAGATCGGCCGCGCCGAGCCCATTCGCGGCAAGCAGGCGCTCGCCGAGCGCTACATGACCAGCGAGGGACCGGGCTTCGAGATCACCGGCGACCTGCACGACGTGGTCGCCAACGATGAGCACGTGGTCGGCCTCGTGAGCGCCACCGCGCACAAGGACGGCCAGGAGTTCCACTACCGCACGGCGGAGATCGTCCACGTCAAGGACGGCAAGATCACCGCCCGCTGGGCCTTCTCGGACGACACGGAGGCGATCAACCGCTTCTTCGGCGGCTGACCGCCGCCCTACACGCCGAGCCACGCACCGCGCCCGAAGTCCGCTGATGTCATTGCGGGGCGTGGCCGAGCGCCTGCTCGGCATCGCCGACGAGCCGAGCGACGACGACGATCTGCGGCTGCGCAAGCGCGTCGGTGTGGCGGCGAGCTATCTCACCATCGTCGCGCCGCTGGGCGTTCCGTTCTTCTCCGGCGGGAACCCCATCGGCTTCGCCATGGCCATCGGGCTCCCGGTCATCAACGTCGTCAACCTCGTGGTGCTGTCGCGGACGCATCGGTTTGTGCGCTACACCACCGTGCTCCTGGCGTCTGGCCTGCTGTTCACGCTGGGAGCCGATGTCCTGATCGGCGGCCTGGCTGCCGGTGCCGGGGTCGTCTGGGCCTTCCTCGGACCGGCCTACGCCCTGCTCGCGCTTGGTCCGCGGGCCGCGACGATCTGGTTCGGCGCGTACGTGGGTGTCGTGCTGCTGGCGGTGGCGATCGATCCGTGGGTGAGCACCGCGATCGCGCTGCCGCCGTACGCCGTGCGGCTGGTGTCCTTCGCCCAGAACCTGATCGCCCCGCTGGGCATCACCTTCCTGCTGCTGCGCTACACCGACATTCGCCGCCGGCAGGCCGAGGCCCGGTCTGACGAGCTGCTGACCAACGCCATCCCGCGCTCGATTGCCACGCGCCTGCGTCATGGCGAGGAGCGGAT
>DASSNX010000067.1:0-17603 GCA_035701185.1 Candidatus Limnocylindria bacterium
GCGGAAGCCGGCGACCACGCAGTCGGCGGTGCGCTGATGCTTGACCTTGGCCATCTCGCGCTTGCCGGGGAGGTAGCGCAGGTCGTGGCGCTTGGCCACTACCCCGTCCAGGCCGGCACCCTCGAAGACGTCGAACCACTCGCGCGCGACGGCGGGATCGGCGGTGGCCGGGGTGAGCAGCACGCTCTCCGGCGGTGAAATCAGCAGCGCCTCCAACGCCGCACGGCGGTCGTCCAGCGGCGCATCGCGGAGGTCGGCGGAATCGGTCGCGAGGCAGTCGAACGCCACGAACGACGAGGGTGTCTCCTCGGCCAGCATCTTCACCCGGGAGGCCGCGGGATGGATGCGCAGCAGCAGCGATTCGAACTGGAGGGCGCCGTCGCGGGCGATGACGATCTCCCCGTCCAGCACGAACCGCGCGTCGGGGCCGCCGACCTCGCGCAATGGGTCCAGCAGCTCCGGGAAATATCGGTCCAGCGGCTTCAGGTCCCGGGATTGCAGGTAGACCTCCGGCCCGTCGCGAAAGACGAGGGCCCGGAAGCCATCCCATTTCGGCTCGTAGCGCCACCCGTCGCCGACGGGCAGCTCGGGGGTGGGCTTGGCCAGCATCGGCTCGATGGGAGGAGGAATCGGGAAGGCCATGCGCCCTCGATGATACGGGGCGCGAGCAGCCATACTCGGCAGCCATGACGATCCAGATCCAGTTCCTTGGCGCGGTGGGCACCGTCACCGGCTCGCAGTTCCTGGTCACTGCGGGTGATCGGCGCGTGCTGGTCGACTGCGGCATGTTCCAGGGCTCACCGGAGGAGGTGAGCCGCAACCGCATTCCGTTTGCCTTCGAGGCCGGGGACCTGGACGCCCTGCTGCTGACCCACGCCCATCTCGACCACTGTGGCCGCATCCCAGCCCTGGTGCGGGCGGGCTACCACGGGCCGATCTTCACCACGGGCGCCACCGCCGACCTGACCGAGATCGTGCTGCGGGACGCCGCAAAGCTCCAGAAGGAGGCGGAGGAGCGATGGCGGCGCAAGCACCCGGACCAGGCGGCATCGGAGTCCGCGGAGCTGCAGGACGAGGAGGCCGGGGTGGAAGGCGAGGAGGCCGATTCGGCCCCGCCGCGCGACGACGAGGGCCTGCCGGAGCGCATCCGCACGGCGAAGCCGAGCGGCACCACCATGACCCAGGCCGCGCTCTACGACGAGCGCGACGTCGACCAGACCGTGCGCCAGTTCCACGCGGTGCGCTACGGCGAGATGACCGAGGTGGCGCCTGGCATCCATGCCACCTTCCATGACGCCGGCCACATCCTGGGCTCGGCGATCATCGAGCTGCGGGTCACGGATGGTGATGCGACCACGACCGTCGTCTTCTCCGGTGACCTGGGCCGCGGCGACACCCCCATCCTGGCCGATCCCACGCCCATCAGCCACGCCGACTACGTGCTGGTCGAGTCGACCTACGGCAACCGCGAGCACGCCCCCCACGACGAGGCCATCGAGCAACTGGTGGGCGCCATCCAGGCGGTTGGCGACTCGAAGGGCGTGCTGCTCGTGCCCTCGTTCGCCATCGGCCGCACGCAGGAGCTGGTCTGGGTGCTGGACGAGCTGCTTCGGGACAAGCGGATCCCCCACCTGCCGCTGTACCTGGATTCGCCGATGGCGTCGCGCGCCAGCGACGTCTACCTCCGCCATCCGGAGGTCTACGACGAGGAGACGGTCAAGCTCCTGCAGTCAGGCGACTCGCCGCTCGAGTATCCCGGCGAGGAGTTCACCAACACCGTTGACCAGTCGAAGGCGATCCGGACCCAGCCGCGGCCGATGATGGTCGTCGCCAGTTCCGGCATGCTGACCGGTGGCCGGATCATGCATCACCTCAAGGACTTCCTCCCCGATCCGGCGTGCACGCTGCTGTTCATCGGCTACCAGGCGGAGGGCACGCTGGGACGCCACCTGCAGACGGGCGGCAAGACGGCCCGCATCGACCACCAGGAGTTCGAGGTGAAGTGCCGGGTCGTGTCGATCTCCGGCTTCTCGGCCCACGCCGACGAGCACGAGCTGTCGGCCTGGCTCTCCCATTTCGCTGCCGCCGGCGGGACCGATGCGTCCAACGGGCACCCGAAGCGCGTCTTCCTGGTCCACGGTGACCCCGATGCCGCCTCGGCGTTCGCCGAGCGGGTCAGGCGCGAGATCGGGTTCGAGGTCGCGCTGCCGCGCTATCGCGAGGTCGTGACCCTGGCCTAGGCCGGCTGGGCTGCTACTGGCTGCCCCGCAGCACCTCGTCGCCGCCGGCGTCGCCGGCCTGGCTGGCGAGGCTTACCCCCATGGTGAACGGACCGGTGAGGCCGCGAATGCGCTCCACCGCTCCGCCCCAGTAGTCGATCTGGCCGACGCGGTACATCCGGCCGATGCGCTCCGGCCCATTGCCCTGGTCGATCCAGCAGCGGTACTCGTAGCCTGGCGGCGGCGCCGGCAGGCCGCTCGCGACCATGACCAGCTCGCCGCGGTCGGCGGACAGGATCACCGTCCCCGCGGCGTTGCCGCCGTTCGAGGCCGGCGCCAGCTGGACCAGGGTCGCGTCGGGGGCGGCGCCGACGCGCAGCGTCCAGTCGGCGACGGCGCTGAGGCCGGCGATGGCATTCCGCTGCTGCGCGATCTGCCCGTCGGCGGTGGTGAGGCGCGCGTCCATCACCCGCCACACGACCATGCCGGTGATGACTGCGGCCGTGGCTGTCGCGAGTGCCACCGCGGGGACCAGGGCACGGAACGAGAAGCGGCGCCGCGGCGGCTCCGCGCCGGCACGCGCCGCGCGGGCACGGTCGTGGGCCGCCACCAGGTCGAGCGTGCGCGCCCGCAGGTCCGGTGAGGGCGTGGTGCGGATGACCTGCCGGATCGTCTCCGCTGATTCGCGCAGCTCGGACAGCTGCGCGCGGCAGGCGGCGCATTCCGCCAGGTGCTGATTGGCGGCCACCGCCTCCGGCGAGTCGCCGTGGAGGAAGGCATCCAGGCCGCCGGGCTCGACCACGGCGAGCTCGAGCGCCTCGCGGACCTCAGCGTGATCCATCGTGTCCTCCGCCCCGCACGTACACCGGCTCGGCCACCCGCTGGTCGCCGATCGGCACCGGCTCGGGGCCAAGCTCGGCGGCGAGCGCGGCGCGCAGCCGGCCGAGCGCCCGACGAGTTCGCGTCTTCACAGTGCCCAGCGGCCAGTCCAGGCGGTGCGCGATCTCCGCCTGGGATAGCTCCTCGTCGTAGGCCAGCACGATGACGGTCCGCTCCTCCTCTGGCATCTCGCCGATGGCCTGCCGCACCCGCTGTCGGGTCCACGAGGCCACGGCGGCATCCCCCGGGTCGGCCGGCTCGGAGCTGTCATCGACGGCAGAGAGCGCCAGGCGCTCCAGCGCGGCGTCCATCGGCTCATCCTCGCCGGCAATCGTGCCGGCGGAGAGCAGGCGGGGACGGCGCGCTGCCGCCCGCAGGCGGTCGAGCGCGCGGTTGCGCGCGATGCGGCGCAGCCAGGTGGCCAGGCTGCCGCGGGTGGAGTCATACAGCTCCGCCCGATTCCAGAGGGTCAGAAACGTCTCCTGGACGACTTCTTCAGCGAGCTGACGGTCGGCGGCGAGGCGGCGAGCTGCCGCGAAAACGCCATCGACATGCCGGTCGTAGAGCAGGGCCAGGGCCTCCTGGGAGCCTGCCACGACCTCTTGCATGAGATCTCCGTCGCTGTGGCGTGGTGGGTTCGTATCCATCTCTACGTCAGTCGCTGATGCGCGGATTCGCCAGGCGGATTCGTCAAGGGTACGCCCCTGGATGACCGAATCCGGCGTGCTGCGCCAGTCCGTATCGAGTGGCATGACCCGACAGCACATCCAAGCCAACCTCTTCACGGCGCCCCGGACCGGCGTCCGCGCGGGACTCCTGCTCGCCGCCTTCGCCCTGGTGGCAACCGCCTGCAGCGTCAACGCGGGCGCCGGCAGCGCGTCGAATGCCACCATCGGCTTCGTCAGCCCGTCCGATGGCGCCACGGTCTCGGTGCCGTTCGACGTCGAACTGCAGGCCAGCGAGCCCCTCGGCGACCCGAGCACCGGCAACCGCCATGCGCACATCTACTTCGACACCGGCACCGATGCGGCCGACTACGACATCGTCTACGGCACGACCTGGCAGGTGACTCGCCAGCTGACGCCGGGCAAGCACACCCTGACCGTGGCGCTGGCGAACCCGGACCACTCGCTGGCCGGACCGACCCAGCAGATCACCGTCACCGTCGCCGGCGGCAGCGATGCCTCGCCCAGCGGCGGGGCGACCGACAGTGGCAGCGCCAGCCCCTCGACCCCGCCGCCGCCTCAGTACTAGCCATGACGCTGGAGCGCTACCGCCGGCCGGTCCGGCGGCTGCACACCGCCGTCTACGTGGTGACCCTGCTGCTGCTGGCGACCGGCTGGTGGCTGCTGGCCGGCCGCGAGGGCCAGCCGACGCCGATTGCCCGCCTGACCGGCATTCCCGACGTCCAGGTCCACGTCTGGCTGGGCTGGGCGCTGGTCGCGGTGGTGCTGCTGCCGCTCCCGTTCCTGGCACGCAGCGCCATCGGCTTCGTACGCGAAACGCTGCGCTACGACCGCGGCGACGGAGCCTGGCTGCTGCGCTGGCCGGCGGCGGTGTTGAGCGGCCGCTTCGGGCGCCACGAGGGCCACTTCGATCCCGGCCAGCGGCTGGCCAACGTCGCCATCGTCGGCCTGCTGGGGCTGCTGGTGGCCAGCGGCATCGGCCTGGTGTTCGTCCACGTCGGCCCGCTGTTCGCCGTGCTGGCCGCGGTGCACCGGCTGTCAACCATCGGCTTCACGGCGGTCATCGCCGGGCACATCGTGATCGCGCTGGGGATCCTGCCCGGCTACCACGGCGTGTGGCGCTCGATGCACCTCGGTGGCCGGCTGCCGCTCGCCACCGCGCGCCGCATCTGGCCCGGCTGGACGGAGCGGACGGCTGCCGCGGCCGGCGAGGCCGCCGAGCGGGGCAGCCAGCAGCCCACCGCCGGCGACCGTCCCCGGAGCATCTCAGGCTAGGCCGATGTGGACGGTCTGTGGACAAATCGGCCGGCCTGCTGCCAAATTCGTGGACAAGTGGGTTGGCGCGCGGGCGCAACGGGCCTAATCTGGTTCTTGTCCCGGAGGAGCCGGGCGCGATTCCCGCGATTGCATCAACGGGTCGGGCAAGGTTCCTACGGGACGTTTCGTTATGTCCGGCGACCTGGCGAGGCAGCCTGCGGGCGCAGCAGCCAGGACCGATAGCTCGGCCGAAAGCCGATCTGGCGCAGCTGCTCGGCCAGCCCGGACTCGGCCGGCGGCACCCGATCGACCCGCTCGAGGCGCAGCTCGCGCATCGGCCCGCCCGGCGCGACCAGCCGCGGCAGCGCGGACAGCGCCGAGGCTGCCATCTGCGGATCCGCAAAGGCCGGCAGGGTGAGCAGCCCGCGGCCAGCGCGCTCGACGTAGAGCGCCGCCTCCCCATCCACCAGCACCACGTATGCGCCGGGCACCCGCTGCAGCGGCAGCCGCTCCATGTCCTCAGCGCCGCGCGGCCACGCCAGCGTGGCGCCGTACGGCTGGGCCGGATCCGCGGCAGCCAGCAGCAGGACACGGCGCTCCGCCTCGGCGTCGGGCTCCCGCTCGGCGCGCAGCCGGTCCACCGCACCGGGAAGGGCGAACTGCGCCGCGCCGAGGCCGTCCACGAAGTAGCCACGGCGCACCCGCCCGGCTTCCTCCATGACGCGCAGCACGGCGTAGACGCCGGCGAAGCCGCCGGCCAGGCCTTCGGCGAGCACCGCCTCGCGGGTGACGACGCCATGCCGCTCGAGCAGGCCCAGCGCCGTGGCATGGCCGCGCTCGGTCGGCGAGCGGCCCTCGCCCACCAGGTCAGCAGTCAGCGACCAGCGGCCGGCGGCACGCGGGGGGCCGAGGCCGGCGGGCCGGCCCGGCCGGCTGCTGCGCGACCGCGACTTCGGCAGGTTCAGGGCGCGCAGGGCCGCGAAGGTGTCATTGGTGACTTCGCCGGACCAGACGAGGTCCCACAGCGCATCCAGCAGCTCGTCATCGGTGCGCGCCGGGATGGCCATCCGCAGCGCACCGAAGAACGACGCCCCGCGGCGCTCGAGGTGCTGCCGGATCGCCCGATGCAGCTCTCCCTCCGGCCGCTCCCCGGGCTCGAAGGCGCCGGCCGACGCCAGCAGCTCCGCCCGATCGCGCCGGTACAGTGCCACCCGTCCATCGTCACGGCCCAGCGGGCCGCGGCCGATCCAGACCACCTCGCCGGCGGCCCCCAGCTCGTCGAGCAGGCGCGGGCCATAGTCGCGGACGCGGGCCGGCAGCAGGTCGCGCTCCAGGATCGAGGCCGGAACCGGATAACCCTCCAGCTGGGCGATCACCTCCAGCAGCCGGTCGTGGCCGGTGGCCTGCGAGCCGATGCCGTGCCAGGCCGGCAGGAAGCGGCCGAAGGCGGCGGTCGGCACCGGCTCGACCTCGCGCCGCAGCCGCGCCAGCGATCGGCGACGCAGCGCGCGCAGCACCTCGGCGTCGGCGAACTCGTGGTCGGCGCCGCCCGGCCGGAAGGCGCCCTCCAGCAGCGCACCAGACTCGACCAGCGCACGGAGCCGCTCCTGGACCCGCAATGGGGCGATGCCCCAGCGCCCGGCAGGGCCGCCCGCCGTGAACGGGGCATGGGTGCGGGCCCAGCGGAGCAGCAGCGCGTCGAGCGGCGGCGGACCGCCGGGGTCGCCGGGCTCGAGCCACGTCTCGGCCACGCCCGGCGGCGGACTGGCGCCGAAGGCGTCGCGGTAGCGGGCCACGTCCTCGATTGCGACCCAGCGTGGCTCCCCGCCCAGCCGCAGCGAGACGATGCGCCGGTCGCGCTCCAACCCGGACAAAGCCTTCTCCGGATCGGGCAGATCGCTGCGCGCCGCGACCTCGTCGTCCCGCAGGTCACCGACCCGCCGTAGCAGGTCATGGATGCCGTCCACGGTCCGCACCCGGCGCCCGCCGGCCAGGCCCTGGAGTTCCAGCTCCAGGTCGGCAGTCGCCGCCGGATCCAGCAGCTCGCGCAGCTCGTCGGCGCCCAGCAGCTCGGCCAGCAGCTCGCGGTCCAGCGACAGGGCCTGCGCCCGGCGCTCGGCCAGCGGCGCGTCACCCTCGTAGAGGTAGGTGCTGACGTAGTCGAACAGCAGGCCGGTGGCGAAGGGCGAGGCCGAACGCGTCTCGACGGCGGCGACCCGGATGGCCCGGGAGCGAATGCCGCCCAGCACCTCCTTCAGGGCCGGCACGTCGAAGACGTCGGACAGGATCTCGCGGTACGTCTCCAGGATGATGGGGAACGACCCGTAGCGGCTGGCAACCGTCAGCAGGTCCGACGAGCGCTGGCGCTGCATCCACAGCGGCGTGCGCTGCCCCGGCCGGCGGCGCGGCAGCAGCAGTGCGCGGGCGGCGTTCTCGCGGAAGTGGGAAGCGAACAGGGCCGAGCCGCCGAGCGCGGACATCAGCACGTCGTCCAGCTCGTCGGGCGCCAGCATGAACAGCTCCTCGCCGGGCGGCTCGGTGGCGTCGGGCAGGCGCAGGGCGATGCCGTCATCGGTCCAGATCGTCTGTGCCGGGCGACCCTCCTCGGCCATCCGCGCCTCGACCGCCATGGCCCACGGGGCGTGGACGCGGCCGCCGAACGGCGACAGCAGGCACAGCCGCCAGTCACCCAGCTCGTCGCGGAAGCGTTCCACCACCAGCTGCCGATCAGTCGGCAGGGCACCGGTCGTGTCGCGCTGCTCACCGAGGTAGGCCACCAGGTTCCGGGCCGCCAGCGGGTCGAGCGCGTGGTCGTCGCGCAGGCGCCCTTCCGCGGGACCGGGCGGCATCGGCTCCAGCTCGCGCAGGAATGAGCCGATGGCGCGCCCCAGCTCGATCGGACGGCCGATGCCGTCACCCTTCCAGAAGGGCATCTTGCCCGGCTCGCCGGGCGCGGGCGTGACCAGCACCCGGTCCGGCTTGATCTCGTCGATCCGCCAGCTCGAGGCGCCCAGCAGGAAGACCTCGCCGACCCGCGACTCGTAGACCATCTCCTCGTCCAGCTCACCGACGCGCCGCCCCTTGCCACCCTCGTCGCCCGCCAGGAAGACGCCATACAGCCCGCGGTCCGGGATGGTGCCGCCGGAGGTGATGGCCACCACCCGGGCGTCGTTGCGAGTCGAGACCGTGTCGGTCGCACGGTCCCAGACAACCCGGGGCCGCAGCTCGGCGAACTCGTCGGACGGGTATCGGCCCGACAGCATGTCGAGCACCCCCTCCAGCTGTTCGCGCGACAGGTCGCGGAACGGGTAGGCGCCCGTCACCAGGGCATACAGCTCATCGACGCGCCAGGCGCGGTCGACGCAGGTGGCAACGACCTGCTGAGCCAGCACGTCCAGCGGGTTGCGCGGGACCCGCGTCTCCTCGATCGCCCCGTCGAGCATGCGGCGCACGACCACCGCCGACTCCAGCAGGTCGCCGCGGAACTTCGGGAAGATCTTGCCGGTCGACGGCGCCCCGACCTGGTGTCCTGCCCGGCCGATGCGCTGCAGCCCGGCCGCCACGCTGGGCGGTGCCTCGATCTGGATGACGAGGTCGATGGCGCCCATGTCGATTCCCAGCTCCAGGCTGCTGGTCGCGACCAGCGCCGGCAGCCGCCCCGCCTTCAGCGCCTCCTCGATCTCGAGCCGCTGCTCGCGGGCGATGCTGCCGTGATGCGCGCGGACCAGCTCCTCGCCGGCCAGCTCGTTCAGCCGCGCCGCCAGGCGCTCCGCCAGCCGCCGGGAGTTCACGAAGACCAGGGTGGATCGATGGGCGCGAATCAGCTCGAGCAGCTTGGGATGGATGCTCGGCCAGATGGAGCGCCTTGCCTCAGGCCCCGCGGCGGGCCCACCGGGCTGCTCCTCGAGCTCCAGCTCCTCGCCCATGCGAGTCATGTCCTCGACCGGGACGATCACCTCGAGCTCCAGCGTCTTGCCCTCGGCAGCGTCCACGATGGCCACCTCGCGGCCGGGCCCGACGCCGCCCAGGAAGGCCGCGATCCGCTCCAGAGGCCGCTGGGTGGCCGACAGGCCGATGCGCTGCGGAGGCCGCTCGGTCAGTGCCCCGAGCCGCTCGAGCGAGAGCGCCAGGTGCGCGCCCCGCTTGGTGCCGGCGATGGCGTGCACCTCGTCGACGATGACGTGCTCCACGCCGCGCAGCGCCTCCCGCGCCTGGCTGGTGAGCATCAGGTACAGGCTTTCCGGGGTGGTGACCAGGATGTCGGGCGGATCTTTGACCAGCTGCCGGCGCGCGTCGGCAGGGGTGTCGCCGGTCCGCGAGCCGACGCGCACCTCCGGGAGCGTCACGCCTGCCAGCTCGGCGGTGCGACGGATGCCGGCCAATGGTGCCCGCAGGTTGCGCTCGACGTCATAGGTCAACGCCTTGAGGGGCGAGACGTACAGCACCCGCAGCCGCCGGTCGCGTGGCCGCGGCTCGGGCTCGCCGAAGAGCCGGTCGAGGGTCCACAGGAAGGCGGCCAGCGTCTTGCCGCTGCCGGTGGGGGCGTGCAGCAGCACGTGGCCGCCATCGGCGATGGCCGGCCAGCCGAGGGCCTGGGCGCGGGTCGGCGCGGCGAAGGCCTGGCGGAACCAGGCCCGGGTGGGTTCGGAGAAGCGATCCAGCGGATCGGCGGCGATGGTCACGGTCAGTCCGAGTGTATCGGCCTCAGGCTGGCACGTATTCCTGACAG
This sequence comes from Candidatus Limnocylindria bacterium, assembly GCA_035701185.1. Classification (GTDB taxonomy): domain Bacteria; phylum Chloroflexota; class Limnocylindria; order QHBO01; family QHBO01; genus DASSCW01. The sequence continues at coordinate 9,771 of DASSNX010000067.1, forward strand.
ATCCTGTCCTGAATACGGCGCTGGCGTGCCCCCCACAAGCAGCACTTGTAGAACGCCGCGGTTCCGGTGGCTGGCACAAGTGGCACTTGTGCCGTTGACCAAATCGGCTCCGAACCGTGAGCCGGCACAACCACCGCTTGTACGCATGCGCGCGTTCCAGTGCCGGCGTGTCATTTCACATAGCCACGCTTGTGCGCCGACCGCCACGGTGGTCGCTGCACAAGCACCACTTGTGGCACTCGGCCACCCGGCAGCGCGCATCCTCTCCACGCCAGTCCGTCGCAGGAACGCCCCGGCGTAGCATTCGCTCCGATGCCCGACGGACGCACCATTCACTACGGCCTGGACGTGGCGACCACCGGCGAGTGGGCCGATCCCAACGTCCTGGTCGAGCTGGCGGTTGCCGCGGAGGCAGCCGGCTGGGACGGCTTCTTCGTATGGGACATCCTGCTGCCCGCCGGCGACGAGACCACGCCGGTCGCTGACCCGTGGATCGCGCTCGCCGCGATCGCCGCCCGCACGGAGCGCATCCGGATCGGCGCGCTGGTCACGCCCCTCCCCCGCCGGCAGCCGTGGATCGTGGCCAAGCAGGTGGCGAGCCTGGACGTGCTGTCCGGCGGACGGGTGATCTTCGGTGCGGGCATCGGCTGGAAGGCGGAGGAGTTCACCCAGTTCGGGCGGAACGCCGACGCCGCCCTGCGTGCGGAGCAGCTCGAGGAGGCGCTTGCCATCCTGGATGCCGCCTGGCGCGGCGAGCGCCTGGATTTCCAGGGCAGGCACTACACCGTCCGCGACGTGGCGCTCCATCCCGTGCCGGTCCAGCGCCCGGGGCCGCCGGTCTGGCTCGCCGCCGGCTGGCCGCATCGACGGCCGCTGCAGCGCGCCGCGCGGGGGGATGGGGTCTACCTCATGACCGACAACCAGGCCACCCGCGAGCGGCTGACGCCTGCCGACGTCCGCGAAGCGGTTGCCGCGCTCCAGGCGCTGCGACCGGATCTCTCCGCCTTCGACGTCGCCGCCAACACCGACACCGCCGCCGTCCCCGAAGCGGACGCCGCGGCCAGCGTGCAGGCGCTCGCCGAGGCCGGCGCCACCTGGCTGGTCGAGCTCACGCCGGACACCCTCGACGAGCACCGGGCGCTGATCGCCCGCGGACCGGTGCGCCCCGGGGTCCGGGCATCATCGGCCTCCGGCAGATAGTTGCGCGTGCAACTATAATCAGCGGCATATGGACGAACGCATCCGCCGCGCCCTCTCGCGCGGCCACACCATTGATCTCACCACCACCGGCCGGCGGACGAGGCTGCCGCGGCGCATCGAGCTGGTCTTCCACGCCATCGACGGCCGGGTCTACATCAGCGGCATGCCCGGCCGCCCGCGCAGCTGGCTGGCCAACATCCGCGCCAACCCGCGCGTGACGTTCCACCTGAAGGGCGCGGTGAAGGCCGATCTGCCGGCCACGGCCCGCGAGCTGACCGACCCCGCCGAGCGACGGCGAATCATGGAGCAGGTGGCGCGCAACTGGGGTCGGACCGACGTCGACCGGATGATGGTCGCCAGCCCGCTGATCGAGGTCATCCCGGACCAGCTCGCCGCCTCGGCGTAGGCGGTCGTCAGGCGCGCAGCGCCCGACCGAGCAGCACCAGGGCCGTCCCGCTCGCCCCGACGAGCAGGATGCCGCCGCCTGCGGCAAGCACCGGGACGCCGAGCGCGAAGCCGACCCAGCCTGCCAGGACGCCCAGGTTCAGGGCCCCAACCCGCCACCGCGCCCGGCGGCCGAGGAGGTCGCGCTGCCTGGCGTGGGCGGCAGCGTCGCCGGGACCGACGGCCGGCAGCAGGTGGCTCCATGAGCCGATGAGCTCCTGCAGCACCCAGCCGGCCACCAGCGGCACGGTCACCGCTCCGAGGCTCCAGCCGGTCGGCCCGTTGAGCGTCAGGCGAAGGGCCAGCGTCGCGGTGGCCGCCACGAACCAGCCCGTCCCGGCAGCGAGGTGCCAGATCACCGCTCGGTGCCAGTCGTGGTCGAAGGCCCAGCGACCGCGACCGCTCAGCGCGTGGCCGACGTACCAGGCCTGGCCGACCGCCCCACCAACAGTCAGCCACGCCCCGATGGCGGTCACCATGGCGCTGCCCAGGGCCGCCCCCAGCGCCACGATGGGCGGGCCGGCGACGCATCCGACGACCAGCAGGAGCAGCGAGGCGTGGGCGCGGATGCGGGCGCCGACCACCGTCGGGAAGAGGTACACCAGCGTGCCCGCCACCGTCAGCGAGGCGAAGCCGAACAGGTTCAGCCAGCCGTGCGCCAGCTTGAGGTCGGCCCATCGGCTCACGACCGGCGGCCAGCCCAGGTAGAGGAGCAGGGCGATGGTGACGCCGATGGCCAGCTCGAAGAGCGCTGCACCGTAGACCACCTGCACGATCGGGTGGCGCCGCACGATGCCGCGGCGGAGGGGCGCGAAGCTCATCCAGCCGGTTCCCGCCGTCCCCGCCAGGAGCCCAGCCGCGCCGATGACCACCAGCCAGCCGATGCTGGCCGGCACGCCGACGCTGACCGCCGCGCCACTGGCGGCCAGCGTCCCGAGGACCGCCAGTCGCGCCGGTGCCCGTTCCGGCTCGGTGCCGGCCAGCGTCACGGTGAAGTGCGGCATGAAGGTGCCGATGCCAACGGTGGAGGCCCCGACCAGCGCCAGGTGGAGCGCCGCCCAGCCGATTCCCCCGCCGATGATCGCGCTCAGCACCGCCGCCGCGGCAAACGCGCCGGTTAGCGCGAGCCCGGTCGCCAGCACCCGCCGCTCCGCCCGGCCCCGCTCCAGCCGCTGGCGCGTCTCTTCCGATAACGGCGAGGCGCCGGCGGTGGCCGGCGCCTCGCGCCCCGGAGACCCGATCAACGTCGTCAATTGGTCGGGTCGCCGTCCCCGGCCTGGAACAGGCCGATGGCGCCATGGGCCACGTAGTTGAACGCGTGGGTCACGAACGGGTAGAGGCCGTCCTCGTCGAAGTGGAACTCGACGATCGCGCCCTGGGCCGGTGACAGGTCGACGGCCTGCGAGCCCCAGTTGCCGTCGTTGCCGCGGGCCAGGTGGATGCCCTCCTTGGTGACGCTGTCGAAGATCGTGCCGACGACGTGGAACGAGCTGTCCTCGCTCGGCCCGGCATTCAGGACGAAGACGCGGATGTTCTCACCGGTCTTGACCGGGATGGGGTTGTCCTTGTACTGGGTCGCCACGCCGTTGAAGACCACGAAGTCGGGGTTCGGGACGGTGGCGTTGGCCTTGGTCAGGTCACCGGTCTGGCCCTGCTGCCCGAGATACCACTCGCTCTGGACCACGAAGAACTCCTGGTCGACCTTGGGCAGACCCTCGCGCGGCTCGACGATGATCATGCCGTACATCCCGTTCAGCATGTGGCTCAGCGCGCCCGCCGTGCCGCAGTGGTACATGAACACGCCGGCGTACTGGGCCTTGAACTCGTAGAGCTTATCCTCGCCGGGATTGATATCGGCCATCTCGTCATTCCAGGCCACCAGGGAGGCGTGGAAGTCGACCGAGTGCGGCATCATGTTCGTCTTGGGGTTCTTGAAGTGGATGCGCAGCGTGTCGCCCACCTTGACCCGCAGCACGGGACCCGGAACGGTGGCTGTTTCCGGCGTCAGCCCGAAGGCGTAGACCGTCTGCACGAAGCCCTTGGCCACGGTCATCTTCTGCTCGACCACGTAGAGGTCGATGTCATGCACGGTCCCCTTGGCCAGGGATGGCGCCTTGGGATCACGCAGGACGTAATCGGGAGCCGATGGATCCTCGGCCACCGCGGTCGTGGCGCCCGGCGATGGCATGGCCCCCATGTCATGCGACGCCGAGGCCGATGGCTGCGCCCCGGCGGTCTCGCCGGTGACCGGGGACACGCGAGCCAGGATGAGGGAGAGAAGCAGGACAGACGCAATTGAACTGACGACGACAATCAGCCGAGTCACGGTGGTGCCTCCATGGGCAAACGACGTTCTTGCGTCCATTAACCGTGGAAGCGGCACTGCGTGGCGGGTGCCGAAGGTCACGTAGCCGCGGGACAAAGGGCCCGCCGCTCGGGACCGTCAGGCGGTGGGACGGAGCCTGCGGACCAGCGACGCGATGGCACGCGCCACGAGATGGCGCCAGCGCACCGCCACCGGCCTCGGGTCGTGGCGGTCGAAGACGGCGAAGACGTGCGGCCGGCGGTAGGGCGCGACGAAGGCGCCGATCTCCCACGGGCGGCGCGCCAGCTCGGGGATGGCATACACCACGTCCTTGGTGCCGTCGATCCAGTACACGCCCTCCGCCGCGGTCGTCGCGGCGGGCGGCTCGTCTGCCAGCAGGTGCCGGTATGCCATTAGCGGGAAGTTGACGCCGCAGCGGAGCATCAGCAGCGACGAGAGGTTGAACCGGCCGTTGACTTCCATCAGCTTGTACACGCCGTCGCGGGCATCACGCTTGAACTCGGTGCACGAGAAGCCCTCGAAGCCCAGGGCGTCCAGCAGCCGTCTCGCCGGCTCCACCACATCGGGGATGGCGCGGCTGACCACCACCGACGGCGGGCCGAAGCGCCTCGGCGTCAGCCGCACCTTGGCGGCGGTGAACTCGACCGGCGGGGATGCGGAAGCTCGATAGGAGTTGTAGTTCACCCCGCTGCGATCGTCGCCGGGAATGAGCTCCTGGAGCATGATCTGGAGCCCGGCCGCATCGGCCTCGCGGTAGGCCGCCACCAGCGCGTCCATGGTCTCGACGCGAACCATCTTGCGTCCGAACAGGTCCTGGTAGCGATGGCTCTGGCTGGGCTTGGCGAGACAGGGAAACGGGAACGCGTCGCGGTGGCGCTCGAGATCGGCTTCCGAGCGGACGAGCACGGTGCGCGGCGCCGGCACCCCGAGCTGCTCGGCCAGGGCGTAGGTGTGCTCCTTCATGACGATCCGTTCCACCAGCGCCGCCGGCGGCGCGGCGACGCGGTACCAGCGTGCCAAGCGATCGCGATGGTTGGCGACCGCGAGCAGCGTCTCGTCGCTGGCAGGAAACAGCGGGCTGCCCGCGACGCTCGGGCCCAGGCGTTCCAGTGCGTCGATGAACCCGGCTTCGTCCTCGACCGGGTTCGGGACCCGCGTCGAGCGGGTCACGAATCGCGACGCCTGGGCCATGTCGTCGTCGCGGTAGCGGGCCAGCACGACCGGAATGCCGGCTGATCCCAGGGAGCGGGCAACGCCCAGCGCCATGATGTGGCCGGAGAGGACGACCGCCGGTTGGCTGGGCACGGTCAGCCGGCGATCATTCCCACGAGAAGAGCCGAACGGCGACCACGAAGCTGACCACCGCCCACACCGCCAGGCCCAGCAGGTCCGGGCCGATGTCCGTGATGCCGGCACCGTCGTTCGCGATCTTGCGCAGCGCGTCGGAGAGGTACGTCAGCGGCAGGAAGTCGGTGATGCGTTGCAGCAGGTCGGGCATCGCGTCGCGCGGGAAGAAGACGCCGGACAGAAACGTCATCGGCAGGCTGATCAGGTTGGCGACCGGCGCGGCCTGGTCCTCGTTCTTGGCCCAACCGGCCACCGCAAAGCCCATTGCCAGGAAGATGCAGGAGCCGAGCACCGAAACCGCGAGCAGCAGCACCACCGAGCCGACCAGCTGCAGGCCGAACCACAGGCCCACGCCCAGCAGGATGAGCACCTGCGCCAGGCCGATGAGCAGGCGGCTGGTGACCTGCGCGCCCAGGAAGTAGGCCGGACTGGTCGGCGTGGCGAACAGCCGCCGCAGAGCGCCCGTGCGCTTGAGCTGCACGAAGCCGAACGAGACGCTGAAGAGGCCGAGCTGCATGACCGTCAGCGCCAGCATGCCGGGCACCAGGAAGTCGATGTAGCCCAGGTCGCGGCCGGGTAGCGCCTTCAGCTGCACCACGGGTCCGGCCGGGCCGCCGGGCTGTCCGCCGGACAGCATCACCTGGCTGACGATGGCGTTCAGCAGCAGCCCGCCCACCTGCGCCTGCTGCGGCTTCGACTGGTTGGTGTAGGCGGTGAGCTGCCGGCTGGCATCGGCCGACGGCTGCAGCTCGAAGCCGGCGGGGATCACCAGCACCAGGTCGCGATGGCCCTGGCTCAGCTCCTCCAGCTCCGACTGCCGGGCGCCCGGCTGCACCTTGAATGCATCCGTTCGGTCCAGCGCCGTGCGGAGGGTCGCGCTGGCCTGGTTGTTCGCCTCGTCGACCAGGCCCAGGCTCACCTCGGTGGTGCCACCGAAGTTCAGCACGCCGAAGATGAGCATGATCAGCAGCGGCACGACCAGGCTGAAGAAGAGGGCCGCCCGGTTGCGGACGAACATCTTCACGCTGGCGATCAGGAGGGCCCAGTAGACGCCGACCTTCATCGGCTACTCGTCCTCCCGAAGCTCGTGGCCGGTGAGGTCGATGAAGACGTCCTCCAGGTTGGCCAGCCGCTCGACTCGCTCCTTGTGGAAGCCGCGGTCGAGCAGCGCCTGGATCAGGGCGTCGGGCGAGTCGAGCGCAACGATCCTGCCGCCATCCATCACGGCCACTCGCTGGCACAGCTCCTCGGCCTCTTCCATGTAGTGGGTGGTGAGGACGATGGTGTGGCCGCGCGACGCCAGCTCGCGGACGACGCCCCACAGGTGCCGGCGCGCCTGGGGATCGAGCCCGGTGGTCGGCTCGTCCAGGAACAGGATGGCGGGGTCGTTCACCAGCGCGGCGGCGATGCTGAAGCGCTGCTTCTGACCGCCGGACAGGGTCCGCACCTGCGAGCGCGCCTTCTCGGTCAGCTCCACCTCGGCCAGCAGGGCCTGGGCATCCGCCTCGCGGCCGTAGAGGTGGCCGAACAGCTCCAGCAGCTCCACCAGGTTCAGCTCGTCGAAGAAGCTGGACGCCTGGAGCTGGATGCCGATGCGGGCCTTGACCCCGCGCGGATCCCTGGCCACGTCCACCCCGGCGACCGTGGCGCTGCCCGAATCGATGGGGCGCATGCCCTCCAGCATCTCCAGCGTGGTGGTCTTGCCCGCACCGTTCGGCCCGAGGATGCCGAAGACCTCGCCCGCGGCGACCTCAAAGGAGACGCCGTCCACCGCCTGCAGCGAGCCGTAGCGCTTGCGCAGGTCGCGGGCGACCAGCACCGGGGCGTCATCGGGCGCAGGGCGCCCGGGCGCAGCAGAGGTCAGGGCTTGCTCGGTCACGGGGTGCTGATGCTACCGCAATGCCCACGCAGGAGCCGGCGCCGTCGTTGCCATGACACGCCACCGGCGTCGCTTCACGTCAGCGAGCGATACAGCCCAACCGTCTCCTCGGCGATCGCCGACCAGCTGAAACGCTCCACCGCCCGGGCTCGCCCGGCGCGGCCCATCCGCTCCCGCAGGGGCGCATCGGCCATCAGGCGGTTGATGGCGGAGGCCAGGTCGGACTCGAACGCGGCGGGGTCGACCGGGCGCATCGGGTCATCCGGCGAGAGCGCAACCGGCACCAGGACCCCGGTCTCGCCGTCGACCACCACCTCCGGGATGCCACCCACGGCACTGGCGACGACCGGACGCTCGCAGGCCATGGCCTCCAGGTTGATGATGCCGAACGGTTCGTACACCGAGGGGCAGACGAACAGCGCGGCGTGGCTGTACAGCTGCCGCACGTCCGGGCGGCTGAGCATCTCCGGGATCCAGACGAGGTTGGGCCGGTGCACCCGCGCCTCGGCGACCGCCTCCTCCATCTCGGCCGCGATCTCCGGCGTGTCGGGCTGGCCGGCGCACAGCACCGCCCCGACGCCCGGATCCACCTCGCGCAGCGCGCGGACCAGGTGCACGATCCCCTTCTGGCGCGTCA